>CAIRTN010000415.1 GCA_903881515.1 uncultured Rhodospirillales bacterium | reverse complement strand
CCGACATTGCGCAGGGTGGTGAAGCCCGCCTGCAAGGTCTTACCTGCATTGGCGACCCCGCTCACCGCCTGCGACGGGATGCTGACCCCCAGGCTCTCATAGCCGGCCTTATCCGGGCGGCTGGTAATATGGGTGTGCATGTCGATGAGGCCGGGCAGGATCGTGGCAGCGCCCAGATCGATCTTGCGTGCCTCGGCCGGCGCGGCCAGCGATGCAGCGGTGCCGACCGAGACGATCCGGCCATCCTTGACGATCAGTGCGGGCTTATCGACCACCTTGCCGCCGGCCGTATCGATCATATGCGCGGCGGTCAGATAGATCGTCGGGGTGCGGTCCACCGCGACGTCGCCCTGGCGATAGACCACGCCGCTCTTCATCACGAACTTCACATGCTCAAGCTCGGCGATATTGGCGATCGGGTCGCCATCGACGGCGACGATATCGGCATATTTGCCCGGCTGGATGGCACCCAGATCGTCGCCCAGATGGCCGAGCGTCTTGGCTGCGGTCGTGGTGGCGGACTGGATCGCCTGTATTGGCGTCATGCCCCATTCGACCATTTTGGCGAACTGTTTGCCGTTATCGCCGTGCGGATAGACGCCGGCATCGGTGCCGAAGGTCATCGTCACGCCGGCCTGGACCGCTTTCCTGAAGGTCTCGCGCTGAGTCTTGCCGATCATGCGTTCCTTCGCGAGGCTTTCGGGCAGGATGCCCATCTTCTCGCCCTGGCCCAGGATGAAGTCGTCGTTATAGATGTCCATGTCGAAGACCGTGCCTTTGGTCTTCGCTAGCGCGATGCCTTCGGCATCGGCCAGGCTGGCATGCTCGATCGTGTCGATGCCGGCCTTGATCGCGTCGGTGATGCCGGATGTGCCGGGCTGCAACACCAACGCCCCCGCCATCATGGTCGCCGAGAAATGCGCCGCGATGATGCTGGGCGAGGTGCCGCTGGCGCGGGCGGCTTAAAGCCGGGGGCGCACGTCCAGGACCGCGATCCCCGCCCTTCGTCCCGGCTCCAGCCTGTCGTTCTGCGGATTGGCGATGAAGTAGGCGGTGGTCTGGTAGGTCCAGTTGAGGATGTCGCTCACAGACTGGCCGGGGCGGCGCGTGCCGATCACCAGCTCGACCGTGGTACCGAAGCGCGGCGCCATTTCCGCCGTGCCGTTGCAGCCGGGGCGTGGGCCGACCAGCAGGGCAGTCCGCCACACCCCTGTGGCGCCGGGCCGCGCGGGAGCGCCGCAATGGTCGGCGGGAGCGAGCCCGGCCGACTGCAGCCCGAGGCTCATGACCATGCCGGTGTCGGCGGGCACCTGATCGGTCGCGATGCCGGCGGCGGCCAGCAGGGCGCGCATATTGGCGACGGGCGCCGTCATACTGGCGCCGGTCGAGCGGACATAGACCGCCAGCCTGGAGGCGTCGGTTGCCGGCGGTTCGACGCCTGCGACCGAGGGATGTGAGGGCGCTGCGCACGCGGCCATCAGCCAGGGAAGCGCCAAGCACAGCAGCAAGGAGGATCGGGAACGCGCCATGGGCCCGAGCTATAGAGACGCAAGGTGGCGTCGCTAAGGCGTAGTCATGGCAGAGGGAACTACTTCTTCCTGCGCTTCGGCTGATCCGGCACGCTCGCCACGAACGCCCGCGACTCCCGCGCCAGCGCCGGCCACAGCCCCACATGCTCGTATTTGATCGCCACCCATTCCTTCATCACCCGCGTGCCGGGTCCGAAGGGCTCGCCGATGCCGGCGGCGATG
>CAIRTN010000414.1 GCA_903881515.1 uncultured Rhodospirillales bacterium | reverse complement strand
CTCCGGCGAGCATGGCCATCTGCTGCACCACCTGTTCGGCGTGCGTGCCCTCGGCCTGTTCGGCCGGCTGGCGGAGACCGAGAGCGCCAGCTACCTGTCCGGCCTGCTGATCGGCCACGAGATCCGCGCCGCCCTGCCGGCGGGCGTGCCAGTCAGCCTGATCGGCGCCGCACCGCTGTGCGCGCTTTATGCCGAAGCGATCGCCGCCTGTGGCGGCACCGCGACAATTCTACCGGACGACATCGCCGCGCGCGGCCTCGCGCTGATCGGGAGCAAGATCGCATGGACCTGAACGACGCCCTCGGGCTCTGCCCGCTGATTGCCATCCTGCGCGGGGTGAAGCCCGAGGAGGTGGAGGCGATCGGCGATGCACTGGATGCGGCCGGGATTGCGATCATCGAGGTGCCGCTGAACTCCCCTGCTCCGCTCGACAGCATCGCCAGGCTGGCCGCGCGCTTCGGCAACCGCAAGCGATCGGCGCCGGCACGGTGATGACGCCGACCGATGTCAGCGACGTGCACGCAGCCGGCGGCAACCTGGTGGTAACGCCGCATGCCGCCGGCCTGGTGGTGCGGGGGGCGAAGGCGCGCGGCATGGTGGCCTGCCCCGGCTTCTTCACCCCCACCGAGGGCTTCGCGATGCTGGAGGCCGGGGCCGACGCGCTGAAGCTGTTCCCGTCCGAAGCGGCAAGCCCCACGGTGCTGAAAGCGCTGCGCGCCGTGCTGCCGGCGGGCACACGTGTGGTGCCGGTGGGCGGGGTCGATGCCGGCAACATCCCGGCCTGGCGCGCCGCCGGAGCAGCAGCGTTCGGCATCGGCTCGGCGATCTACAAGCCGGGCGACAGTGCGGCCGTGGTGGCGGAGAAGGCGCGCGCCCTCACCGCCGCCTTGGCCTAAAGCGTCAGGCCGCCATCCACCACGATGGTCTGGCCGGTGACCATGCTGGCGCCGAAGCCGAGGAAGACGATGACCTCGGCGAGGTCCTCGACTTCGCAACGGCGCTTCAGGGCCGCCTTTTCCTTCGACTGCTGCACCCGCTCGGGGTCCCACTCGATCTGCCAGGTGGAATTCACCGCGCCGGGGGCGATGGCGTTGACCCGCACTTCGGGGCCGAGACCGCGGGCGAGGTTCTTCGTCATGCTGACCACCGCGGCCTTGGTCGCGCCATAGGCCATCGAACTGCCCGCCGAGTTCAGCCCGGCGATCGAGGCAGTGGAAACGATGGCGCCCTGGCACTCCTTCAGATAGGGCGCCGCGGCCTTCGAACAGCGGAATACCCCGAGCAGGTTGACCTGCAACAGGGTTTCCCACAGTTCCTCGGTGATCAGGTCAAGCCGGGCCGGCGGCACCACCTGGGTCACCCCGGGGGTGCCGGCGTTGTTGACCAGCAGGTCGAGCCTGCCGAGGCGCTGCACCGCGCTCTCGACCATCGCTTCGCACTCGTCGGCGACGCCGACATTGCCTGGCGCTTCGATTACGTTCAGGCCCTCCTGGCGCAGATTGGCCACCGCCTCCGGCCCGCGCGCATCACCGGACAGGAAGTTGATCGCCACCGCGCAGCCATTGCGCGCCAGCATGGTGGCGGTCGCCAGCCCGATGCCCGAGGCCGCCCCGGTGACCAGGGCGGCCTTGCCGGTGAGGTCGTAACGCAGCTTGTTGGCAGCAGAGAGATTGGTCATTTGCCCTCCATGTGGCCGATTTCGCGCAAGGCGCGTTTGAGGGCCAGCAGCTTCTGATCGCGTTCGCGGAATAGCTCATCGGGGCTGCGGCCGCCCCAGTCGAAATAGCCCTTGCCCGACATCACGCCGGTGCGGCCTTCGGCCACCAGTCTGTCGACAGTCGGGCTGTTGCCCTGCACTACCGGCGGTTCGTACATCCGGTTCGCCAGCGCGGCCTGGGTCAGCAGCAGGCCGGTGAAATCGGCTTTCGCCATGTGGCCGAGAATGGGGATGCGCAGCGCGAGGCCATGGATCACCGCGTCGTCGACGTCCTTGGCGGTGGCGTAGCCTTCGTCGATCAGCCGGTTCACCTCCAGGCTGATGGCGGACTGGATGCGGTTGGCGATGTAGCCGGGGATGAAGCGCTGCATCACCACCGGCACCTTGCCCATGTCAGCGACCAGCTTGCGCACGGTTTCGATCACCGCCGGGTCGGTCTGTTCGTTACCGACGATGTCGCAGAGATCGACCAGATAGGGCGGCGTGTACCAATGCGCGATCAGCGTCCGCTTCAGCCGGCGCTCCGGCATAAGCGGGAACACGTCGAGATAGGAGGTGTTCGAGGCGATGATGACATCCATCGGCGCCAGCGCGTCGATGATGGCGTACAGCGCGCGCTTGGCGTCCGGCTTCTCGATGATCGCTTCCACGATCAGTTCGGCGCCTTCCAGCGTTTCGGCCGGCGTGGCGCAGCGGGTGACCACGGACGCCAGCCGTTCGCTGGTCCAGGACGCATCGACCTCGCCGGCATCGCGCAGCGTGCCCAGCGCGGTCTGCATCAGGCCGAGCGAGCGCTCCAGCGTGCCGGGTTGGCTGTCGGTGATGCGGATGGTGTGTCCGCCGAGGGCATGCACCAAAGCCAGCGCATGGCCCATCAGGCCGGCGCCGAAAACGGCAATCTTCATCGTTAGGATCCTTCGGGAAGCCAGGGTTCGGGGGCGCGCGGGGCGATGTCGGTCACCACGTCGATCAGCACCGGCGCGTTCATCGCCAGCGCGCGGCGCAGTGCGGTGGCGATGTCGGACGGGTCGGTGACGCGGATGCCTTCGACGCCGAAACTGCGGGCGATGGCGGCGAAATCGGTGGGGCCGAAGCGGTAGAGTTCCTCGGCATGGCCTGCAGTGTTGCCTTGCAGGCGCTCGATGCCGGCCTGGCACTGGCCGAAGCCGGAGTTGTTGTTGATCACGGTGACCGTGGCGATGCCGCGGCGGCGCGCCGTCTCCAGTTCGGCGAGGTGATAGTAGAATGCGCCGTCGCCGGAGAAGCAGACCACCTTGCGATCGCCGGCCGCCAGCTTGGCGCCGAGGGACGCGGGGAACGACCAGCCGAGCGAGCCGGCGGCGCGCAGATAAGTCTGCCCGCGCGTCATCTCGATACAGGTGCCGGTCCAGATGCCGGAATAGCCGGTATCGGCGACCAGGATGGCGTCATCGGGCAAGGCACGCTCGATCTCGGCACAGAGCCGCTCGACACGGATCGGCTGGGCCATCGAGGCGAATTTCGGCGCCATGGCTCGGCGCCATTGCGCCATCAGCGTGGCGGCCTGCGCGGCGAAGCCGCGGTCGCGCGCCGGGGTGCCGATCGCGGCGATCAGGGCGGTAAGGGCGGCGCGCGGATCGGCGCAGATGCCTGAGGTGTTGGGGTAGCAGCGGCCGATCTCCTCAGGGTCGAGGTCGATCTGCACGATCGCGGTGTCACGCGCGGGGATGCGCCAGGTGTGGGTGACCTGATCGCCGGCATCGCAGCCGACGAACAGCACGAGATCGGCACCATGCACCACCTGATTGGCGGGCGGGGCGGCGTAGTTGCCGACGACGCCGACGCAGAGCGGATGGCGGGTGGGCACCAGTGCACGGGCACCGAGAGACGTGGCGATCGGGGCCTGCAACGCTTCGGCGAGCGCGAGCACCTCGGCGCCGGCGCCGGATTGCAGCGCGCCGTCGCCGGCGACGATCACAACGCGCTTTGCTGCGAGCAGCGCCCTGGCGGCGGCGTCGATCTCGACCGGGTCCGGCTGCGGGCGGTGCGGCGGCACCTGCATCAGGCCGGCGGCGAGCAGCGGCGGTTCGTTGACGCTGCCGGTCTCGACGATCTCAGCCTGCACGCCGCCGAGATCAAGATGCACCGGGCGCGGGGTGCCGCTGCCGGAGGCGCGCAGCGCCTGCCGCAGCAAACGGGGTAGGTCGGCGGCATTCGGCACGTCAGCGACGAATTTGGTCACGGCCGCGAACAGCGGGGCGTGCGGGATTTCCTGATAGGCGTTGGCGTGCTGCATCGAGGCCGGCTTGCGCCCGGTCATCGCCACCAGCGGCACGCGGGCGAGATAGGCGTCCTGCAGGGCGGCGGCCAGGTTCGCGGCGCCCACCGACTGCGCGAAGCAGAAGGTGGGGGTGTTGGCGATGCGGGCGTAGCCATCGGCCATGTAGACCACGCCCTTCTCGGAATGCGCCAGATGGCGGCGCACCCCGAGCCCCTCCAGCGCGATCAGGGTCCGGCGCAGCACGGCGTCGATGAAAAAGACGTCGCGCACCCCGGCCGACGCGATCGCCTGCGCCAGCCAGTCGGCCCCCGAAAGCGCGCCGCTCATCTCAGAACAGCGAGCCGGCGTCGGAAACCAGCTTGAGGTGATGATCGGTGTCGCCGAACAGCATCTCCAGCATGGTCATCCGCTTGAAGTAATGGCCGACCTTGTACTCCATGGTCATCGCGATCCCGCCATGCAGCTGCACCGTCTCCTGGCCGATATGGCGGCCGGATTTGCCGATCTGCACCTTGGCCGCCGACAGCGCGCGGGCGCGGGTGGCGGCGTCGGGTTCGCTGGACATCACGGTGGCGAACATCGTCATCGAGCGGGCCTGTTCGAGTGCCACCAGCATGTCGACCGAGCGATGCTGCAACACTTGAAAATCGCCGATCGGCCGTCCGAACTGCTTGCGGGTTTTCAGGTAATCGACGGTGATGTCGTGCATGCACTGCATCGCACCGACGCCCTCGGCACAGATCGCCGCGATTGCCTCGTGCACCACCTGTTCCACCGCGCCGATCGCCCCCGCCGGATCGCCCAGCGCCACGGCGGCGGCGTTGTTGAAGCTGATTTCGGCGGCGCGCAGGCCGTCCTGCGTCGGGTAGCCGCGGCGGGTGACGCCGGGGTCGGTGGCGTCGACCAGGAACAGGCCGATGCCGGCGCGGTCGGTGCGTCCGCCCGCACTGCGCGCGGTCACCAGCAGCTTGCCGGCAACGTCGCCATGCAGCACCACGCCTTTCTCGCCGGTGATGCGCCAGCCGGCGCCGTCGGCGACCGCCCTGGTCTGCACATCGGCGAGGTTGAAGCGGCTGGAGCGTTCCTGCTGGGCGAAGGCCAGCAGGAGTTCACCACTGGCGATCTGCGGCAGCAGGTCGGCCTGTTGCGGCCCCGAGCTGGCGCGGCGGATCAGCCCGCCGCCCAGGATCACGGTGGCCAGATAGGGCTCCAGCACCAGGCCACGGCCGAAGGCTTCCATGACGATCATGGTCTCCTCCGCGCCGCCGCCGAAGCCGCCATGCTCTTCGGCGAAGGGCAGGCCGAGCAGGCCGAGCTCGGCATACTGCGCCCACATCTCGCGGCTCCAGCCATCGGGGCCCTGGGCGTATTTCTTGCGCTGCTCGAAGTCGTAGCGATCGGAGATCAGGTGGTCGACGCTGTCCTTCAGAAGGCGCTGGTCGTCATTCAGATCGAAATCCATGTCGTTAGAATCCCAGGATCGCTTTGGCGATGATGTTGTGCTGGATCTCGTTGGAGCCGCCGTAGATCGAGACCTTGCGGTAGTTGAAGTACATCGGGGCGGCGACGGCGGCGTAGTCCGGGCCAATCAGCGGCTCGTTGCGGCCTTCCTCCTCCGGCTGGTACGGCATGATGTAGGGGCCGACCACCTGCATCAGCAGTTCGGTGCAGGTCTGCTGGATCTCGGAGCCCTTCAGCTTCAGCATCGAGGAAGCCGGGTCCGGCTTGCCCTTGGCGCGGTTCTTCTCGTTGGCGACGACGCGCAGCTGCGTCATTTCCAGCGCTTTCAGCTCGATTTCGACGGTGGCGAGCTTCTCGCGGAACTTCGGGTCGTTGATCACCGGTTCGGTGCCATCGAGTTCCAGGCCGGCGAGTTCGCGGATGCGCTTGATCTTCGCCTTGCTGTAGCCGACGCGGGCGATGCCGGTGCGCTCGTTGCCCAACAGGAACTTGGCGTAGTCCCAGCCTTTGTTCTCCTGGCCCACCAGGTTCTCGTAGGGCACCACGACGTTGTCGAAGAACACCTCGTTGACCTCGGCGCCGCCATCGATGGTGACGATCGGCCGGCGGGTCACGCCGGGGGCGGTCATGTCGCACAGGATAAAGGAAATGCCTTCCTGCTTCTTCGCGGTGTTGTCGGTGCGGCAGAGCACGAAGATCTTGTCGGCGTGCTGGGCCAGGGTGGTCCAGGTTTTCTGGCCGTTGATCACCCAGGTGTCGCCGACGCGTTCAGCCTTGGTGCGCAGACCGGCGAGATCAGAGCCGGCGCCGGGTTCGGAGAAGCCCTGGCACCACCAATCGTCGAGGTTGGCCGCGCGCGGCAGGATTTCGCGCTTCTGCTTCTCGCTGCCGAACTGCGCGATCACTGGGCCGAGCATCGAGGTGTTGAACGCGAGCGGGCCAGGCACGCCGGCCTGCTGCATCTCGTCCTGGAAAAAATAGAATTGCACCGGCGACCAGGGCTGGCCACCCCACTCGACGGGCCAGTTCGGCACCGCCCAGCCACGCGCATTCAGGATGCGCTGCGATTCGACGATCTCATCCTTCGACAGGTGCTGGCCTTCCAGCACCTTGCGCCGCGTGGATTCGGGAATCTGGGTGCGGAAGAAGTGCCGCACCTCGTCGCGAAAGGCGAGTTCCTCCGCCGTAAATCCAAGGTCCATGTGTCTCTCCCTATCGCTCTGCCCGAGCGCGTGCCCGTTCTTCGTCCACCAGTTCCCGCCGTGCCAGCTTGCCGACCGCCGTCTTCGGCAGCGACTCACGGATCTCGAGCGCTGCGGGCATTTCGTGCCGGCCGAGGTGCTCGCGCAGGAACCCATCCATGTCGGCCAATGTCAGCCCAGCCGCGCCCGGACGCAAGACCACATAGGCCTTTGCCGCCTGCCCCCGGTATGCGTCCGGTATACCGATCACCGCGGCTTCGGCCACATCGGGGTGGGCGTGCAGCGCGTTCTCGATCACCGCGGGGTAGACGTTGAAGCCGCCGGAAATGATCATGTCCTTCTTGCGGTCGACGATGAAGAACACGCCGTCCTCGTCCATGTAGCCGACATCGCCCGTCAGGAAGAAGCCGTCGGCATAGGCGGTCGCGTTTTCCTCCGGGCGGTTCCAGTAACCGGTGGTGACGTTGGGGCCGCGGATGCGCAATTCGCCGGTTTCGCCCGGCGGCAGTTCACGATGAGGGTCGTCGAGCGAGACGACGCCCATCTCCACCCCCGGCAGGGGGATACCGATCATTCCGGCGCGGTAGGACATGCTTTGCGGGATGGTGGTGCCCAGCGGCGAGGTCTCGGTCATGCCCCAGCCGCCGCCGAGGCGCCGGCCGGTGACGCGTTCGAAGCGTGCCGCGACATCGGCAGGCAGCGGCGCGCCGCCTGAGGCCGCGGTACGCAGCGAGGACAGATCGCGCCTGTCGATATCCGGCTGCGCGTTCAGCGCCAGCCACATCGTCGGCACGCCGGCCATGATCGTGGCGCGGGATTTTTCGATATCGTCCAGCGTCTGTGCGGCGTCGAAGCGCGGGCGCAGCAGGATCTCTGCCCCGCCATCCAGCGCCAGCAGCAGCACGCCGGTAAAGGCGAAGATGTGGAACAGCGGCAAGACCGCGATCGTGCGGTCTTCCGGCGTGATCTGCGTGCCAGTGCCCGCCGCCCAGGCGCGGAAGCTGGAGGCCGCCGCGGTCAGGTTGCGATGGCTCAGCATCGCCGCGCGGGGAACACCGGTCGTGCCGCCGGTGTATTGCAGCAGGGCGATGTCTTCCGGCTCTACCAGCGGCCAATCGGCGGGCGGGTCGGCATCGATCGCGCCGAACGGGACCAGGTCGTCTGGGATCGGCTTGGCGGTGTTCGGCTGGCCCCAGTCGGCATCGTCGCCGAGGACGAGGGGCACGACGTCGCGCAATGCCAGTGCCTGATCGAACAATGCGGCGACGTTGCTACCAATGGCGATGGTTGCCGCACTGTCGGCGATCTTGCGCTTCAACGCCAAGGGTGGATCGAGTGGGGACAGCAGCACCACGCGGGCCCCGGTGCGCAGCGCTCCGAACAGCGCGATGGGGTGAAACGGTGTGTTGTGAAAATACAGCGCCACCGATTGACCGCGCCCGATGCCGCGGGCCAGCAGGCCGGCGGCGAAGCGATCGGCGCGGCGTTTCAGCTCGCTGTAGCTGATCCGCATGCCGCGGAATTCGATCGCGGTGCGCGCGCCATGCAGTGCGACGCTGGCATCGAGCAATTGCAGCAGGGTCCGGGGTGGAATCGGCGCATCCCACGCCGTTCCGGCGGGGTAATGCCGTTCCCAGGCGAACGGGCGCGACTGTGGCATCTGGTTGTGTTTCCTCCGATTGCCGGCAGGGTCCGCTACCAGCCGCGCCGCGTCAATCACCGGCTTGGAGAAACGCCCCCGCACCGGCAGAATGCGCCAAAGCCAAGGAAACGTTCGATGTCGCTGCCCCCGCTGTTCGACCGCCTGCGCCTGCCGGTGATCGCTTCGCCGATGTTCATCATCTCCAACCCCGAACTAGTGATCGCGCAGTGCAAGGCCGGCGTCGTCGGCAGTTTCCCGGCGCTGAATGCGCGGCCGGCCGAGATGCTCGATGAGTGGCTGAAGCGGATTACCGGCGAACTGGGGGAATACGACGCGAAGCATCCCGAGGCGCCGTCCGCGCCGTTCGCGGTCAACCAGATCGTGCACCGCACCAATTCGCGGCTGATGCATGACGTGGAAATGTGCGTGAAACACAAGGTGCCGATCGTGATCACCTCGCTGGGCGCGCGCGAGGACGTGAACCAGGCGGTGCATTCCTATGGCGGCATCACGCTGCATGACGTGATCAGCAACGTGTTCGCCCGCAAGGCGGTCGAAAAGGGCGCGGACGGGCTGATCGCGGTGGCTGCTGGCGCGGGCGGGCATGCCGGGGCGATCTCGCCCTTCGCGCTGTTGCAGGAGATCCGCGAGTGGTTCTCAGGCCCGCTGGCGCTGTCGGGCGCGATTGCCAATGGCAACGCCATCCTGGCGGCGTTGGCGGCCGGGGCGGACCTTGCCTATATCGGCTCGGCGTTTATCGCCACCGCGGAAGCCAATGCGGCCGACGCCTATAAGCAGATGATCGTCGACAGCAACGCCGCCGATATCGTCTACACCAACCTGATCACCGGGGTGCACGGCAACTACCTCAAGCCGAGCCTGACCCGTGCCGGGCTGGACCCTGACAATCTGCCGGACTCCGACCCGTCTAAGATGAATTTCGGCTCCGACAAGCCGAAGGCCTGGAAGGAGATCTGGGGCTCCGGCCAAGGCATCGGCGCGGTGAAGCAGGTGGTGCCCGCCGCCGAGCTGGTCGCGCGCCTGGCCCGGGAATACCGGGCGGCGCGCGAGCGGCTGAAGCTGTCCGCCTGAGCGAATTAGCGCAGGTGCAGGCCGATGCCCAGATTGATGCCGGGCGCGTAGTAAGCCTGTGGCGGCGGCGCGTAATAGACCGGCGGCGGAGCGTAGTACACCGGGGCCGGCGGGTAGTAGTATTCGGGGGCAACGACCACACGGGGGCCGCGCCAGCCGCGGTGCTCGCCTTCCCAGTGCCGTTCGCGGCCGTTCCAGGCGTCCCGGTCAGCGTGTGCGGCGGTGGGGGCGGCCACAACACCCAGCGTCGCTGCCAGAGCCAGGCCGGAAACGATCTTGCCGATGCGCGTCATGTGAACCTCCTTGGGTTGGTCACGGGGCAGACGATGAGCCGCAATGATGGCGGGACCGCGGCGGGCAGATCACGATCTTGCGAAATAAATGCTTAACTTTTTGCAATCTATCAGCCTGGAGCATCCCCTAGTGACCAATCGTCTCGCCGGCCGTGTTGCCCTTGTCACCGGCGCCTCCTCCGGGCTTGGTGCGCGCTTCGCACGGGTTCTGGCAGCGCACGGCGCCGCGGTGGCGTTGACAGCGCGGCGGACTGACCGGCTGGAAAAGCTTGCTGCCGAATTGCGCGCCGACGGCGCACGCGCCATCGCGCTGGAACTCGATATCACCTCGGTGCAGGCGATCCGCGCGGTGGCGGCGAACGTGGAGTTGCAGTTGGGTCCGATCGGCATCCTGGTCAACAACGCCGGCATCAGCCGCCAGGCCCGGCTGGAGGATGTCACCGAGGACGATTACGACGCGGTGCTCGACACCAACCTGAAGGGCGCGTTCTTCATGGCGCAGGCAGCCGCCGCGCAGATGATCCGCGCCAAGATCGAGGGCCGGATCATCAATATTGCTTCCATCGCCGGGCAGCGGACGATCAGCCAGCTTTCGACCTACGGCATGTCGAAAGCCGCGGCGATCCAGATGACGCATGCGATGGCGCGCGAATGGGGGCGGCACGGCATCAACACCAATGCGATTTGCCCCGGCTATATCGCAACCGAGATCAGCGCGGAGTTTCTGCAGACCGAGCCGGGACAGCGCTGGATCGGCTCGCTGCCGCGCAAGCGGATGGGCGAGCCGGCCGATCTCGATGCGCTGCTGTTGCTGTTGGCCGGTGGCCAGGAGGCTCGTTTCATCAACGGCTCGATCATCACCGCCGACGATGGATTTACCTCGGTGTAGCGTGCAGGCAGCAAATGCTGCCCGCACGCGTCTCATCAGTTCGGCTCGCTGACGCCTAGTTCACGGGCGACGGCGACGATGCTGCGCCAGGTGTCGAGCTGGAGCGGCACGCCGTCAGCGAGCCGCTTCGCGCGGGTGCGGGCCTCGGGCTCGCCGGGTACCAGCACCTCGTCGATGCCGGCGGCGCAGCGCGAGGCCTTGACATAGTTGGCATAGTCCCGCGCCTCGGCGACGAAATGCGTGGCGGCGAAATGCTGCGGATCGAGATAGATCGACAGCATGCCGTTGGTGATCCGCCGGCGCACCCGGTTCGTGTCGATCGGGCCAGACGTGCCGCCGCCGGTCAGCACCCCGGCCAGGATCTCGCACATGAAGGCGAGGCCGGAGCCCTTGTGCTCGCCGAAGGCGCGGATCGCGCCGTCGCCGCCGCCGGCATTGCGCGGGCCGCCGGGGGTCAACGGGCCATACAACGTGGCCGGGTCGGTGGAGAACTGGCCGTCCGGGCCGATCAGCGCGCCGTCGGGCAGTTCCTTGCCGCCGAGCGACGCAACCAGAACCTTGCCCTCGGCCACCACCGAGGTTGCGAAATCCAGCAGCAGCGG
>CAIRTN010000413.1 GCA_903881515.1 uncultured Rhodospirillales bacterium | reverse complement strand
CGTAGAACCCGGCCTGGCCCGCCCATTTGCGGAGTTTGTACGCCTTTATTGCCATTGTTTTTGCTGCCGTGCGCCGAACAGCACGAGGCTGATGAGCAGGATGATGATGAAGAAGATCACGACCACGGCGGAGGCGTAGCCGAGGTTGTAGAAGCTGAAGGCCTGGAGATAGAGGAAGATGTTCATCGTCTCGCTCGACGTGCCAGGGCCGCCGCCGGAGATGACGAAGATCAGGTCGAAGGCTTTCAGCGCGTCGATGGTGCGGATTACCAGGGCGACGATGATGTGCGGCCAGACCAGGGGCAGGGTGATGTGGCGGAACATTTCCCAGGCGCTGGCGCCGTCGATCTTGGCGGCTTCGTAGGGGTCGATCGGCAGGCTGGCGAGGCCGCCGAGGACGATGAGCATGACCAGCGGGGTCCATTGCCAGGTCTCGACCATCACGACTGTCGGAATGACGGTGGCGGGGTCGGTGTGCCAGAGCGAGGGGGGGAGGCCGAGGGAGGTAAGCAGGTAGTTCAGCACGCCGAGCTGGGGGTGAAACATCATGGTCCAGACCAGGGCGACGGCCACCGGGGTGGCCATCATCGGCATGATGAAGATGGTGCGCGCGATGCCGCGGCCCTTGAAGTTGCGGTGAAAGCAGACCGCGGCGGCGATGCCGATCACGACGGGGAAGAACACGGCGAGCGCGGTGAAGTAGAGGGTGCGGACCACCGAGGAGAGGAAGCGTTCGTCCTCCAGCAGATGCAGGTAGTTGGTGGCGCCGACATAGGCCAGGTCGGAGCCGATCTTCCACTCATGCACCGACATGTAGAGGGTGAAGATCCAGGGGAAGACGATGACAGTGAACACCACCAAGCCCGCAGGCAGCAGGAAGGGCCAGTAGTTGCGGGCATAATTCCTGCCGCGCAGACCCTGGGTGTTGGCCGCCTGGATGGTCGTGGTGCTCATGTGAGCGGCACCATTGGTCATATCCTCCCGAACTCGGCCTGTTATGGCACAGGCAGCTCCGTCATCCGACACAGATTGGCGTTTTTCCGGTCAAGTTTCTGGCCGTCGGCGAAGACGACGCGCAGGTCCCAGATGCAGCCTTCCTGGCGTGGTAGCGCGAACAGGTGCGTCTGCCCAGATGCCAGAGTGTGGCCGACCATGCGGTTCTGGCCCCAGTTCGGTTTGCCGGAGGGCGTGGCATAGAACTCGGCGATGGTTTTGGGGCCCTTGGAGAGCAGTTTGATCGAGGGGTCGTCGGCGGCTTTGGCGCCGGTGGCGGCGACTTGGGTGGGCGAGACGGCGCCGGCGCACATCACGAACAGGACGGCGGGTTCCACCGTGGTGCCGATGTCCGACGGCTTGCGGTCGGCGCCGATCGAGGGGCCGGCGGAGGGGGAGAAGCTGTTCTCGCGCATGAAAGCGACGGCTTCGCCGGCCTTGATGGCGAAGTTGACGTTCTGTGGGATGTCGCCGCCGGTCATCTGAGCGATGCGCATGGCGTTGAGCTTGGAGGCGACGATGCCGATCACCAGGCCGCGGGAGTCGAGCAGGGGGCCGCCGGAATTGCCGGGCTGCACCGGGGCGCTGATCTGCAGGTGCAGCGGATTGTCGCGCAGGCCGGCGAGGGCGCTGACGTCGCCGGTGGTCAGCGTGGGGCCGGAGGAGAGCACGCCGGAGAGTGGGAAGCCGTAGGTGACGACCGATTCGCCGCGGGCGACGGCGGGGGCGTCGCGGAAGGTGAGCGCCGGGCCGATGTTGCGGGGGAGCTTCAGCACGGCGAGGTCGCGGCGTTTGTCGGCGGCGGCGACGGTGACGGTTTCGGTGCGCTTGTCGGCGGTGCGCACGGTGATGCGCTGGCAGCCCTCGATGACGTGGTTGTTGGTCATCGCCAGCGTGTCGCCGACGATGAAGGCGGTGCCCGTGCGGTCCTCCGCGAGGGCGGGGCTGCTCGCGACGAGCACTGCGAGCAACGTGCGTTTCATCACCATTTGCCGATCTCCTGTCCGCGCCGTACTACATAGGCGGTCCACCCGGCCTGCACAGCAAGCAGGGCCGCGAGGATGAGAAGTTTCCACACGCCAGTCGCCGCCAGGAAGGCGAACGCGGCGAGCCCGCCGAGAGCGGCGAAGCCCCAATGCAGCGCGGCGATCCAGCGTGCGTCCATGCCGGCGCGGTGGGCGACCTGATAGAGGTGTCCGCGATGGGCGCGGGCGAGATTTTCGCCGGCAAGGGCGCGGCGCACCAGGGTAAAGCCGACGTCGTAGAGCACGCCGGAAAGCAGCATCGGCACGATCAGGAAGCTGAGTTCGACCCGGTCGAACCGAGCGGCGGCGACGCCGAGCACGGCGAGCATGAAGCCGCAGAACTGCGAGCCGACATCGCCCATGAAAATCCGCGCACGCGGAAAGTTGAACGGCAGGAAGCCCGCCAGGCCCGCCGCCAGCAGCAGGCTGGCGAAATAGACGAACCAGGCACCCTGCACCGCGGCGATCGCGGCCAGGAACACGGCGGCCACCAGCGTGGTGCCGCCGGCCAGGCCGTTCAGGCCGTCGATGAAGTTCATCGCGTTGGTGGCGAACAGAATCCAGAACAGGGTCAGCACCATGCCGAACCAGCCGAGTTGCACCGCGCCGTGCACGGGGATGTTGAGCACGCCGACATACAGCCCGCTGCCAACCACGGCGATGGCGGCCAGCGCCTGCGCACCCAGCTTCACGGTGAACGGCAGGTCCCACACATCGTCCAGGAACGACACCACGGCGATCAGCAGCGCGGCGAGGATCACACCGCGGAAATACGGATCGCCGAGGCGGGCGAACTGCGCGTAGCCGTACATCACGCCGATGCCGAGCAGGAAAGCGACGACCACACCAACGCCGCCGCCGCGCGGTGTGGGGTTCTTGTGCGCCTTGCGGCCATCAGGCGTGTCCATCACCCGCGCGGCAATCATCGCGCGCACCATGATCGCCGAAACACCGGCAAGCACGGCACAGAAGGCGAGGTGGCGCAGGAAGGCGAGCAGGGTCATGCGCTTTTCATACCCGCACGGTCACGTTCCGCACAGCCCTGGAAGGAAGGGAAGGAAGTCGTCCTTTTTTGGAAAAAAGGACCAAAAAACGCTCATTCGTTGGGGCTGTGCTCCGATGGGCTGACCGGTTCGCTTGCCGGCGTGCTGTCGCGGCCGGCAAACTCCAGCAGCTGGGTGGGCAGCGTCTTGCTGGTTTTCGCGCCCAACGTCCTGAGCAGTTCGATCTGGCGGATCAGGTTGCCGTTGCCCGCCGACAGCTTGCCCATAGCATCGCCATAAGCCGATTGGGCCTGACCCAGGCGGTCGCCCAGGGATTTCATGTCGCCGGTGAAGCCGACGAACTTGTCGTAGAGCTGGCCCGCGCGCGTGGCGATCGCCTCGGCGTTCTGGTTGCGCCGCTCCACCTGCCAGACGCTCGCCGCGGTCCTGAGCGCGATCATCAGCGTCGTGGGGGTCGCGATGTTGACGTTCTGCTCCAGCGCCTCGCCGGTCATCGCCGGCGCTTCCTGCAACGCTAACGCCAGCGCGCCTTCGATCGGCACGAACATGATGACGTAGTCGACCCCGCCATTGGTATGCACCTGATACGCCTTGTCGCCCAGCAGCTTGATGTGATTTCGCATCGATATCAGATGCCGCTGCAATTGCTCCTTCCGGTCCTCCTCGGTCTCGGCGTTGACATGCGCCTCGAACGCCGTCAGCGAAACTTTGGCGTCGATGACAATGCGCTGCCCGCCGGGCAGGTTGACGATCACGTCGGGGCGCAAACGCTGGCCCTCCTCGGTCGTGTGGCTCGCCTGGGTGACGTATTCCTCGCCCTGGCGCAGGCCGGATTTCTCCAGGATCGTCGATAGGATCATCTCCCCCCACGCCCCCTGCGTCTGCGCCTTGCCTTTCAGGGCGCGGGTCAGGTTGGTGGTCTCCGATGTCATGGTGGCGCTGGTCTGCGAAAGCTGCTGGATCTGCGCCGCCAGCACCGCCCGCTCCTTGGCGCTTTCGGTATGTGCGGCGGTCAGACCGGTCTGGAACTCGACCAGCTTCTCCCGCAGCGGCGCGAGCACAACGTCGATCTGCTCCTTGTTCTGTTTCGAGAAGGTCTCGCCATGCTCCTGCATCACCGCGGCGGCGAGGATCTTGAACTCCTTGGTCATGTCCTCGCGCGCCTCGCGCAACAGGGCGATCTTCTCCTCGCTCTGCTTGCGCTCCTGCTGCAAAGTTTCGGTCTGCCTCGCCAGTTCCGCGTCGAGCTCGGCTTTCTCGCGCCGTTCCTGCACGACGAGGGCGGCGTTCGCGTCGCGCTGCACTTCGGCGGCTTCAAGCCGCTGCCGAAGCTCAAGCGCCTCCTCGCGCGCCCTGGCCAGGTTCGCGTCGCTCGCTGCCAGCTTCTCCTCCGCCAGCGACTTTTCCTGACGCAAGGCGGCGACGCTCTTTTCGGATTCGCCGAGCGCAGCCTCCAGCTTCGCTTCGCGCGCCTTCTGGTCTTCAACCGCCGCCTCAACCCTGCTCAGTCCCTCCCGGGCTTTCGCGAGTTCGCTTTGCACTCCTGCCTTTTCAGACTGCAGGGCCTCACGGCGCGATTCGCTATCGGCCAATTTACGCTCAAGCTCAGGCAACCGGCCGACGCGCTCGCGCTCAACGGCAAGTTGCGCCTCGCTTTCTCCGGCAGCGCCTGATTTCCGCCAAGCCAACCATGCAAAACCCAGCGCGGCGAGAATGCTCAGTACCAGGAGGGGTTGGAGGTAGGCTTCCATGAACATCTCCTCGCTTACGGATGTTGTGAGTTTTCGCAAGCGGCTGATTACAGCCTAGCCGGTGTAGACGGACTTGGCTAAATGCGGCCAGTCAGCGCGGCCAAAAGAATAAAAGTTTTTTGCTTCTTTTTTCCAAAAAAGAAGACCCTTCCTACCTTGCCTTCCCTTCCTCCCCTCAAAACCCACCCACCAGCCACCCCAACATCAGCGATTCAATCCCAGCCCATCTTGATCTATAGGGGCGCATGGCACCGCGTCGCGCGATCATCCGAATTGGCTTGAATGCTGGGCTGGACGGCCTGCTGGCGGCGTTTGCGGTGCCGCTGGCGCAGTGGCTGGCCGCGCCGCAGGCCGATCCGTTGGCAAATCCCTGGACGGTGCTGTGGGGCGCAGCGGTGCTGTTGCTGGCCGGGCTGCCGTTCCGGCTGTCGATGCAATACTGGCGGTTTGCCGGGGTGAATGACCTGCTGGGCGTGGCCGCGGCGTCGAT
>CAIRTN010000412.1 GCA_903881515.1 uncultured Rhodospirillales bacterium | reverse complement strand
CGAAGGCCCCGGCCACGTGCCGATGCATAAGATCAAGGTCAACATGGACAAGCAGTTGCGCGAGTGCGGCGAAGCCCCGTTCTACACGCTTGGGCCCCTGACCACCGACATCGCCCCTGGCTATGACCACATCACCTCGGCGATCGGCGCCGCGATGATCGGCTGGTTCGGCACCGCCATGCTCTGCTACGTCACGCCCAAGGAGCATCTCGGCCTGCCCAACCGCGACGACGTGAAGGTCGGCGTGATCACCTACCGCATCGCCGCCCACGCCGCCGACCTCGCCAAGGGCCACCCGGCGGCGAAACTGCGCGACGACGCCATCAGCCGCGCCCGCTTCGAGTTCCGCTGGGAAGACCAGTTCAACCTCGGCCTCGACCCCGACACGGCACGGCTCTACCACGACGAAACCCTGCCCAAGGAAGCCCACAAGGTCGCGCATTTCTGCTCGATGTGCGGCCCGAAGTTCTGCTCGATGAAAATCACCCAGGACATCCGCGCCGAAGTGATCCGGCAGAACGGCATGACCGAGATGAAAGAAGCCTTCCGCGAAAAAGGCAGCGCGCTCTACGTGCCGGAAACCGCCGCCGAGTAACCAATCCAAGCGGGCGCTGTCAGCAGCGCCCGCGGCTGGCTTCTCTTAAAAATCCTCTGGCCGAATGACATTCACCGGGCTGTTGCCCAAGGCGGCAGCCATGGTTTCGGCCGATTTGCGGCGGATGTCGTCCCAGGACTCAGGCGTGTGGAATGCCGAGTGCGGGGTGATGACCAGGCGGCCGGTGAGCCAGTCTTCTTTCGCGCGATAGGCGCGCAACAGTTCGGGGATCGGGTCGACCGGGGGTTCGATGGGCAGCACGTCGAGGCCGGCACCGGCGATGTGGCCGCTGCGGAGTGCGGCTTCCAGGGCGTCGAGATCGATCGAGGGCCCGCGGGCGGTGGAGACGACGACGGCGTGTTGCGGCAGCAAAGCGAGTTCGCGGGCGCCGATCATGCCGGTGGTTTCCGGGGTGAGGGGCACGTGCAGGCTCAGCACGTCGGACTGGGCGAGCAGGTCGTCCAGCGTTTTGGCGCGGGCGATGCCGAGGGCGCGGTCGGCGCCGTTGGGGCGGTAGGGGTCGAAGAACACGACGCGGAAGCCGAAGGCTTTGGCGCGCAGCGCCGCGGCGGTGCCGATGCGGCCGAGGCCGATGATGCCGAAGGTCTGCACCTCGGTGCGGCGGACGATGGGGCTGGGGTAGGGCGCCCAGGGGGCGGGCGTGGGGCCGCGCTGGGTGTCGTGATAGAGGAACAGGCCGCGGCGGAGCGCGAGGGCGGTGACCACGGCGTGTTCGGCGACTTCCATGGTGCCGTAATCGGGCACGTTGCAGACGGTGATGCCGCGTTTGGCGCAGGCGGCGCGGTCGATGCGGTCGTAGCCGACGCCCATGCGCACGACGGCGCGGAGTTTGGGGAATTTCGCCAGGTCGGTGGCGGAGAGCCAGCGGCGGAAGATCATCAGGCCGTCGACCTCGGCGCAGATCGCGGGATCGATGTCGGCGACGGTGGCGGTGCGGCTGACCAGGATGCTTGTGCCGGGGCCGAAGACCTCGCGCTCGACGCTGTCATCGGGGTAGTCGTCTTCGGCGTACAGCACGGTGGTCATGGCACTCTCTCGTCGGCTGGGGTTGCGCGCCCCGCGGACGCGAAGCAGTGTTGAGCATCGCGATAGACCACAGGAAAAAAAATGTCGATGAACGGTGCGGAAAGTCTGGTCCACTCACTTCTGGCGAGTGGGGTTGACACCTGCTTTGCCAATCCGGGCACGAGCGAGATGCATTTCGTCGCGGCGCTGGACCGGGTGCCGGGGATGCGCTGCGTACTGGGGCTGTTCGAGGGCGTGGTGACCGGGGCGGCGGACGGCTATGCGCGGGTGACCGGCAAGCCGGCGGCGACGCTGCTGCATTGCGGGCCGGGGCTGGCGAACGGGCTGGCCAATCTGCATAACGGGCGGCGCGCCAACACCATGATGGTGAACTGCGTTGGCGATCAGGCGACGTATCACCGGCCGCTGGATGCGCCGCTGACCGCCGATACCGAGGGGCTGGCGCGGGCGGTTTCGGGCTGGACGCGGACGTGCACGACGGCCGAGGAAGTGGGTGCGCAGGCGGCCGTGGCGGTGCAGGCGGCTTATGTTTCGCCGGGGCAGATCGCAACGCTGATCCTGCCGTCGGACACGTGCTGGAACCCGGGCGGGATCGTGGCGCCGAAGCTGCCGGTGCCGGTGGCGCCACAGACCGATGCGCGCAAGGTGAAACACGCCGCGCAGATGCTGCGCAACGGCAAGAAGACGGTGCTGGTGCTGGCCAATGCGGCGCTGCGGGCCGGGCCGATGGCGGATGCTTGGCGGATTGCCGCGGCGACCGGGGCGACGGTGATGGCCCAGGGCTCGAACGCGCGGATGGAGCGCGGGGCGGGGCGGTATCCGATCAACCGGATTCCGTATCCGGTGGATCAGGCGGTCGCGGCACTGGCAGAGTTCGAGCAGGTGATCCTGGTCGGCGCAGTGAAGCCGGTGATCTTCTTTGCGTATCCGGGCAAGCCGGGCTCGCCGGTGCCGGTGAATGCGGACCTGCATGTGATGACGCGGCCGGAGAACGATCAGGCGCAGGCGCTGGCGGCGCTGGCCGAGGAATGCGGCAATCCGCCGCACGTGCCGGGCAATGTGCGCAGCACCGAGGGGCCGGGGACCGGCAAGATCACCACCGAGGCGTTCGCGCGGTCGTTGAGCGCGCTGATGCCGGAGAACGCGATCATCTGTGACGAGGCGGTGACGTTCGGACGGGCGTTCTATCCGATCACGCATGGCGCGCCGGCGCATGACTGGATGAGTGTGACCGGCGGCGCGATCGGCGGCGGGATTCCGCTGGCGACCGGGGCGGCGGTGGGGGCGCCGGATCGGCGGGTGATCAACCTGCAGGCGGATGGCTCGGCGATGTACACGATCCAGGCGCTGTGGACCCAGGCGCGGGAGAAGCTGGATGTGACCACGGTGATCTTCGCGAACCGGAAGTATCAGATCCTGCTGGGCGAGCTGGCCAATGTGGGGGCGAATCCGGGGCGGACGGCGCTCGATATGATGGATATCGGCAATCCGGACCTGGATTTCTGCGCCATGGCGAATGGCATGGGCGTCGAAGCGGCGAAGGCGACGACGATGGAGGAGTTCAATGACCTCTTCGCCGCCGCCAATCGCCGCAAGGGACCGTTCCTGATCGAAGCCGTGATCTAGGACGCTCGCCGCGCGATCAACGGGTAGATCAGGCCGAGGCCGAGGCCGAAGCACCCGTTGATCGTGAAGCTGCGCACCCAGGACATCAGCACCCAGCCGCCGCCGATCGGTTGGCCCTTGAGGGCGGCGACGATGAAGAAGCCGACCAGGGCGGCGGTGAAGCCAGTGAGCAAGCCGCAGAGCCAGAGCGGCCAGGTGAAGCGCGGCGCGAGGGCGCCGAACACCGCGCCGTAGAGCCCGCCCCAGAAGGCGAGATTGAGCACGGCCGGCACGCCGTTCGGGTTGGCGGCGAAGTTCCAGACCTTGGCGCTGGCGGGAATGCCGAGCATTCCGGTTTCGCGCAGCAGCAGGATCATGCCCTGATGGAAAGTGAACACGGCGATCACCGCGGCCACGAAGCCGAGGATGACGCGGATCGGCAAAGCTTTCTGCATGGTTTTTCCCCTTGTTGTGACAGCATGATGCATTGTTACGTGGGTTCATTCCATCAGAACCCTCGACGCGCCGCATTGGTTCGGCGAAACTGGACCACGTGAGCAACCCGACCCGCGAAGACCTTGAACGCCTAGCCAATCGGCTTGCCATGCTCGCATCGGGCGGGGGCGAGGCGGATAATGCCGGGCGGGCGGTGGGGCAGATGGCGCGGCGGCTGGGGCTGTCGGGGGGGGATCTGAAGCAGATCTTCCTGGCCGGCACCGGGCAGCCGATGCCGAAGAAGCCGGAGGCGCCGGATCCGACGGGGATGCGGCGCGAGATCCAGGAGCTGGAATCGGCGTTGCGGCAGACGCTGATCGAGCGGGATGCGGCGCAGTCGGAGCTGACCAACCTGAAGATCGGGCAGTACCGGGTGCGGGCGGCGCGGCGGGGGCGGTTTTCGCTGGCGATCGCGGTGATTCCGGTGGCGATCCTGGCGGTGATCGGGGTGGCGATGTTCGGGCCGGATATGACGGTGACCCGTAGCCTGCCGGCGGCGCCGGCGCCGAGCATGGGGGCGCCGCGCAATGCGGTGGTCCGGGGGCGGGCGGCGCTGCTGTACAAGGAGCCGGACCGGGTTTCGATGGTGATCGGCACGCTGAGCGTGGGAACCCCGCTGGTGGT
>CAIRTN010000411.1 GCA_903881515.1 uncultured Rhodospirillales bacterium | reverse complement strand
GGAAATTGGTCGGCACCCAGACCGCACCGAGCATCCAGCTGGCCCACATCGTCTCGAACATCGCGAACGAGTTGCGGGCGTGCACCAGCACCCGATCCCCCTTGCCCACCCCGCGCTCCGCCAGCGCCGCCGCGCCGGCCCGCGCACGCTGGCCGAGCTCCGACCAGCTGCGCACTGCATCGCCCTGGATCAGCGCAGCGCGGTCCGGAAACCGGCGGGCGGATTGCAGCAGCAGATGGGCGAGATTGCTGGTGGGGATCATCAGGGAGTCTCCGCGTGGCCACTTTTCATCGAGCGTATCATGGCTTCCAGCACGCGCATCGCCCGCCAGCCGGCCTCGATCTCCGGCGCGTCGGAGGCTTCGCCGCGCACCCGGGCGACGAAGGCGGCGAGCAAAGCGTGATAGCCTTTGTGGTCCTCGTTGGCGGCGGCGGTGAAATTCGGCTCCCACACCAGGGTATCGACGGCGGGGTCCAGAGTCGCGCCGGCTACCGCGGCCTTGAACGGCGGATTGCGGAAATGCCGGACCTCGTGGACGTTGCGCACCTCGACTCGCTGGTGATCGCCCATCACCTGCCACCATTCCATCGGGGTGCCGCGCGACTGATGCGTACCCATCACCACGGTGGCGATCGCACCGCTGGCGAAGCCGAAGCCGACATGCAGCAGCAGCTTGCCCGGTGACATCTCATGCCGGCGCGCGGTCACCGAGGTGACCGGGGCGGACATCAGCCAGGGTACCAGGTCCATGGCGTGCACGCAGTGATGCAGCAGGAAACCGGTATAGTCTGGGTTGCCGACGAAATAGGTCGGCGCCGTCATGTATTCGCCGAGCAGGCTGGCCGCCGGGCCGAAGCCGGGGGCGTGCAGCACATTGCCGGCGATGCGGTTGGCGGTGGAGTAGCGTTTCATGAAGCCGACAACGCAGGGCTGCCCCACTCGCTCGGCGGCGCGCAGCACCGCCTCGGCCCCGGCGGCGGTGGCGGCGGGGGGCTTTTCGACATACACCGGCAGGCCGCGGGACAGCGCGGCGATTGCCAGCGCCTCGTGCTGCGCCGGGCCGATCGCCATGCCGATGGCATCCAGCCCAGGCGTGGCGAGCAGGGCATGGGCGTCGGTGGTGCGATGGGCGATGCCGTAGCGATCGGCGATGCGGTCGAGCCGCGCAGGGTCGATATCGCAGATCGCGCCGATACGAACATCAAGGCGCGCCAGCTGCGGCAGCAGCATCTCGCTCGCATGGGTGCCGCAGCCGATCCAGCCGATGCGGATCATGCCCGCGC
Organism: uncultured Rhodospirillales bacterium; assembly: GCA_903881515.1. GTDB lineage: Bacteria > Pseudomonadota > Alphaproteobacteria > Acetobacterales > Acetobacteraceae > CAIRTN01. The sequence goes on along the minus strand of CAIRTN010000411.1, from coordinate 26,183 downwards.
CCCCCGCGCATAGGCCGCGCGCAGCGCGCCCCGCAGCAGGTCGCCGCTGGCCGCCAGATCGGCGTCCTCGTCATGTGCCGGTGGGCGCCATTGCGCCAGCGGCACCGACAGCCGGTGATCGGTGCGGCGGAACGGTTCCAGCGTGATGGCACCTTGGTAGTTCAGCTCGGCCAGAGCGCGGCAGATCGAAGGCCAGTCGAGATGGCCGGTGCCGAGGAAGCCGCGATGGTTCTCATTGGCCTGGAAATGCACCAGATGCGATCCGGTCTCGCGGATCGCCTGAGGCAGGTCGTCCTCCTCCATGTTCATGTGGAAGGTGTCGAGCATCACGCCGACCCCAGGCGAGCCGACGCGCTGCACGAGGTCGACGGCCTGACGGGCGGTGTTGCAGAAATCGGTCTCGAAGCGGTTCAGCGGCTCGACGGCGAGCAGGATGCCCTTGGCCGCCGCATACTCCCCGGCCTCCTGCAACCCGGCGATCACGCGCAGCACGCGGGCCTGCCGCCGCTCCTCGTCGATCGGTGTTGGAGGCCGCGCGGCGAACACCAACGGCGCGCCATACAGCGGCCCGCCAACCACACGCGCGCCACAGGCCACCGCGACATCGACGCAATAGCGCAGATAGTCCACCCCGGCGCGATGCGCGGTCGGATCATCGGAAACGAGGTCGCGTTGCAGATTGACCCGCGCGGCCAGTTCCAGGCGCAGCCCCGCGGCCTTGGCGGCCGCGCCGGCGATGGCGGGGTCGAGTTCGGCGGGTTCCGGCACCAGGATCTCGCAGAACGCCATCCCCGCCGCCTGCATCCGCGCGAACAGCGCGATCTCGGTGAACGGGCGCTGGTAGCTCATCGAAATCACACCCACTTGGGGTAAACGCATCTCGGTCATCCCTTCACTGCGCCTCCGGTCAGTCCCCCGGCAAGGCGGCGTTGCGCCAGCAGGAACAGCATCGTGGCCGGCAATGCCACGAGACTCCCTGCGGCCATCAGCAGGCCCCACTGGATGGCGTTCTCGCCGATGAACAACTGCAACGCGACGGTGACGGTGCGCACATCGCGCCCGCCCAGCATCAGCGCGAACAAATATTCGTTCCAGGAGGCAATGAACAAATAGGTCGCCACCGCGACCACGCCGGGCAGCGCCAGCGGCAGGATCACGTGGATCACGATCTGCGGCAGGGTGGCGCCATCGATCGCGGCGGCCTCGTCGAGCGAGGCGGGGATTGAATCGACGTAGCTGGTCAGCAGCCAGATCGCGAACGGCAAGGTGAAGGTCGCGTGGCCACCGATCAGCGCGAAATAGGTGTCGATCAGCCCCAGCCGGCGCATCAGCAGAAACAGCGGCAGGATCAGCAGCACGACGGGGAACATGTTGACCACCAGGAAGGTGATCCGCAGCGCGCCCCGTCCGGGGAACCGGTAGCGCGAAAACGCGTAGGCCGCCGGCAGCGCCAGCGCCAGGCCGAGGGTGACGGCGCCGGTGGCGACGATCAGGCTGTCACGCAGGTTCTCGGCGAACGAAGTTCGCCGGAGCAGTTCGATGTGGTTGGCCAACGTCAGGCCGGTCGGCATCAGCCGCACCGGATTGGCCGTCAGATCCGCATCCGGCCGCAGCGAACTGAGCAGCATCCACAGCCACGGCAGCAGCGCGAACGCCAGGATCGCCGCCATGGCGGTCTGCGCTGCAATATTGCCCAGCCGCTTCATGCCGGCTTGCTGCGCGCGACATAGGCCACCACGACGCCCAGCAGCAGCAGGCTCAGCAGCACTGCCAAGGCTGAGCCGTGGCCGAAATCGCCGCCGGACCAGGCAGTGAGAAACGCGTGCAGTGGCAGCGTCTGCGTCGCCGTGCCCGGCCCGCCGCCGGTCATCACCAGGATGAGGTCGAGCGAATTGGCCACCCAGATCATCCGCAGCAACAGCGCGGTGGCGATCACCCCGGCGAGACCGGGCAGCGTGACATGCACGAAGCGCGACAGTGGCCCTGCGCCGTCGATCGAAGCGGCCTCGTAGAGCTCCGCCGGAATGCCCTGCAGCCCCGCCAGCAGGGTCACCGCGAAGAACGGAAACCCCTGCCAGACCACGGCCAGGATCACCGCGGCGAGCGCGGTGCCGGGCTGCGACATGAAGGCGACGGGGGCATCGAGCAGCCCGAGCCGGACCCCGAGCGTGTTGATCAGCCCGAGGTTGAAATCGAGCATCCAGGTCCAGATCAGCCCGATGATCACGCTCGGCAACGCCCAAGGCACCACCACCAGCGCCCGGGCGATGCCGCGCCAGGCGAAGCGGCGGTGCAGCAACAGGGCGGTGATGAAGCCGAGCGTGAATTGCAGACCTACCGACGCCACCACCCACAGCAAGGATCGCGTCAGGCTCTGCCAGAACACCGGATCGCCGAGCGCCCAAACGTAATTGTCGAGCCCGACGAACGGCTGCGATTTCGGCCGGAACAGGATCAGTTGATGGAATGACGTCCACACCGTCTGCGCCGCCGGGAACAGCACCAGCAGTGCCGTTGCCGCCAAAGCCGGGCCCAGCAACGCATAGGGTGTGGCCGCCTCTCTCACGCGAAGAACAGCTTCTCGAACGTTTCCATCATCGCATCCGGCGTGATCTCGCCCAGCAGCGCCTTCTGCGTCGTCTGCGGCCAGACGGTGCGGGTAAAATCGCCGGTCTGCGGCAGCGAGGGCAGCACATTGGCCAGTGGCATCGAGGCCGCGGAGGCATCGATGAAGCGCTTCGGCTGCACCGTCCAGGTCTTCAGCGCCGAGGAGGTCACCGGCAACTGGCCGGACAGCTTGTTGAACGCGGCGTTATTCTCCCCGGTCGACAGCCAGGAGATCCACTTGAACGCCGCCTCCTTGTTCTTCGAGGCCGCGAACACCGCGCTGGAGCCGTCGCCGAACGAGGTCCAGCCTTTGCCCTGCGGGCCGCGCGGCACCGGCACGGCGGTGATCGCATCGCCGAGGGCTGCCTGCATGTCGTTGGCGGAGCCGACATGGTGGATGGTCATCGCCGTGCGCCCGGCCTTCATGTTGTTGATCACCTGCGCGAAGCCATCGGTGGGCGCCGAGGGCGGGGTGATGTGCTGCGTGCGGTGCAGGTCGATGAACCAGCGGTTGGCGGCACGGCCGGCCTCGCTGTTCAGCCCGCCTTTCTTCATCTCAGCGCCGCCGCCGAGCACGAAGCTGCCCCAGAAATCATGCCCGCCGGCACCGCCGCGCAGGCCAAAGCCCCAGCGATCCGCGCCGGTCATCGCCTTTCCGGCAGCCAGGAACCCGGCAAAATCCTGCGGCATCGGCAGTCCGGCTTTCGCCAGCCAATCCTGCCGCACATACAGATACAGCACGACATATTGCAGCGGCAGGTAATAGCGCTTGCCGTCGGCGGCGCGATGCAGCCGCCAGAAATCGTCGGAGATGTCGGCTCGGCCCGACCAGGCGTCCAGCCAGTTGTCCAACGGCGCCAGCGCCTCCATCTCCAGCAGGCGCGGCAGGTTCTGCAGCTTCACCATCGCTGCGTCCGGCCCGTTGCCCGCGATCAGCGAGGTGTAGAGCCGCGTGTCATAATCGGCGCCGCCGCCCCAGGGGATATTCTCGGCCTCGATCTTGATATCCGGATTGGCGGCCTCGAAATCGCGCACGAGATCGGCGGGCGAGGCTTTCGGATCGTCGAAATGATACCACCAGCGCAGGGTCGTCTTGCGCTGCGCGTGCGGGCGCGACAGCGGCACGGTGGCAAGGGCGGCGGTGGCGGTCAGCAGGCGGCGACGTGCGATCATCCCGGTGTTTCCTCAGTTTTCTTGGTTTTGCTGGTCGGCGGTTCGACGATGGTATCGAGGTGGTGGCCCATCGCCTCGGCAAGCGCCACGGCGTCACGGGCTTCGAGTGCGGCGAGGATCGGCGCATGGCGGGCGGCGGTCGCGGCGAGCTTGCGGCGATGCCAGGGCGCCCAGAGCCGGAAGCGATGGGTGTGCAGGATGCAGCGCGCCAGGATCGGCTCCATCGCCGGCAGCGCGGCAATGCGAAACAGTGCGAGATGGAACGCGATATCGGCCTCGACCATCGCCCACAGATCGCCGTCGCGCGCCGCACCGCGCATCGACGTCAGTTCGGCCTCCAGGCTCGCCAGATCGCCACTACCGGCCCGCGGCACGATCCGCGCCGCGGCCCGCGTTTCGATCCGCCGGCGCAGGGCGAGGATCTCCTCGGCGGCATCGCGGTCCAGCGCGGTTACCGTGGTGCCCTGCCGACCCGCGCGGGCCACCAGCCCCTCGCCTTCCAACCGCAGCAGCGCCTCGCGCACCGCGGCCTGACTGCAGCCGAGCGTCTCGGCCAGGCCAAGCTCGGTCAGCACCGTGCCGGGCTGAAGCTCGTTCAGCACGATGCGTCGGCGCAGATCGCGCAAAACGGAAGCGCCGGCCTGGCGGCGGGGTTCGGACACGTGTTTCCTCGATGTATTATCGATATTCGTGCGAGGATAGCCGCTGCGGCGGCCCGAAGGCAAGCGCCGCGCTGGCCTAGCGCAGCGGCTCGAGGATCGAGACGTAGTTGGCCACCGCCGCCCCGCCCATGTTGAACACCATGCCGCGATCGGCTTTCGGCAACTGCATCTCGCCGGCCGTGCCGGTCAGCTGCATCGCCGCGATCGCGTGCATCGAAACCCCGGTGGCGCCGATCGGGTGCCCCTTGGCTTTCAGGCCACCGGAGACATTGATCGGCAGCCGGCCGGTCTTCTGGGTGACGCCATCGAGCACCGCCCGCGCCCCCTGCCCCTGCGGCGCCAGGCCCATCGCTTCGGTCACCAGCAGTTCGGCAACGGTGAAACAGTCATGCACCTCGGCGAAATCGATATCGGCCAGGCTCAGCCCGGCCTGCTCCAGCGCCCGGCCGAAGGCCATAGCCGCGCCCTCGAACGCCGTGGGGTCACGGCGCGACAGCGGCAGGAAATCGTTGACCTGCACCGCGGCGCGGAAGCGCACCGCCTTGCCCAGGGCGCGGGCGGTCTCCTCGTCGGTCAGCACCAAGGCGGCGGCGCCGTCGGACACCAGCGAGCAATCGGTGCGTTTCAGCGGCGGGGCGACATACGGGTTTCTCTCGCTGACCTCGCGGCAGAAATTGAACCCCAGATCCTTTCGCATCTGCGCGTAGGGATTGCTGACGCCGTTCTTGTGGTTCTTCGCCGCGATGGTGGCCAGCGCGTCGGACTGGTCGCCGTAGCGTTGGAAATAGCGTTCGGCGATCCGCCCGAATACGCCGGCGAACCCGGCCGGGATGTCGCCTTCCTCCTTGCGGTAGGAGGCCGACAGCAGGATGTCGCCGATTTCGGCATTGGGCGTCGCGGTCATCTTCTCCGCGCCCACCACCAGGGCGAAGCGGCCGCGCCCGGCGGCGAGGTAGTCGCGCGCGGCATGGATCGCCGCCGATCCGGTCGCGCACGCGTTCTCGTAGCGCGTCGCCGGCGTGAAGCGCAGTTCCGGCAGCGCCTGCAGCACCAGCGAGGACGGGAAGTCCTGCTTGGAGAACCCGCCATTGAACAGGCCGACAAAGATGCCGTCGATCTCCGTCGGCGCGACACCGGCATCCTCGATCGCCTGGCGCGCCACGCGCCCGATCAGGCTTTCGATATCGGGGTCTTCGAGCTTGCCGAAGGGCGTGTGCGCCCAACCGACGATGCAGGCTTCTGACATGATTGTCTCCGCTTCAGGTGAGTTCAGACACGGCGCCGTCGGGCAAGCCGACATCGAAGCCGTTCAGCGTCATCGACACGAAGGTATAATAGCCGCAGGCGCCGACCAGATCGACCACCCCGCGCTCGCCCCAGGCCGCCACCATCGCATCGTGCAACGCCTGCGACACCGCGCGGTCCCGGTGCAGCGCGCTGGCGTAATCATAGATCGCCTGCGCGCCTGCATCCGGCAGCACCGGCGCCTGCCGGTCACGGATCGCATTGATGATCGCGGCATCGAGCCCGGCTGCCTCGGCAATGCGGCGATGGGCATACCATTCGTAATGGCTGGTCCAATGCCGCGCGGTGATCAGGATCGCCATCTCGTTCCACTTGGCCGGCAGCGAACTGTCGTAGCGGATATATTCGCCCATCGCCTGGGCATGAATCGCCAGGCCCGGGCTATGCAGCCAGGCCAAAGCCGGCGGCGGCACCCGGCCGCGCTTGCCGGAAACGATCGCGTCATAGACGGCGCGCTGCGCATCGTTCATCGCGTCGGCGGGGATCACGGGTAAGCGCATGGGCGTCTCCAGTTTTGCGCATGATACGCGGCACGGGCGATCCTGCACACTGGGACGGGATGGAAACGCAACCGTTATATGTGCCGCCACGCGAGGGGCTGCGTGGGCTGTTCGGCTCGGGGAACTTCCTGCGGCTATGGGCGATCGGCGGCGTGGTGAATGCCATGCGCTGGGTCGAGATGCTCGCGGCGGGGCTGTTCGTATTTCAGGTGACCGGGTCGGGCTTCGCCGTGGCGGTGGTCTCGGCCGCGCGCACGCTGCCGCTGCTGCTGTTCGGTGCGGTGGCCGGCGTGGTCTGCGAATCCGTCGACCGCAAGCGGGTGATGTCGGTCGGGCTCCTGGTCTCCGGCACCGCCGCGCTGGCGATCTGCCTGCTGGCCGCGTTCGGCACGGTGCATGTCTGGCAGGTCGCGCTGGCCGCGTTCGCCGCCGGATGTGTCTGGGCGACCGAGATGGCGACGCGGCGGCGCATGGTCGGAGAATCCGCCGGGCCGACCCTGATCAGTCGCGCGGTGGCGATGGACAGCCTGACCGGTGCCTGCACCAGGGGAATCGGGCCGCTGATCGGCAGTTTCGCCTTCGCCTATCTCGGCGTGGTCGGAGCCTTCGCAATCTCCGCCTTCTTCTATTTCGGCGCCCTGCTGCTGGTCCCCGGCATCACGCACGCCCAGGAGCCCCGCCCGCTCGCGCTGGCGCGCATCCCGCGCGACATGGCCGAGGGTCTCGCCTATGCGCTCCGCCAGCCGACCGTGATGGCGGTGATGGCCGTGACCATGACGATGAACCTGTTCGCCTTCAGCTACGTCGCGCTGGTGGCGCCGATCACCATCGCCGTGTTCGGCCGCGGGGCGCAGTTCGCCGGAATCCTGGCGGCGGCGGAACCGCTGGGCTCGCTGCTTGGCGGACTGGTGCTGGCCAGCACGACACCGAAATCCAGCCCGCGCGCGCTGATGCTGGCCGGCTCGGCCTCGTTCCTGGCCGGGCTGGCGGCGATGCCGCTGATCCCGAACTACTGGCTGGCCTGCACCGTGCTGACACTGAGCGGCATGGGGCTCGCGCTGTTCGGCAACATGCAGACCACGCTGATGCTGACCACGATCCCGCCCGCGGTACGCTCGCGGCAGATGGGGTTGATCACCGTCTGCATCGGCACCGGACCGCTCGGCCAGATCCTGATTGGCAGCCTTGGCGAGACGCTGGGGCCACTCGGCGCAGTGCTCAGTATCGCGCTCAGCGGGCTCGCTTGCATATCGGTGATCGCGGTGGTCTGGACCCGGGCGGAGCGGCGGCCCACTCTGGACTCCTGACCGTCAGGACGCCGCGCATGCCCGAAAACCCCCACGACCCCGTAACCTCCGGCTACCCGCGCGACATGGTCGGCTACGGCCGCAATCCGCCCGACCCGAAATGGCCCGGCGGCGCGGCCATCGCGCTCAACTTCGTGTTGAACTACGAGGAAGGCGGCGAAAGCAGCGTGCTGCATGGCGACCCCGGCAGCGTGTCCTTCCTGACCGAGCACATCGTCACCTCGCAGCCCGCCCGCGCGCTGACCGCGGAAAGCCTGTGGGAATTCGGCAGCCGCGTCGGCTTCTGGCGGCTATGGCGGCTGTTCTCCCGCCGCAACCTGCCGGTGACCTGCTTCGGCGTCACCATGGCGATGGCGCGCAACCCCGATGCCGTGGCCGCGATGAACGAAGCCGGTTGGGAGATCGCCTCGCACGGCATGCGCTGGAACATTGCGCCGCCGGACGACGAAGCCGGCGAGCGTGCCGAGATCGCCGCCACCCTGGCGCTGCACACCGAAATCTGCGGCGCGCCCGCCGTCGGCTGGTACAACCGCTCCAGCGCCCGCACCTACCGCCTGCTCAGCGAACGCGGCGACCTGCTGTATTTCTCCGACAACTACGCCGACGAACTGCCGTTCTGGGCCGACATCGCCGGCAAGCCGGAACTGTTCCTGCCCTACACGCTCGAAGCCAACGACATGAAATTCGCCACCCCGATGGGCTTCGGCGACGGCGAGCAATTCTTCATCTATCTGCGCGACACCTTCGACACGCTCTACGCCGACGGCCTCGACGGCCGCCCGCGGATGATGAATGTCGGCCTGCACGGCCGCCTCGCCGGCCGGCCCGGGCGCACCGCCGGGCTGCTGCGCTTCCTCGACCACGTCGCCCGTCACGATCGGGTCTGGGTCGCCACCCGCGCCGATATCGCGCGGCACTGGCGGGCCAACTTTCCGCCGGGACGGGTGTTGCATCGGTTTTAGGAAGACTCTTCTTTTTTGAAAAAAAGAAGCAAAAAACTTTTCTCCGTTAAGCAAGGACGGCTCCGCCGCCCAGCCCAGTTGGAAAAAAGTCTTTTTGCTTCTTTTTCTTCAGAAAAAGAAGAATCTTACCGTCTTAAAAAATCAACCCCGGCGACGTCTCGTCATCCAGCGGCCAGATCGGCCGCTGCACCTTGGTGTACGGGATCTTGCGGTAATCCCGCGGGATCGGCCCGTCGGCGTCGATATACAGCACCTGCTTGGCGATCGGTCCGAACGCCGCCATGAAATGGTTGGTGGATTTCACCACCAGCATCCGCCGTTCGGTCGGCTCGATGCCGACATTACGGAACAGTTCCAGCCCCAAGGCCTGGGTGCGGTTGCTGATCAGCACCACCTCAACCCCACCCACCTTGATCGCCGCGCAATCGCCCAGCGGCGACTGCGTCGGCCCGAAGGTCTGCCAGCAATCGCGCTTCAGCCCGGTCACCGTCACCATCGCATCCACCGGCGCGCCTGAAGCCGGCCCGATCTTGCCGCCGAAGCGCAGCGGAATGCTCGCCCCGATCCCGGCATCGAAGCACAGCCGCACCGCGATCGGGTCCCAGATCGGCCCCAGAGCCGCGCCGTCGACATCGCGCTCGATCAACCGCCGCAGGATCGAGGTGTTGTCGCTCGGCGCCCCGCCGCCCGCGTTATCCGCCGGATCGGCCATCACCACCGGATGCGCGTTCGCCGCCAGCGCCGCGGTGATCCCTTGGTCGATCTCCAGATACGGCGGCGCGGTGCGTCCGCGCATCGACACGAACTCCTCGCCGATCGTCGTTGCCAGCCGGTCCGCCTTCGCCTTGTCGCCATCGACGACAACCAGAATCCGCCCGCCCAGCTCAGCTACGTCGGCATACGGGAAGCAATGCCCGATCGAGATCGACAGGATGCCGTCCTTGCCCTCCATCGCCATCATCCGGTCAACGAATGCGCGCATCAGCGGCAGCGTCGTCGGATACGAGCCGATCTGCCGGCAATCGTACATCGACATCACCGGGCGCACCTGCTTGCGGATCGTCGCCAGCACCAGGGTCAGCAGATCCTCCGCCCGGTCCACCACATCGGTATGCGGGAACTCCTTGTAGAGGATGATGATGTCGCAGTGCCGCACCCGCTCCAGCGTCAGGTGGCAATGCGGATCAAGCTCCATGCCCACCACGCAATCAGGCCCGACAATCGCGCGCACCCGCCGCGCGATATCGCCCTCAACATCGTCATAGCCATGCGCCACCATCGCGCCGTGCAACCCCAGCAGCACGCCATCCAGCGGCAGCGCCGCGCGCAACTGCTCCAGCACCTCGTCGCGCATCGCCTCGTAATCGGCCCGATTGGTGGTCCCGGCCGGGCTCGCTGCAAAGCAGCTGCCTTCCACCAGGGTGAACCCTTCCGCCGCCGCCCGCTGCCGCCCCACGAACAGCGGCGCGGTGCACATCCGCGGCGCATCGTTCGGATGCTCGCCGGGGCGGTAGAACACCCCCTCGCGATACGCATCCATCGAGGTCGGCAGCGGCGAGAACGTGTTGGTCTCGGTGGCGATCGTGGTGGCAAAAATACGCATGGCGATACTCCTCAGAAATACGTGCGGATCGCGCCGGTGACGGTATAGGCGTCATCGACCACATACAGCATCCGCCACTTGTCGAAGGTGAGGCACGGATGCGACACGCCGAAGCTGACCATGTCGCCCACCCCAAACGGCGCGTCTTCCGGGATGGTCATATGCGTGTGCTGGTCGTTCATCCCCACCACCTTGCAGCCGCCGGGCACCGGCGCCGGTGCATCCATCCCCGGCCGGAACCAGCTCTGCGCCAGCGGCGGGCCGTCCAGCGAGGTATCCCGCGCCCCCATCGTCAACAGCACCTTCCCCGGCTCGGGGCGGGACTGCACATAGGCCCAGACCTCAAGCGCCGGCAGCAAGCCGCCGCCCGTCGCAGCATCCGGCGTCCGCGCCACGATGTCGGCGAACGACGCCCGATAGCTGACGCTGTCATGCGTCAGATAGCAGCCGCTGCGGGTGATGATCTTCGTCGGCCGCTGCAGCCCCGCAGTGCGGAATCGCGCCAGCACCAGGTCATAGAACGCCGACCCACCCGCGGTCAGGATCACTTCGCCCGGTGCGAACAGCTCCTCCGCCTCGCAGGCCTTCGCCAGTTCCACCAGCAGATCGAGGAACGCGCGCACCGCCGTCGCCTTCGCCTCCGCGGTCCCGGCCACCAGCCCCTCGAACCCCTCGACCCCGCGCAATTCCAGCGCCCCGCCGCTGGCCGCGACCGCGCGCGCCACGCGCAGCCCGGTCGCCAGATCGCGCACTCCGGTGCGCCCGCCCAGCATCCCGCCTTCCAGGAACACCGGCAGCGGACGGCCCGGCCTCACCTCGCGATGCGCGGCGATCAACTGCGCCACATGCGCCTCGGAATCGACGATGGTGTAAAGCTCGAACCCCGGATCGCGCTTCAGCTCCTCCAGCGCATAGAGCATCCCCGCCCGGCCGACGATCTGGTTGGCGATGATGATCCGCTGCACGCCATAGGCCCGCGCTATCTGCATCTGGTGCGGGTTGGCGAGCGTGATCGCCCAGGCCCCGTCATCCAGCTGCATGCGAAACAGCTGCGGCGCCATCGTCGTCTTGCCATGCGGCGCAATCACCGCGCCGGAGCGGGCGATGAAATCGCGCATCCACGCCGAATTATGCGCCATCGCGCTCTGCTTGAGCACCGCCAGCGGTAGGTTCAGATCCTCCCGCAGCAGGTTCCACCCCTTCGCCGCGATCTCCCCCAGCGCGAACGGCGGCGTCCGCCCCGGAATCCCCTTCGTCCGGTCGTCCACCACGCTGGCACCGATGCCGGTGAGGTTCATGCCAATTCCTCCCTGATGCGCGTGCCGACCAGCCGCGCCTGTTCGTCGGTCATCGCGACCGGATTGAAAAGCAGAATGCCATCCTCGCGCCGCCCCAGCCCGCACTGGATCGCCGGCACCCCGCCGGCCAGCGCACGCTGCATCCGCGTCGCGGCGTCCTCGGAGCCCAGATCCAGCGCCGCCACCGGCACCGGACCGCCGCCAATGCTGATCGCCGCCCCCGACGCCGCCACCAATCCCTCCAGCCGCGCCAACCACGCCGCCCGCCGCGCCTTCGGATCGGCCGCGGCAAAGCGCTGCAACGCGACGCACAGCCCAGCGATCTCCTCCTTACCCACCTTGCAGGACCGGCCGACCCCGTGATGCGGCAGCCCGCGCAACTGCCGCAGCCCAGCAAACTCCGCCGGCGGCGCCCAGACATCGTCGAACACATCCAGATCCAGCATCTGCAACAGCGCCGAGGCCACCAGATCCGCCCGCCCCGCCAGGATGCCCGAACTCTGTGGCCCGCCAATCGCCTTGCCGCCGGAGAACGCCACCAGATCGGCTCCCTCGCGCAGAAACCGCTGCAGGTTGCACGAGGGCGGCAGCTGTGCGGCGGCATCCACCAGCACCGGCAGCCCATGCGCATGCGCCACCGCCGCCACATCGGTCAGCCGTGGCCGGGACTGCGCGCCAGCCAGATAATAAACGAACGCCGTCTTCGGCGTGATCGCCGCCTCGATCTCCCAGGAAGCGGCATCGCGCACCCCCGGCCCACTGTAGCGATCCGGTATCCCCACCTCGACAATCCGCGCCCCTGGCACCACCAGCGCCCGGTCGTACATGTTGCGCTGGCTGCGCACCACGATCGCCTCGCAGCGACCGTCCGCCACCGCCGGCAACGCGTTCATCCGCGCCGGATCAAGCCCCGCCAGACAAGCTGCCGCCCCCAGCAGGATCGCCGCCGACGCGCCCGAGGTCACGATCCCCGCCTCCGCCCCCGTCGCCGCCCGGATCACCCGGCACGCCGCGGCCTGCAACGCCACCATGTCCACGCAGGCCACCGACGCCTGCCGCATCGCCTCGGCCACCTCCGGCGCCATGATCCCGCCCGACATCCGCGTCACCGTGCCGCAGGCATTGATGACCGTGGGAACGCCCAATGTATCGTAGATGCTCATGCCGCCCTCGCCATCGTCCGCCCGCGCACCATATCGGCGCATTTCTCGCCGATCATGATGCAGGCGGCATTGGTGTTGCCAGAAATCATCAGCGGCATGATCGATGCATCCGCCACCCGCAGCCCGCCGACCCCGCGCACCCGCAACTGGTCATCGACCACCGCCATCGCATCGCTGCCCATCTTCGCCGTGCCGATCGGGTGATAGATCGTGCCGCCATAATTGCGCGCGTATTCCAGCCACTCCGCCTCGCTCTGCACCGCATCGCCCGGCAGATACTCGCTGGCGATATACGGTCGCAGCGCCGCCTGGGCCGCGATCTTGCGCGCGATCTGCAACCCGTCCAGCAAGGTCCGCCGGTCGGTCTCGGTCGACAGATAATTCGGATGGATCGCCGGCGCCGCCAACGGATCGGCCGAATGCAGCAGGATCTCGCCCCGGCTTTCCGGCCGGAGCTGACAGACATTCTGGGTAAAGCCGGAGAACTTATGCAGCCCCTCCGCCGGCCGGTCCGAGGAGAAGCCGATATAGTGGAACTGCACATCCGGCGTCGCCAGTTCCGGCCGCGTCTTGCAGAAGATTCCCACCTGCCCCGCCGACGTCGTCAACGGCCCCGAGCGGAACAGCGCATACTGCGCCCCCATGATCGCCATGCGCAGCGGCGAGCGCATGATGTCGTTCACCGTGATCTTCTGCGTGCACTTGTAGACGAACCGCACCTGATAATGGTCTTGCAGGTTCTGCCCCACGCCCGGCAGGTCGAGCAGCGTCTCGATCCCGCTTTCCTGCAGATGCGCCCCCCGCCCGATGCCGGACAGCATCAGCAATTGCGGCGAGTTGATCGCGCCCCCGCACAGGATCACCTCTTTCGTCGCCCGGATTGTATGGCTCTGCCCGCCCTGCCGATACGCCACGCCCACCGCCTGCCGGCCGGCGAACAGCACCCGCTCGGCCTGCGCCTGGGTGATCACCCGCAGATTGGCCCGCTTCATCGCCGGCTTCAGGAACGCGCCGGCCGCCGACACCCGCCGCCCGTTGCGCGCCGTCACCTGATAATAGCCGACGCCCTCCTGGTTCGCCCCGTTGTAGTCCTCGACATAGGGAATCCCGGCGGCAACCGCAGCCTGGATATACGCCTCCGACAGCCGGTTGCGCTCCTGCAAATCGCACGTGGTCAACGGCCCGTCATGGCCGTGCAGCCCGTCGCGATCCGGCCCGACCCGGCCCTCGGAGCGCTTGAAATACGGCAGCACATCATCCCACGCCCAGCCGACATTGCCCAACTGCCGCCAGGTGTCGAAATCCTGCGGCTGCCCGCGCACATACAGCAGCCCGTTGATCGACGACGACCCGCCCAGCACCTTGCCGCGCGGCCAGAAGATCCGCCGGTTGTTCACCCCCGGATCGGGCTCGGTCTGATACATCCAGTTCACCGAGGCATCGGCGATGGTCTTGCCGTAGCCGATCGGGATGTGGATCCAGATGTTGCGGTCCGCCCCGCCGGCCTCCAGCACGACCACGCGCACGTTCGGGTCCTCGCTCAGCCGGGCGGCCACCACGCAGCCCGCCGAGCCCGCGCCCACCACCACGTAGTCGGCCTCGATCGTGTCCATTAACCCTCCCGTCGGTTGCGCGCACGGCACGCAGACGACAGGATGCCCCGATGCAGGAAAACGCGCCACCGCTGGATTTGCTCGCGGCACTTGCTCGCATGGGCCTGGTGCTGGGCGAGGCGCCCTTGGGCGAACGGCTCACCGGCGGCGTCTCGTCGGACATCTGGCGGGTGGACCTGCCGAGCGGCCCGGTCTGCGTCAAACGCGCGCTCGGCAAGCTGCGGGTCGCAGCCGACTGGCGCGCCCCGGTCGAGCGCAACCGCTACGAGGCCGCCTGGATGCGCCGCGCCGCCGCCGCCTGCCTCGGATCGGTGCCGGACCTGCTGGGCCAGGACGAACAGGCCGGCGCGCTGGCCATGCGCTTCCTGCCGCCCGAACGCTACAAATTGTGGAAATCCGAGCTACACGCCGGCCATGCCGATGCCGCCTTCGCCGCCGAAGTCGGCACGCGACTCGCCCGTATCCACGCCGTCTCCGCCGCCGATCCGGCCTGTGCGGCGGAATTTCCCACCGACTCGATCTTCTACGACATCCGGCTCGACCCCTATCTGGTCGCCGCCGCGGCCAGGCATCCCGACCGCGCCGATGCTTTGCAGCGACTGGTGCAGACCACACAAAGCACCAAGCGCGCTTTGGTGCATGGCGACGTCTCGCCGAAGAACATCCTCTGCGGCCCCGATGGCCCGGTGTTTCTCGACGCCGAATGCGCCTGGTGGGGCGATCCGGCCTTCGATCTGGCGTTCTGCCTGAACCATCTGCTGCTGAAATGCCTGTGGACGCCATATGCCCGGCCCGGCTTCCTCGCCTGCTTCAACAGCCTGGCAGCCGCCTATCTGGCAGGTGTCGCGTGGGAAGATCCCGCCGGGCTCGAAGCCCGCGCCGCGCATCTGCTCGCCGGCCTGTTCCTCGCGCGCGTTGACGGCAAGTCACCGGCCGAATACCTCGATGCCGCCGGCCAGTCTCGCGTCCGCGCCGCCGCGCGCGCTTGGCTTGCCGCCCCCTTCGATCGCGTGGCGGCCATCGCCACGGCCTGGGAAACGGAGTTGTCCCGATGAGCGATACCGAAATCGTCTACGTCCACGGCCGCCGCGTGTGGGACAGCCGCGGCCGCCCCACCGTGGAGGCCGAGATCATGCTCGCCGGCGGCGGGGTCGGCCGCGCCATCGCCCCCGCCGGCGCCTCCACCGGCACCGGCGAGGCGGTGGACCTGCGCGATGGCGGCGCCGCCTTCGGCGGCTACGACGTCACCCGCGCCGTGCAGGCGATCCGCGACGACATCGCCGAGGAGATCCTCGGCCGCGACGCCGCCGACCAGGCCGGGCTCGACCATGCGATGATCGCGCTCGATGGCACGGCGAACAAATCCCGGCTCGGGGCCAATGCCCTGGTCGCCGTCTCGATGGCCGCCGCCCACGCCGCCGCCGCCGAGGCCGGCAAGCCGCTCTACCGCCATCTCGGCGGCGAGGACGCGACCCTGCTGCCCCTGCCGCAGATCCAGATCTTCGGCGGCGGCGCCCATGCCGGCGGGCGCGTCGATATCCAGGATTTCATGGTGATGTGCCCGGCCGCGGAAAACTTCGCCCAGGCGCTGGACTGGACCGCCGAAGTCTACCGCGCCGCGGGCTCGCTGATGGCCGAAGCCGGCACCCTGCAGGGCGTCGCCGATGAAGGCGGCTGGTGGCCGGCGTTCGGCACCAACGAACAGGCGCTGGAAACCCTGGTCCGCGCCATCGAGCGCGCAGGCTTCCGCCCCGGCGAACAGGTCGGCATCGCACTCGACATCGCCGCCTCGCAATTCGGCAAAGCCGGCAATTACAAACTGGGACTTGAGGAACGCACCCTGGATTCCGCCGGCATGATCGACCTGCTGACCGGCTGGATCGCCCGCTACCCCATCGACTCGATCGAAGACCCGCTGGCCGAGGACGACGCCGAAGGCTTCGCTGCCTTCACCCGCGCCGTCGGCGGCCGGGTGCAGGTGGTCGGCGACGATTTCCTGGTCACCGACGCCGCCCGGTTGCACCAGGCCGCCGATGCCGGGGCCGCCAACACCGTGCTGCTGAAGCCAAACCAGCGCGGCACGCTGACCGAAACCGTCGCGGCCTGGGACGCCGCGAAACAGCGCGGCTATTCCGCCATCGTCTCCGCCCGCTCCGGCGAGACCGAAGACGTCACCATCGTGCACCTCGCCATCGGCTGGAGCGTCGGTCAGCTCAAGGTCGGCAGCTTCGCCCGCAGCGAGCGGATGGCGAAGTGGAACGAAGCCGTGCGGATCGAGGAAGCACTCGGCCCGATGGCCCGCTTCGCCGGCGGCGCCGTGCTCGGCCGTTCGAAGTGAGCATCGTCTTCCACTACGCCGCCGGCCCCGCGCTAGCCGCGCGCCTGGCCGCGTACGGCGCCGTGGTCTGCCCCGAGGATGACGACGCCGGTTTCGCGCTGGCGATGCGCGAGGCCGAAGTGCTCTGGCACGTGCTGAAACCCTGCACGGCGGCGATCATCGCCGGCGCGCCGAAGCTGCGGCTGATCCAGAAGATCGGCGTCGGCGTGAACACCATCGATCTCGACGCCGCCGCGGCAAGCGGCATCGCGGTCTGCAACCTGCCCGGCACCAACGCTCCAGCGGTTGCCGAGATGACACTGCTGCTGATGCTGGCCGCCCTGCGCCGCCTGACCGCCTTCGACGCCGGTTTGCGCCGTGGCGAATGGTCCTGCCCGCCTGCCACCCAGGACGCGCTGGGCGAACTCGGCGGCCGCACCGTCGGGCTGGTCGGCTATGGCGCGGTGCCCCGTGCCCTGGCGCCGATCCTGCACGCCATGGGCTGCCGCCTGCTCTACACCGCGCGCACCCAGCACACCGATGCGCTGGCCAAATGGCGCCCGCTCGACGCGCTGCTGGCCGAAAGCGACATCGTCTCCCTGCACATCCCGCTCGGCCCCGACACCACCCGGCTGATCGATGCCGCCGCCCTCGCCCGCATGCGCCCCGGCGCGGTGCTGATCAACACCGCCCGCGGCGGCCTGGTGGACCAGGATGCGCTCACCGCCGCCCTGCAATCCGGCCAGATCGGCGCCGCCGGGCTCGACGTGTTCGCCCACGAACCGCCCGACACCACCGCGCCGCTGTTCGCCCTGCCCAATGTGGCCCTCGCCCCGCACGTCGCCTGGCTGACCTCAGGCACCTTCGACCGCAGTCTCGCGCTGGCCGCCGAGAACGTCCGCCGCCTGCGCAACGCAGAGCCCCTGCTGCATCGTGTTCGTTGACCTCGGCCGGCCGCTGCCGCAGTTTCCGCCCATGCGCATCCTGATCGCCCTGCTCGGCTTTATCCTGCTCACCCAAACCGCCCATGCCGGCGAGGTCCTCGACCGCGTGCGGCAGAACGACAGCGTCCGCTGCTCCGCCCCCCCAGAGCAGCCCGGCTTCGCCATGCCCGAGGGCAAGACCGGCTATGCCGGCTTCGATGTCGAGATCTGCCACGCCATCGCCGCCGCGGTGCTGGGCGATGCCAGCAAAATTCAGTTCTTTCCCCTCCCACCGGCTCCCCGCCTGGCCGGACTGCGAGATGGCACGCTCGACGTGCTTGCCCGCGACACACCGATTACCCTTGCGCGCTATTTCGATCCCGATTTGGTCAGCGCCGGCGACAGCTTTTTCACCGGCGTCGGCTTCATGGTCCGCAGCCAGACCAGCCTCCGCTCGCTGGAGAGCCTGGACGGCGCAAATCTTTGCATGCGCCGCGATCCTGACACCTTGCGCCTGCTCTCCATCCAGATGACCACCCGCGGCTTCCTGTTCCGCTTCACGGAGTTCGACAGCCAGGCCGAGGCCAAACGCGCTTTCTTCAGCGCAAAATGCGACGCCCTGGTCGGCATGGTCTCGGACCTCGCCACCGCTCGCTCGCGCACCGACAATCCCAACTACTACCGCATCACCGCCAGCCTGATGACACTTGAGAGCTATGGCCCGGTCGTGCTGCGGCGCGATGCGCAATGGGCCGACATCGTGCGCTGGACGCTACGCGCTATGATCGGAGCCGAAAGCATCAACGTCAGCCAGCTCAACATCAAGGACGCGGTCGACCGCAAGGACCGCTCGGTCCGCCGCCTGCTCGGCCGCGACGGCAATTCATGGCAACCCCTCGGCCTCTCCAACGATTGGGTCGAGAAGGTCATCACCCAAGTTGGCAATTACGGCGAAATCTTCGATCGCCATCTCGGCACGGCAACACCCATGGGTCTCAGCCGCTGGCCGAATGATCTCTGGTTCCGTGGCGGCGTGCTAACCTCGCCCGCCT
Organism: uncultured Rhodospirillales bacterium; assembly: GCA_903881515.1. Classification (GTDB taxonomy): domain Bacteria; phylum Pseudomonadota; class Alphaproteobacteria; order Acetobacterales; family Acetobacteraceae; genus CAIRTN01. The sequence goes on along the minus strand of CAIRTN010000411.1, from coordinate 7,698 downwards.
TCCCGTGATCACCGGCTGGCCGCCGGGCGAACGGCGTACCCTGGCCACCATCTCGGCGGCGCATTTCGTCAGCCATTTCCACATGCTGGTGCTGCCGCCGCTATTCCCGTTGCTGAAGGCGCAGCTCGGTGTCGGCTATGTCGAACTCAGCCTGGCCCTCACGATGTTCAGCGTGGTCTCCGCCCTGGCCCAGGCCCCGGCCGGCGCCATGGTCGACCGCTTCGGCGCCCCACGCGTGCTGGCCGCCGGCCTGCTGCTTGGCGGGTTGACCTTCGCCGTGCTCGCCATCGCCCCCGGCTACCCGGCGCTGCTGCTGGCCGCCGCCGGCCTGGGTCTGGCCAACTGCGTCTATCACCCCGCCGATTACGCCATCCTCTCGGCGGCGATCGGTGAGGCCCGGATGGGCCGTGCTTTCTCGGTGCACACCTTCGCCGGCTATCTCGGTGGCGCCGTCGCCCCCGGCCTGATCCTGCTGCTGGCCGGCACGCTGGGCCTTCCAGCCGCCTTCCTCACCGCCACCGCCATGGCCTGGCTCGCCGCCATCCCGGTCATCCTGAGTGCCGGTTCCGCCACCTCCCGCAGTCGCCGCGCCGGCCCGACGATATCCACCCGGCGCCTGCTCACCCCCGCCGTACTTGGCCTCGTGGTGTTCTTCGCCCTGCTCGGCCTGTCGATGGGCGGGCTGAACAACTACGCCGCCGTGGCGCTGATGGGCGTCTACGCCACGCCGATCGGGCTGGCCAATGGCGCGCTCACCGGCTTCCTGCTCGCCTCCGCCCTCGGCGTGCTCGCAGGCGGCATCATCGCCGACCGCACCGTGCGCCACGGCGAGGTCGCCGCCATCGGCTTCGGTCTCACCGCCCTGCTGATCGCCCTCATCGGCCTGGTGCCATTGCCGCCCATCCCGCTCATCCTGGCGATGGCCGCCGCCGGCGGCCTGTCCGGCCTGATCATGCCCAGCCGCGACATGCTGGTCCGCGCCGCCGCCCCGCCGGGCGCCGAAGGCCGGGTGTTCGGCATCGTCTCCACCGGCTTCAACGTCGCCGGCGTCACCGGCCCGCTGCTCTATGGCTGGCTGCTCGACCACGGCGCCGCCCGTTCCGTTTTCCTCTGCGCCGTCGGCTTCATGCTGGCGACCTGCCTGCTGGCACTGGCCGGCGAACGCCGCCCGCGCCCCATCGCCACTTCATAACCCACAAGGAAACGCCCATGCCCCGCATCGCCATCCACGTCACCTTCACCATCAAACCCGGCAGCTTCGAGGCCTTCAACGCCCATATGCGCGCCCACGCCGCCGCCACCCTGGCCGAGGAGCCCGGCTGCGAACGCTTCGACGTGCTGCAACCGCTGAACGCCGACGGCACCCCGGACCATACCCGCCTGATGCTGGTCGAGGTCTATCGCGACATGGACGCCGTCGCCGCCCATCGCGCCAACCCGCGCATGCCCTCGGTCGGCGAAGGCTCCAAGCCGCACCTCGCCGGGCGCGAACTTACCCTGTGCGAGATGGCATAAACGCGGCCTGAAGTACGGCCAGAAACCCCTCGGGATCGTCGGCATGCACCCAATGCCCGGCGTTTCTGAGGGTGACGAACCTCGCTGAGGGAAACAACCGCCTTATCACAGGCCGGTCCGCCTCGCCGATGAAATCCGATTTCCCGCCCACAATGAACAACGCCGGCCCACCATAAGGCGCCGCCTCTATCACCGGCCAATCCTCGATCGTCGCCAGCCCCGCCGCGATCTCCGCCAGTCCGATCCGCCACCCCCCGCCCGGCCGCCAGTTCTGCAACAGGAACTGCCGCAGCCCCGCATCCTCCACCGCAGGCGCCAGCGCCGCACTCGCCTCGACCCGCGACAGCCCCGCTGTCAGCCCAAGCATCGCCGTCGCAATCCCGCGAAACCGCGGCGGCGAGGCCACCGGCGCGATATCCGACACAATCAGCTTCGTCACCGCCTCTGGCCGCGTCAGCGCCAGCGCCATCGCCACCTTGCCGCCCATCGAATGGCCCATCACCGTCGCCGGCAACGCCCCCATCGCCGCCAGCGTCTGCCGCACATCCTCGGCCATCACCGCGTAGCCCATGCCCTCCGCATGCGGGCTATCGCCATGATTGCGCAGATCCAGCGCGATCACCCGCCCGCGCTCAGCCATCCGCCGCTGCACCACGCCGAAATTGCCCGACCGCCCGAACAGCCCGTGCAGCAACACCAGTGGCGCCCCCTGCCCCATCTCAACGGCATTCAGCATCATCGCCTGCGCTCCGGCCACGCCGCGCACAACACCCCGCCCAGGATCAGCGCCGAACCCAGCAGCAGATCCGCCCCCAACGGCTCGCCCAGCCACAACGTCGAAATCAGCAGCCCCGCCGCCGGCGTCATCAGGAACCCCACCGAGGCCACCATCGCCGGCAGCTTCCGCGCCGCCTCCATCACGCACCACGTCCCCATCGGCCCCGCCAGCAGCCCGATATACCCCATCGCCTGCCACGCCCCGGCCGTCCACACCCCCGGCCCCCCGCCATGCAGCACCGCCAGCGGCAGCAGCACGCCGGCCGCCAGCAGAAAGCACCACGGCAACAGCTGCAACATGCTGATCCCCGGCGGAAACCGCCGCATCACCAGCATCGAGCCGGAAAACCCCGCCGCCGCGCCCAACAGGAACACATGGCCCAGCAATACGCCCGGCCGCGCCCAGTCGATCGCCCACGGCCCCATCAGCACCACCGCGCCGCCAACCCCGAACCCCGCCGCCAGCCACCGCCGCGCCGATACCTTCTCCCGCAGCACCAGATACGAAAGCGGCGCGATAAAGATCGTCGTCACATTCGACAGGATCGCCGTCCGCCCCGCCGGCACATACGCCACCGCCGCATGCGCGAACGCGAAAAACGCCGCCAGTTGCAGCAGCCCGACCCCCAGCAGCACCGGCACATCCCGCCGACCGGGCACCCGCACCCACCCCGCCAACCCCAGCGCCAGGAACAACACGGCGGCCGAAAACCCCGCCCGCCCCGCCGCGAACCACAGCGGCGCCACGCCGAACCCGATCGCCTGCTTGGTGATCGGCCAGGCCGACGCCAGCAGCACCACCGACGCCGCCAGCTGCCCCATCGCCAGCGGCGGCAACCCGCGCTGCCCGCTCACCCGACAAACTCCGGCGCCAGCAGCCCGTACAGCGCCACGCTGCGAAACTGCCCATCGACGCAATCGCGATCGCGCAATTCCTCCGCCTCGCGCCGGAACCCCAACCGCTCCGCCAGCGCCAGCGACGCCGCATTGCCCGGCTCGATCATCGCCTCGAACCGGTGCACCCCAAGCTCGCGCACGCAGTAGCCAATCACCCCGCGCGCCGCCTCGGTCATATAGCCATGCCGCCCATACCCCGGGATCAGCATCCACCCCAGTTCGACCCGCCGCGCCCGCGCCGCGCGATGATGGTAATTGATCATCCCCAGCACCTCGCCGTCGCTGCCCCGGGTCACGATCCACACCGCCCGGTCATACGGCGAATATTTCAACGCAAACCGCAGGCGCCGCTCGGTCTGCCCGGCATCGGCCGACGGCCCGGTATCCCAATACCGCATCGCCACCGGGTCGCCGAACGCGCGATGCAGCGCCGGCGCGTCCTCGGTCCTGTACGCCCGCAACCGCAACCGCGCCGTCACCAGCTCCGGTTGCGCCGTTTTGCTCACCCCTCGGCGACGCGCAGCATGATCTTGCCGATATGCGCGCTGCTTTCCATCAGCGCATGCGCCGCCCCGGCCTCGGCCAGCGGGAACACGTCATGGATGATCGGCCCGCACCGCCCGGCCACCAGCACCGGCCACACCTTGGTGCGCAACTCGTCGGCAATCGCGCCTTTCTGCGCCGTCGTCCGCGGCCGCATCGTGCTACCCGTCAGCGTCAGCCTTCGCGTCATGATCGGCATCAGGTCGAACGCCTCAAGCTTCGAGCCCTGCAAAAACGCGATCTGCACCAGCCGCCCATCCAGCGCCAGGCTCCTCAAATTGCGCGGAAAATACGGCGCGCCGACCATGTCGAGCACCACATCCACGCCCCGACCCTCGGTCAGCCGCTTGATCTCGGCCGCGAAATCCTGCGTGCGGTAATTGATCCCCACCGCCCCCAGCCGCGCGCACGCCGCCACCTTCGCATCCGAGCCCGCCGTCGCATAAACCGTGGCCCCGAACTCGCACCCCAGTTGGATCGCCGTCACCCCGATCCCCGACGTCCCGCCATGCACCAGCGCGCTTTCCCCCGCCGCCAGCCGGCCGAGCATGAACAGATTGGCCCAAACGGTGAAATACGTCTCCGGCAGCGCCGCCGCCCGCAACGCGTCATACCCGGTCGGCCAGCGCAAAGTCTGCGCTTCCGGCGCCACGCAATATTCCGCGTACCCCCCGCCATTGGTCAGCGCACACACCCGGTCGCCCACCCGATACCCGGTCACCGCCTCGCCCGCCGCGACCACCTCGCCGGAAACCTCCAGCCCGATCACCGGGCTCGCCCCCGGCGGCGGCGGATACGACCCCGCCCGCTGCGCCACATCCGGCCGGTTCACCCCTGCCACCAGCACGCGGATCAGCACCTCGTCCGCTCCAGGCTCCGGCACCGGCCCGCGCGCCATGCCCAACACCTCCGGCCCGCCCGGCCCACTGGCCGCGACAAGGTTCATCTCCGTTGGCAACGTCATGTCGCAACATCCTGAAAATACGGCTCAACCACACCCTTGACCTTCATCGTCAAGGGCATGCCGCGCCGGTCCACCGTCTTGCCCACCGCCGCGCGGATCCAGCCCTCGCTGACGCAGTATTCCTCGACGTTGGTACGCTCCTTCCCGTTGAAACGGATGCCCACGCCGCGGCTCAGCATCGCCTCGTCGAAATACGGGCTTTTCGGATCGTTCGACAGTCTGTCGGGGGGTGTATCGCTCATCCCTGACGACTAACCAGCGCCGCGCGGATTGGCAATCCCGGCCCGCGGCAATGCCGTCACCCCCGGCAGCCCCAACACCCGCCCAACCCACTCCCGCGTCCCCGGCCAGCGCGCCAGATCGAACCCGCCCTCATCGGCCGCCTGGGTGTACCCGCACAGCGCGATATCGGCCACCGTCGGCCCGAAATCCGTCAGCCAGTCATGCCCCGCCAGCCTCTGCTCCATCACATCCAGCGCCAGCGCCCCCCGCCTCTGACACTCCGCCACCCGCGCCGCCTGCGCCTCGCTTTGCTTCAGGTAGCTGACGATATTCCGCGCCACCGCGATATACGGCTCATGGCTGTACTGCTCGAAAAACAGCCATTCCAGCACCCGCGTCCGCGCCAGCCCCGGCGGCGGCATGAACCGCGTCCCCTCGGCGAAATGGCACAGAATGGCGCAGCTCTCCGTCACCGCCTCGCCCCCCTCCAGCACCACCACCGGCACCTTCCCATTCGGATTCATCGCCAGAAACGCCTCCGTCCGCGTCTCCCCCGCGTTCGAATCCACATCCACCCACCGATACAAAACCCCGGTCAGGTCCAGGATCGTGGTCACCTTCCAGCAATTGCCCGAATACGGGTAGCCATAAACCGTGATCATCCGCTCTTCCCTCCAGCCCCCCGCCCTGTAATCTGCCCGCCATGTCCGTGCCAGAACCGATCCCGCCCGCACCCATCGATCCAATCGCCGCCGAGCTCTTCCGCAACGCGATCGTCGCCCTGGGTGACGAGATGGCGCTGACCATCTATCGCGCCGCCTATTCCGGCGTGTTGAAAAACATCATGGACTACTCCACCGCCATCTGCGACGCCCAAGGCCGCCTCGCCGCCCAGGGCCTCTCGCTGCCCGGCCATCTCTGCTCCATCCCCATCGCCCTGCAATCCTGCATCCGCCACTTCGGCGCCGACATCGTCGAGGGCGATATCCTGACGATGAACGACCCCTCCGACGGCGGCATGCACCTGCCCGACATCTTCGTCTTCCGTCCCGTCTTCACCGACGGCAGCATCGTCGCCTGGGCCGCCACCATCTGCCATCACACCGATGTCGGCGGCCGCGTCCCCGGCTCCAACGCGTCTGACAGCACCGAGATCTACGCCGAAGGCCTCCGCATCCCGCCCCTCAAGCTCTACGCCGCCGGCATCCCCAACGACACCCTGTTTCGCATCATCGACCGCAACGTCCGCCTCCCCGGCCGCGTCATGGGCGACCTCCGCGCCCAGCTCGCCGCCTGCGAAATCGCCGCCCGCGGCATCATCGACCTCGTCGCCCGGCACACCGCCGCCGGCTTCGCCGCGCTGATGTCCGAAGCCATGGACCACTCCGAACGCCTGGCCCGGCACTGCCTCTCCGAACTGCCCGACGGCGAAGCCACCTTCACCGACTGGATCGACGACGACCAGATCGACGCCGGCATCCCCGTCAAACTCGTCTGCACCATCCGCAAATCCGGCAGCCACATGGTGATGGACTGGACCGGCTCATCGCCACAGGTCAAAGGCGCCATCAACAACACCTGGTCCTACACCGCCGCCGCCTCCTTCACCGCCGCCAAATCCGTCATGTCGATCAACATGGCCAACAACGACGGCGTGTTCCGCTGCATCGACGTCATCGCCCCGCCCGGCACCGTCACCAACGGCGTCCTCCCCGCCGCCTGCGCCGCCCGCGGCCTCACCGGCTTCCGCTGCGCCGACGCCGCCTTCGGCGCCCTCGCCATGCTCTACCCCGACCGCGTCTTCGCCGCCTCCGAAGGCGGCAACCCCGGCCTGACGATCGGTGGCACCGACGAGAACCGCAAACCCTTCATCTACGTCGATTTCCTCTCCGGCGCCTGGGGCGCCCGCCCCTGGGCCGACGGGCTCGACGGCAACACCTCGATGTTCGCCAACATGGCCAGCTTCTCCATCGAGGTCATCGAGGCCGAAAACCCCCTCGAAGTGCTGGACTACTCTATGGTCCCCGACACCGCCGGCCCCGGCCAATACCGCGGCGGCGTCTCCCTCCAACGCACCTGGCGCATGCTCGCCCGCGAAGGCATCCTCCAGGTCCGCTCCGACCGCCGCACCCACCTGCCCTACGGCCTCTACGGCGGCGGCCCAGGCGCCTCCAGCTGGAACAGCATCGACGGCGCCGACCTCCCCGCCAAACTCACCATGACCATCCGCGCCGGCCAGGAATACCGCCACCGCCTCCCCGGCGCCGGCGGCTGGGGCAACCCGCTCACCCGAGACCTCACCCTCGTCGCCCGCGACCTCCGCGACGGCCTCGTCACCATCCAAGGCGCCGCCCAAGACTACGGCGTCATCGCCGCCGGCGACCCACCCGTCATCGACCCCATCGCCACCGCCACCCTGCGCGCCCGCCTCGAAGTCGAACGCGGCCCCGGCCCGAAGGTCGCGTGGCGGCCGTTGCACGAAGGATAAGAAAGCATGTTCTTTTTTGAAAAAAAGAACCAAAAAACTTCTATCCATGAAGCCCCCAACCCTCCGCCGTCATCGCGAGCGAAGCGTCGCGATCCAGGAGCCCCACGCTCAGCGCCCAACACACCTTTACTTAACGGAAAAAGTTTTTTTGCTTCTTTTTGTTCACAAAAAGAAGATTCTTGCTGCCACTCGTCTTTTCCTGACTTCCTTCCGCCGGACCAGGACACACCATGCCCAGTCATCTGACCGATTTCACCTCGTTGCGCCTCGATGGGGTAGGGCGGGATTTTGG
>CAIRTN010000410.1 GCA_903881515.1 uncultured Rhodospirillales bacterium | reverse complement strand
CCGCGGTTATGGTTCATCCAAGATGTCCGGATGGGCCGGGCATATGGGAAATGTCGGCCTATATCACTTGGAAGGCCAATACCGTTCACTCCCCGTGACGTCAATTTCCAGACTTCAGGTTGCGCAATCGGGTGGACAGAATAGGTAGCATGATTTGACCACCCCTGCGGGTTTTCCGGGGGATGGGAATCATGATGCATGCATCGGGAGCACAGTGCGGCATTCAAGCGGCAGGTTGCTGAAGAGCTCATTGCCGGCGATACGCTGCACGCACTATTGAAGCGGCATGACATCTCGCGACAGCGGATACGAAATTGGGTCGGCTGGTTCGAGGCCGGGATGCCGATTTCCACGCCTTCGACCGGCATCGGCCGCGATGTCCTGTAGCCCCGCCTTGCACCACCGCCCGGCGCCCGGCACACTCGTGCGATAAGGGGAACAATCTTGCGCAAACGCCGCATCAATCAAGCCGATTGCTGGCAGATCGCCGCCTTCGCCACGTTCATGGCGTTGCTTGCCTGGACCGTCGTTCTCGGCGCTCAGTCCATGCCCTATCGTTGGCAATGGGCCCGCATCACCCCCTACATCTACAAGAGCTTTAACGACACGCTCTACGCCGGCCCGCTGCTGAAGGGCCTGGGCGTCACGCTGCGCATCTCTGCCCTCGCATCCCTCGTCATGCTAGCCGCCGGCTTCGCCACCGCCCTGCTGCTGCTGTCGAACAGCATCGCCGGGCGCCTCGTCGCTCGCGCCTATGTCGAAGCCATCCGCAACACCCCCCTGCTGGTACAGATCTATCTGGTTTACTTCGTCCTCGCCCCCATCCTCGGCCTGGGCCGCGACGCCGCCGGTGTCCTCGCCCTCGGCCTCTTCGAGGGCGCCTTTGCCGCCGAAATCATCCGCGCCGGCATACAAGCCGTTCCCGCGAGCCAGCGCGAGGCCGCCCTCAGCCTCGGCCTGCATCCATTCCAGGTCCAACGCCTCGTCATCCTCCCCCAAGCCGCCCGCATCACCCTCCCGCCCCTTACCTCGCTTGCGATCTCTCTCGTCAAGCACTCCGCAATCGTCTCTGCCATCGCCATCTTCGATCTTACCAGCGAAGGCCGGAATGCCATCGCCGACACCTTCATGACGTTCGAAATCTGGTTGACCGTCGCTGCGATCTATCTTGTCGTCACGACAACGCTTTCCTTTCTCGCCTCGCGCCTCGAACTCCGCCTCGACATACCAGCCAAATAACAAAAGGGACCCTCGACATATGCTTCGCCGCACCCTCCTCGCCGGCCTCGCAGCCGCCCCCGCACTCGCACACCCAGCCCGCGCGGCCACATCCGTCATCGACGACATCAGGGCCCGCGGTACCCTTCGCTCCGGCCTCTCAACCTTCGTCCCATGGGCCATGCGCGACAAGACCGGTGCGCTCATCGGCTACGAACTCGACGTCGCCCGCCGCCTCGCTGCCGACCTCGGCGTCAAGCATGAACCCGTCCCCACCGCCTGGGACGGCATCATCCCCGCCCTCATCGCCGGCAATTTCGACCTCATTATCGGCGGTATGACCAAGACGCCTGCCCGCGCCGAGAGCATCGACTTCACCGAGGCCTACTCTTTCTCCGGCGTCGCCATGTGCGCGAGCAAGAAAACCGCTCCGGGCCTCACCTCGGCCGCCGCGTTCAACCGCCCGGATTTCACCCTCGTCGCCCGCCGTGGCACCAACGCTGTCCCCACCGCCCAGCAGATGATGCCCCAGGCCACGCTCCGCCAGTTCGACGACGATGCCCAGGCCCTACAAGAACTCCTCAACGGCAACGCCATGGCTTGGCTGACCTCCACCCCCAAGCCTGCTTTCGCTGCCATCGACCACCCCAACGAACTCTACCTCCCCACCGACAAGGTCCTCGTCGGCCAGCAGGACGCCATGGGCCTGCGCAAGGACGACCCCAAGGCGCTCGAGGTGCTCAACGCCTGGATCGCCGCCCGCAAGCAGGATGGCTTCCTTGCCGAACGCTTCCATTACTGGTTCGAGGGACGGACCTGGCTGCCGCTCGTGCAGGCCTGATCCCGCCCCGCCCACTCCGCCGCGTCCGCCTCACCTGGCTGGACGCGGCGATCCTCGCCACCCTGCTCGCCGCCATTGCCTTCGTCGCGATGCGTGTTGACACGGTGCTGGTCTATCGCTGGAACTGGGCGCCTATCCCTAATTATCTGCTGCGCTTCGACGGCGCCCGCGGCTGGGTGCCCAACCTGTTGCTTCAGGGCCTGGCGACCACCCTGCGCCTCTCCGTCCTCGGCATCGTTCTCGCCATCCTCTTCGGCGCTTCCATCGCGCTCGCCCGCCTCTCCCGCCTGCTTTTCCTCCGCCTCTGCGCCCGCGCCTGGCTCGAACTCATGCGCAATACGCCGCCCCTAGTCCTGGTCTTCGTTGGATACTTCTTCGTCGCCAGCCAGATCATGCCCTACCTGCCCATCGACGCCCTCGCCCGCATCCTCCCGGAAGCCCTGGTCGGCGATCCCCGTCTGCTACGCAACTTCCTTTCGGCCCTCCTCGTCCTGGCCATGTTCGAAGGCGCCTACGTCGCCGAAATTCTCCGCGCCGGCATCGAAAGCATCGAGCCCGGCCAGTGGGACGCCGCCGCCGCGCTGGGCTTCACGCGCACCGCGGCCCTATGCCGCGTGATTCTCCCACAGGCGATCTCCCGTATGATCCCCCCGCTTTGCGGGCAGTTCATCTCCTTGGTGAAGGACAGTTCCATCGTATCCCTGGTCTCCGTGCAGGATCTCACATTCATGGCCAACGACGTTGCCGTCTCGACCCAGCGCGTCTTCGAAACATGGCTCACCGCATCGGCGATCTACTTTACCGTCTGCTTCGCTCTCTCGCGCCTGTTCAGCCGCTGGGAAGCACGTCTTCGGTAAGCCGCCCAGCCATGAACGCTGACACCTCGGCCTCCGCCCGCTCCCCCGTGATCCCCTCGGCCGCCGACAGCCCCATGAGGGCGGCGAACTTGAACCCGTGCCCCGAACACGCGCTTACCAGCCACCCACGCGCGCCGATGCGGCGCAGCGCGAACCGCTCATTCTCCGTCACCGTATAGAAGCAGGATTTCGCCTCGATCACCCGGTACTCGTCGAAATCCGCCAGCGCCATCCTGCAACTCTCCAGCACTGCCTCAACGTGCTCAACCTTAGGAACCCTTGGCGCAGAGGGGTCGCCCTCATAGGTATGATCGTAATCACCCGCCTTCAGCCGCAGTCCCGCCAGCGGCGGCAGGATATAGACACCGCCCGAGCGCGTTGGCAGTCGGTTCAGCAGCATTGGCGCCCGACCCCAGGCCGCCGCCAGCCGTGAAGGTGGCTGCAGATACACCACCGTCTGGACCGATGCCCGTGGATTTTCCGCCAGCCCCGGTAACAGCCCCGGCAGCCAGGCGCCGGCCGCGACCACCACCGCGTCGAAGCCCTCCCCGTTCAACCGCCCGCCATCCACGTCGAGCGACACGATTTCCTCCATTGCGCGCAGCCGCACCCCGTGCCGCGGCAGATGCGCCACGAGATCGCGCACCACATCGCCTGCCCGCAACAGCCCTGCCCCCTGCGTCTCCACCACCCGCAGCACCCCCTCACGGTTCACCATAGGCAGGTCGCGCGCCACCTCCTTCGCCGACACATTGCGATACGCCACCCCCATGTGGTCCAGACACGTCGCCACATGACGATACCAATCTGTCTCCATCCGCAGACAATACGTCGCCGCTGCCGGCACGATGCGGTCCTGGCCGGTCTCGGCGAACAGTGCCCGCCACGCCACGAAGGCCCGCGGGATCATGAGCGCGTAACCGCGCATCGCCCCATAGGCGTGTCGGATGATCCTGTGCTCATCCAGCGACGACCCCATCGGATTGGGAATCGCGCTCTGCTCGAACACCTCCACATCCACCCCGCGCCGTGCCAGCGCCCAGGCCGTCGTCAGCCCGGCAATCCCCGCCCCCACGATCCCCACGCGCATGCTCAGATCCCCAGCACCCGCCGCGCCGTCCCCGACGCCACCATCTCTCGCGCGTTCTCGGAAATCTCCGCCTCCCGCAACGCTCGCACCGAAACCTCTGTCGCGAATATCGGATAATCCGTACCGAACATGACCTTGTCCGCCCCGAAGACCCGCACCGCCATCTCGAGCGCCCGCGGCCCCAGGCTTGCGCAATCGAATACGATCCCTCCCATCAGCGTGGACGGCAGCGGCGCCGCGGCATCCCGCGTCATCGCGATATGATCCATCCGCTCCACCACGAACGGAAAGTGCCCGCCCAGATTCACGACCTGCCATGTCACCCGCGGAAACCGTTCGAGCGCCCCGCTATGGATCAGCGTCAGGAGCGCATGCGTGATTCCGCCGTGTAAATCTATCGTGGATGCCCGGTGCATCGTCAGATCCGGCCAAACCCTTGGCTCGAGGCTCTCGTCGTGCCGCTGCCCAGGATGCAGCATCAGAAGTGCACCCAGCCGGTCCGCTGCCGCAAACAGCACATCGAGCGTCGCCTGCCCCGCCAGCGATTGGAAATAGTTCGTCGGCAGGATCGCTCCTTTCAAGCCCTTTCCCATCGCCCGCTCGAGTTCCGCGACGCACGCATCCACATTCGCCATCGGCAGTCCCGCCAGCGCGCTGAACCGTGCCGGATGTGCCGCAGACACATTCGCTAGTTCGTCGTTCACATCCCGCGTAATCGGTACCGCCTCATCGGCCGGCAGCACCTCCGGCCCCAGTGCCCCGGGAAACGTGATCACCTGGTGATCGATCCCCTGAGCCGCCATCCAGTCCAGCCGTGCGCCCAGGTCGGTAAACCCCCCCTTCAGCGCGAACCTGCTGGTCGGCGTCACCATGAACCGCTCGCCGGCCATACTCTCAACGCGCGGCACCGCGCTACGCTCGCCCAGCCTGCGGAACAGCGCCTCGCCGTAGTAATGCGCGTGGGTATCGATCAGCACGACGGTGAGGACGCTTGTTTCTTCCGGTAAGCGAACGCGGCATCGAACCGTCCTTGGACGTAATCCCCGCACGTCACCGGCGGATACTTGGCCGTCTCCTCTGCTCGCAGCACCGGCGCAATCACCGTGTCCCGGTTCGGGTCGATGAACATCGCGCAGGACAGTCGCTCCCGGCCGGATCGGTTCACCACCCGGTGCGGGGTGGACTTGAACCGGTCATTGGTCCACCGCGCCAGGAGATCGCCGACATTGACCACATACGTCCCCGCAATCGGATGCGCCGTCACCCAGCCGCCATCCCGCCCCTGTACCTCAAGCCCCCCCGTCGCGTCCTGGCACAGCAGCGTCAGGCAGCCCCAGTCCGTATGCGGCGACACACCGTACTGCGCTGTACCCGCCTCCGGCGTTTGCTCCGGCGGCTGCGGCGGATACCACACCAATGACCCCCGGCTCGTCGGATGATCGATCGTGCGCACGAAAGTCGACGGATCGATCCCTAGCCCCACCGCAAACGCCCGCATCAGCCGCCAACCGACCGTATGCGTCGCAGTGAAATAATCCATGAGCACCGCTTGCATCCCGGGCAGGAAATCCGGCCACCGGTTCGGCGGAATCCCGAACGCATCCGGCCCCTCAGCATTGCCCTCCGCGTGCAGCCCCCAGATGAAGCTCTCCTTCATATCCGGCCGCGCGCCGTCATACATCTTCGCTTCCCCCTGCCGCACAAAACCGCGATGCCAAGGATTAACCGCAAACCGCTCCTTCTCGGCCGTCTCCGCTTGGAAGAACCGCCGCCCCAGCGCAAACACCTCGCCGGTCAGCGCCTCGGGGGCCCCATGATTGCTGATATAGAAAAACCCGGTGTCCTCCGCCGCGGCTAGCATCGACGCCGCCAGCGCGGCCTCCCCCACCGAGGCATCGATCACAGGGATCGCCTCCACCCCGATCGCCCGCGCCGCCTCATGCGCCGATGCAAACCCCTTCATCCCGTCCCCTTATCCATTAGCGTTACCTGAGCCGTGAGGCATGGTGCATTCTCGTCGTGCAATAGGCAACGAAGGCCTCTCCCGATTGACGGGCCGTCGGTTTTTAGAACCGGTGTGAACAGGAGTGTTCCACTTTCGGTTAAAAAAACGCTCTCTCTAGACCGCCTCGACCTTCAGCGAACGGGGATGTCCCGTCTGCTGTTGAAAAGCGCTCGGGCGGCGTGGCTCTTTGATGAGGCTATGCAGCGTTTCGGGCTGGGTCAAGATCACCGCCGAGGGCGAACTTGGCCTGATGCGCGACAAGCGCGGCGCGCAGGCTCGG
>CAIRTN010000409.1 GCA_903881515.1 uncultured Rhodospirillales bacterium | reverse complement strand
GGCAAGACGTGCACGGCGGACTATGTGTATGTGATGCAGTTCAGCGGCGATAAGATCAGCCACATGACGAAGATCTGGCATTCCATGCGCACCTTGCAGTAACTCGGCTGGGCCTGAGTCCGGCCGCTGTCATGAACGACGCGCAACGTCCTGGAGGCTCTATGATCAAGGTCAATGTGCTCTACCCCGCCAGTGACGGCGCGCGGTTCGATATGGATTACTACCTCAACCAGCATACGCCGATGTTTCGGGCGCGGTTTGGCGACGCGCTGCTGTCGCTCGCGATCGAGCAAGGTCTGGCTGGTGCGGCGCCGGGTACGGCCGCGCCTTTCATCGCGCTGTGCCATCTTGGCTTCGCCTCGGTCGAGGCGTTCCAGGCGGCGTTCGCGCCGCACGCTGCCGAGATCATGGCGGATATCGCGAACTATACGAATATCGAGCCGATCATCCAGATCAGTGCGGTTAAGCTTTAGAAATCGTTAGATTATTTTGCTTCGGCGGCGATGGTGGGGTGCGGAAGGGCACCCCACCCTACGGCGCTTTGGCGGTTGAGGCCGGTGGGGTTACTTGCGGCGGAGCTGGTTTACGTCGCGGACGGCGCCGCGGGAGGCGGAGGTGGTCAGGGCGGCGTAGGCCTTCAGCGCCGCGGTGACGTTGCGTTTGCGGGGCTTGGGCTGCCAGGCGTCGGGGCCGCGGGCTTCCATGGCGGCGCGGCGGGTGGCGAGGGTTTCGTCGCTGACGGCGGCGCGCATGATGCGGTTGGGGATGTCGATTTCGATGATATCGCCCTCCTCCACCAGGCCGATATTGCCGCCTTCGGCGGCTTCGGGCGAGCAGTGGCCGATGCACAGGCCGGACGAGCCGCCGGAGAAGCGGCCGTCGGTGACCAGGGCGCAGACTTTGCCCAGGCCTTTCGATTTCAGGTAGCTGGTGGGGTAGAGCATTTCCTGCATGCCGGGGCCGCCCTTGGGGCCTTCGTAGATCACCATGACGACGTCGCCGGGCTTCACCGCGCCGGAGAGGATGCCGGAGACGGCGGCGTCCTGGCTTTCGAAGATGCGGGCCGGGCCGGAGAATTTCAGGATCGAGGCGTCGACGCCGGCGGTTTTGACGATGCAGCCTTCGAGGGCGATGTTGCCGAACAGAACGGCGAGGCCGCCATCCTTGGAGTAAGCGTGCGCCATGTCACGGATGACGCCGGTTTCGCGGTTGTCGTCCACCTCGTCCCAGCGCGAGGACTGGCTGAAGGCGATCTGCGTCGGCACGCCGCCGGGGGCGGCGCGGAAGAACTCGACGACGCCTTGGGTGGGCGCGCCCTTGAGGTCCCACCGGGCGATGGCGTCGGCGAGGGTGGGGGCGTGCACGGTGCCGGCATTGGCGTGGATCAGGCCGGCGCGGTTGAGTTCGGCCAGGATGGCGATGATGCCGCCGGCGCGATGGACGTCTTCGACATGGATGTTGGCGACGGCCGGGGCGACCTTGCACAGCACCGGCACGCGGCGGCTGAGGCGGTCGATATCGGCCATGGTGAACGGCACGTCGCCTTCTTGGGCCGCGGCGAGCAGATGCAGCACGGTGTTGGTGGAGCCGCCCATGGAGATATCGAGCGTCATCGCGTTCTCGAACGCCTCGAACGTGGCGATCGAACGCGGCAGGACGGAGTAGTCGTCCTGTTCGTAGTGGCGTTTGGTGATGTCGACGATGGTGCGGCCGGCTTCGAGGAACAGCTTCTTGCGGTCGGAATGGGTGGCCAGCACGGTGCCGTTGCCGGGGAGCGCGAGGCCGAGGGCTTCGGTGAGGCAGTTCATCGAATTGGCGGTGAACATGCCTGAGCAGGAGCCGCAGGTGGGGCAGGCGGAGCGCTCGATCACTTCGAGGTCGGCATCGCTCACCGTGTCATTGGCGGCGGCGATCATGGCGTCGATCAGGTCGATATGCTTGGCGTGGCCCTTGAGTTCGAGCTTGCCGGCTTCCATCGGGCCGCCGGAGACGAAGACGACGGGGATGTTGAGCCGCATCGCGGCCATCAGCATGCCGGGCGTGATCTTGTCGCAGTTGGAGATGCAGACCAGCGCGTCGGCGCAGTGCGCGTTGACCATGTATTCGACGGCGTCGGCGATCAGTTCGCGCGACGGCAGGCTGTAGAGCAT
>CAIRTN010000408.1 GCA_903881515.1 uncultured Rhodospirillales bacterium | reverse complement strand
GCTGATCACCATCGAGGAAGGCAGCGTCGGCGGTTTTGCAGCCCAGGTGTTCCAGCATCTGGCGTGGAAGGGCCTGCTGGACCACGGTCTGAAATTCCGCCCGATGGTGATGGCCGACGCGTTCACCGAACACGACAGCCAAGCCAAACAACTGGTCGAAAACAAGCTTGCCGCCAAGGCTATCGTCGCCGCTGTGCTCGATGCGATGGGTGCCGCCAATCTCGGGCTCGGCGCCGTCGGCGGCTGAGCCATGGCAAAAATCCGGGTCGATCAACTGCTGGTCGACCGCGGAATGGTCGAAAGCCGCAGCCGTGCCCAGGCGCTTGTCCTCGGTGGCCGCGTCTTCTCAGGCGAACGCCGCATCGACAAATCCGGCACCGCGATCCCCGATGACACCCCGCTCGAAATCCGCGGCCAGGACCACCCCTGGGTCTCCCGCGGCGGCCTGAAACTGGCACATGGGCTGACCCATTTCGGCTTCTCACCCGAAGGCCGCGTCTGCCTCGACATCGGCGCCTCCACCGGCGGCTTCACCGACGTGCTGCTGACCCACGGCGCCCAGAAGGTCCACGCCATCGATGTCGGCCACGGCCAGCTCGCCTGGAAACTCCGCACCGACCCGCGCGTCATCGTGCACGAGAAAACCAACGCCAGGCACCTCACGACAGACGCCATCGGCGAACCCGCCCACGCCCTGGTCTGCGACGCCAGCTTCATCGGCCTGTCCACTGTACTGCCCGCCCCGCTCGCGCTCTGCGCCCCCGGCGCCTGGGCCATCGCCCTGATCAAACCGCAGTTCGAAGCCGGCCCCGCCCTCGTCGGCAAAGGCGGCGTCGTCCGCGACCCACAGGTGCACCGCGACGTCTGCGACCGGGTTCAGGCCTGGTGGAGCGCCCTGCCCGGCTGGACCGTCGAAGGCATCACCGAAAGCCCGATCACCGGCCCGGAAGGCAATCGCGAGTTCCTGATCGGAACCCGCAAAGCCTGATCACACGTCGAGGTTCGCCACCTTCAGCGCGTTGCTGACGATGAAGTCCCGCCTGGGCTCCACCACGTCGCCCATCAAGGTCGAGAACACGTCCTCGGCATCCTCGCGATCGCCGACATTCACCCGCAACAGCGTGCGCGCCGCCGGGTCCAGCGTGGTTTTCCACAGCTGATCCGGGTTCATCTCGCCCAGCCCTTTGAAGCGCTGCATCGACATGCCGCGCCTGCCATGCGCGATCATCCGATCGAACGCACTCGCCGGCCCGGCCGATTTCGCTTCCTGGCTGTCCAGCTTCAGGCTCGCCGGCTCGGCAAACTTCGTCGCCAGCGCCTCCGCCCGCTCCGCCAGCCAGCGCGCCTCGGCACTGCGCAGGCTCGCCGCATCCAGCGTGTGCAACTCGGCCACGCCGCGCACGGTGCGCGCCATGGTCAGCAAATTGCCACTGCCCGACACCACCCAGCCACGCTCGGCCGACGCCGAAATCGCATCCAGCCGCTGCGCCAGGTTCGCCGCCGCCGCCGTCCGCCGGTTCTCATCCGGCGAGATCGCCCCGGCAATCGCCGCCTGCTCCAGCAACGCGATCGGCACATCCGGCGACAGCCGCCGCAGCCGCCCGGCCGCCTCGCGCAGCCACGCCGTCTCGTCCACCAGCTCCGGCCCCTCCAGCACCAACCCGCTGGCATAGCTCAGGCGCGCATCGCCCAACGCCTTGTCCAGCAGATAGCGCTCCATCGCCGCGTCGTCTTTCAGGTAGCGCTCCTCGTTGCCCCGTTTGGCGCGGTACAGCGGCGGCTGGGCGATATACAGATGCCCGCGCTCGAACAGCTCCGGCATCTGCCGGTAGAAGAACGTCAGCAGCAGCGTGCGGATATGCGAGCCGTCCACGTCGGCGTCGGTCATGATGACGATGCGGTGATAGCGCAGCTTGGTCACGTCGAAGCCGCCATTCTCCGGCTCGCCCCGCCCGATCCCCGCGCCGAGCGCGGTGATCAGCGTGCCGATTTCCGCGCTGCCCAGCATGCGGTCGAACCGCGCCCGCTCGACATTGAGGATCTTGCCCTTCAACGGCAGGATCGCCTGGAACTTCCGGTCCCGCCCCTGCTTGGCCGAACCGCCGGCGCTGTCACCCTCGACAATGAACAATTCGCATTTCGACGGGTCGCGCTCCTGACAATCCGCCAGCTTGCCCGGCAGGGTGGAGATATCCAGCACCCCCTTGCGCCGCGTCAGCTCGCGCGCCTTACGCGCCGCCTCGCGGGCTGAAGCCGCATCCATCACCTTCTGGATGATGCCCTTGGCTTCCTTCGGATGCGTCTCGAACCAATGCGCCACCGCGTCCGCCACGGCGGCCTGCACCACCGGCTGCACCTCGGACGAAACCAGCTTGTCCTTCGTCTGCGAGGAGAATTTCGGGTCCGGCACCTTCACCGACAGCACCGCGGTCATGCCTTCGCGCATGTCCTCGCCCACCAGCGCCAGGCTGTCCTTCTTGCCCATGCCCTCGGCGTATTTCGTCACCACCCGCGTCAGCGCCTGGCGGAACCCGGCCAGATGCGTGCCGCCATCGCGCTGCGGGATGTTGTTGGTGAAGCACAGCATCGTCTCGTGGAAACTGTCATTCCAGGTCAGCGCGAACTCCACGCGCATGCCCGTCGGGTTGTCCGGCGACACCACGTTGATCGCCGGCGTGAACACCGGCGTCTTCGCCCGGTCCAGCCATTCCACGAACGCCTTCAGCCCGCCCTCATAGAAGAACACGCTCTCCACCGCCTGCGCATGCCGCTCGTCGCGCAGCACAATGCTCAGCCCCGAATTCAGGAACGCCAGCTCGCGCAGCCGCCGCTCCAGAATCGCGTAATCGAACTCAACCTTGGTGAACGTGCCGGTCGACGGCTTGAACGTCACCTCGGTGCCCGTCGACCCGACATGCGGCCCGACAATCGCCAGCGGCCCGACCGCATCGCCATGCTCGAAGCGGATGAAATTCTCCACCCCGTCGCGCCAGATGCGGACTTCCATCCACTCCGACAACGCGTTCACCACCGCCGCGCCCACGCCGTGCAAGCCGCCCGAAACCTTGTACGAATTCTGGTTGAACTTGCCGCCCGCATGCAGCCGCGTCAGCACCACCTCGGC
>CAIRTN010000407.1 GCA_903881515.1 uncultured Rhodospirillales bacterium | reverse complement strand
TCCGTGAAACAACTCGCAAACCATGCCATCGCACCCTCCTTGCAGAAGAGCCGACAACAGAATCCATCACGTGGCCGCGCCGCAACACATCGGCCAGATTCCTAATGCGATTCCCGTGGCCGCGAAGCGGATCGCCGTCCCCATGCGGGTCGTCGTGCGAAGCACGCTGGCGCATGACGGCAGAGCCCTGGCCTTGCTCTTTCACCAGCCTGCTCGCGCGTTTTCAGTGAGGCATGAACACCACGCGGGCTTGCTGGCAATCGCGTTACCGCGCGCCTAGATTCGGCCGTGCTGTCAGGAGAAAAATTGGTGCGGTCGAGAAGACTCGAACTTCCACGAGGTTACCCCCACAAGCACCTCAAGCTTGCGCGTCTACCATTCCGCCACGACCGCACCGGGCAGACGGCGGGCTATAGCCGATGAGTGCGGCCATATCAACGCCTGCTGGACAGGATATCGAATGGGTGGTGAGCGATGGGCTGACCGCCTATCCGGATGCGATGGCGGCGATGCAGGCGCGGGTGGCCGGAATTCGTGCGGGGACGGCGGGGCAGCGTGTATGGCTGGTGGAGCATCCGCCCCTGTACACCGCCGGAACCTCGGCGGATCGGCAGGATTTGCAGGAACCTGGCCGGTTTCCGACGTTCGATGCCGGGCGGGGCGGGCAATGGACGTATCACGGGCCGGGGCAGCGGGTTGGCTATGTCATGCTCGACCTTACGCAGGCGCATGGCATGGTTCGGCCGCGCGACGTGCGCAGCTATGTGCATGGGCTGGAGGAATGGCTGATCCGCGCGTTGGACCGGTTCAATGTGAAGGGCGAGCGGCGCGAGGGGCGGGTTGGCATCTGGGTGGCGGATCGGGCGTCGGGGACCGAGGCGAAAATCGGTGCGATCGGGGTGCGGGTGACGCGCTGGGTGAGTTGGCACGGGGTTTCGCTGAATGTGGAGCCGGATCTGGGGCATTTCGGCGGCATCGTGCCCTGCGGCATTCGCGAGCATGGGGTGACCAGCCTGGCGGCGCTGGGAATTCCGGCGACGCTGTATGACGCGGATGTGGCGTTGCGGGCGGCGTGGCAGGAGGTGTTTGGCGGCGCCGGTGGTTAACCGTTACGCAACGGCTTGCCGGTAAAATGCGGGCCGTGACAACGTAAGAACGGTCCATGACGCTTCGCATCGTACATAAGCTCGCATTGCTGGCTTTGGGTTTTGCTGTGCCGATCGGCTTCATCCTCACGCTGCTGATTGCGCAGCAGGAGGAGGGAATCGAGGTTGTCAGGCGCGAGATTGGCGGGATTCAGTATCTTGCCAGCCTGGTCGGGCACTATGCCGGCACGGTCCAGGCGACGCTCTCGGGGCGGCCGGTCAAGCCTGGTACGGTTGATGCGGTTCTGGCGCTGCAAGCGGCGCATCTGGGGCAGGTTGATACGGCCGAAGCCACCAACGCAGCGGTCTCGGCCTTGCGCGCCGGGGCAGCGCAGCCTGCACTCGCACCGTTGCACGAGCTGATCACTCGGGTTGGGGACAGCTCGGGCCTGATACTCGATAATGTGCTGCAGACCTATTACCTGACCGATGCGGTGTTGAACCGTGTGCCAGATGTGCTGGCGCAGATTGCCGCCACTGCGAGGCTGAGCGCGGGCACCGACGCGGAGGCCCGTGCCCGTCTGCTTGCCGGCGCCGGGGCGATGACGACGCTGCTCAGCGGCATTTCGGAATCGGTCGCGTCCTCGATCGCCAATAATGCAGATGGTTCGTTGCGAGCGCGACTGAGCGAACCAGCCGCCAGTTTCGCCCGCCAGATTGGTCTGTATGTCGAGGCACTTTCCCACGATAACGCCGGCACGGTAGCAGAGGCAACGATTGCTGAGACCATTCGCTTTGCGGCTATAGGCGGCACCGAACTGGAGCGATTGCTTGCCGCCCGCCGTGACGCGCTGCGCACCGCCGAGCTGGCGGAGGCGGCCGGAACGACCATGCTGCTTGTGCTCGCGCTTGGGCTGATGATCTGGGGGGCGCTGCGCACCGTTATTCGTCCGCTGCGGGCGCTGACGGTCGCGACGTCCGGCTTGGCCGGAGGCGCGCTGGACACCGCGATTCCCATTATTTCGACCCGCGACGAGTTGGCCGATCTTGCGCAGACGCTGATGGTGTTCAAGGCCGCGTTGCAACGCAATCATGAGCTTGAAGCCGCACGTGAGCGCAGTGCCGCCTATAGTAGCGAGCGGCAGGTTGCCCAGGAGCGACTGGCGCGTGATTTCAACATTGCGGTGAGCGGCCAGCTCGCCACCGTCGCCACCGCGGCTACTGGCCTGCGCGGAATTGCCGAGGCGTTGTCGGGCAGCGCCGTGCGCACGCTCGAGCGCGCCGGGGATGTGCAGGACAGTTCGGATATCGCCTCGCGCAATGCCGGACTCGTCGCTGCCGCAACTGAGGAATTGGCGGCATCCAGCCGGGAGATTGCCGATCAGATCAGCCGCTCCACCGCTGCGATCGCCGATGTGGCGACGCGGTCTGACGCTGCCCGGTCGTTGGTCAGCGAGCTGACCGATGTGGCCGCCACGACGACCGCAGTTGTCGATCTGATCAGCCAGATTGCAGCGAAGACCAACCTGCTGGCGTTGAACGCGACCATCGAGGCGGCGCGGGCCGGCGAGGCGGGGCGTGGGTTCGCGGTTGTGGCGCAGGAGGTGAAGACGCTGGCCAGCCAGACCGCGCGGGCGACCGGGGATATCGCGGCGCGGATCGAGGCGGTGCGCAACACGGCTGGGCGGACCGCGGGGATCATTCAGGAGGTCGCCGATCGCATCGGTGATCTGCGCGATAGCACAGGAGCGATTGCAGCCACGATCACGCAGCAGGGGGCCGCGACGGCCGAAATCAGCCGGTCCGTTGCCGAAGCGGCGCGATGTGCCGGGGTGGTCTCTGAGGGGGCAGATGCGCTTCGGAGCGATGCCACCGGGACCCGTGGGGTTTCCGACAGCCTGCTCACCTCCGCAGCAGGGCTGTCAGACCAGGCGGGTGGGCTGCGTGAACAGGTGCAGCATTTCCTCGCGGCCATGGCTACGGCGGGCGAGCGTCGCCGCTGGCTTCGCATCAAGCTGCTGCAGCCGGTCACCCTCCATTTGCCGGATGGGGTATCTCATTCGGCCACCATCATCGATCTTGGGCACGGTGGTGCGGCCATCCGCGCTTCGCTTGAGCTACCCGCCGGTGCGCAGATAACCGTGGCTGGCCTCACATCTGCTCCGCTGAGCGGACACGTGGTTGAGACTGTCGATGGCACAATCCGGCTGCAGTTTACCCTGGACGCCCAACACAGGCCGCCGTGGATGCGGAGATCGACACACGCTTGCCAAAGGCTGCCTAGACTTAGCGGGCAGGGTTTAAGGGACGATCTCCGCATCTGCCGGGCCTGCGGTTTCCAACGCGAGTACAGCGCGCGCGTCGACGACCGCGGCGTAAAGCAGCCGACGCAGACCGGCATAATCGGCGGCCGGCACCACGTCGGTGGCGATCACAAGGTGCCGGATCACCGATATCGTTCCCTCTTTTTCACTATAGGTTGCTGAGTATCGTCCGGCCGCGGTTTCAACCTCAACATTCGGTGGCAATTGCGCCACCTTGAGCCCACCGGCCAGGAAAATTTCGTTGTTCCAGGTCAGGTCAGATGCGTCGGCGAGCGCTGGCCAGAGCCGTTCGCTGCGCGGGGCGAGCTTGGAGCGTTGCGATAAGGCGGGCGCCAGATCGAGCCCTTGCGGCACACTGAGATAGATCCGTTCGCCTTCGTGGTTCACCATGTTGGGGCTGTCCCACCGCGAGGTCAGCTTCAGTGGTTGCAGCAGGTTTTTCGGATCGGAGGCGGAGAAGCTGCCGAAGCCGCTCTCGCCAGACGCGCCGAGGGAATCCGCGGCCAGGGCCGACATCGACATCGCGTTCGCCAGCGCCCGGCGCATGCCGCTTTCGGCTGTCGTTGAGAAGCTGTAGCGCCCGGTGCCGTGCACCGACCCACCCTCGTCCAGGTTCAGCTGCGCTGTATAGACATAGCGATGCGCGGCGGGTGTTGAAGGCGGGGTGTGCGTCACCTTGCCGCCTTGGGTGATCAGCACGACGAGCTTGCCGGACAGCCGGCGGTCCAGCCCGTCATACGGCGTGTTGCGGTCCACCGGGTTCAGCCAGCGGTCGAAGGCTGGCAGATACAGGATCTCGTGATCGGCGAAGTGCGGTGTTACCAGCACCGGGTCGGCGTAGCGGGTGCCCGCCTCCACCAAGGCTGCCTGGCCGTCGATGCCGCGTGCGGCCAGCAGGCCGCGGCAGAGGGCCACGAAATCGCGGCTGTCGCCGAAGCCGGCCTTCAGCACCTCGGCCGCGGTGTGACCGACGAAATCACTCAGCGTGTTCAACTGCACGGGCACGTAGCGAATGTTTGCCGCCACCCAGGCGTGGATCGCCCGCGCCGCGTCTTCCCCGATGCGGTCGCCGGCGATTCTCCCGGCCAGTGACGCGATCTCGGGGGTGACTGCCGCGGAGCCAGCTGAATCACGGTACAGCATTGCGCCGATTGCCTCGGCCGAGGGCAGGGTGGTGGCCAGGAACACCGGCAGTACGTCGCGGGGGCTTACCATCGCCGGCTCGGCGTCGTGCCGCTGGGAGGGCGGCATATGCGCGATCACGCGCCGGGTCGTGCCTTCGACCTTGTCCTCCACCGCGACGCCCCCACGCTGGGCCCAGCGGAAAGTCATGCTTGCCGGCAGGTTGACGATGATGTCCTGCGCCGCGGCGTCCCACTCCAGCCAGGCATTGTAGCTGACGCTGAAGCCCAGACGGTGCGGCACGGTGCGCAGCATCCGGAACACCACATGCGTCCGGCTGCCCTCGCGCAGTTGCGGAAACAGCACGGTGGTGGTGACGGTGTTCAGGAACGCCGGAGCGGCCTGTGCCTCCCGGCTGGGCCGGGTGAAGATCGAACCTGGCGGCACGGTGACCCGGGTGCCGTCGGGTTGGTCGACCCAGGCTTCGGCGACCTCCAGGCTTTGCTTATCCGGCGCGAAGGTGAAGGTCGCGCGGTCCAGCGCCTGCAACCCGCGGCGGGTGAGCAAGGTCTGGTCGGTGGTCTGGGTCATCGTGTAGGTGAAATCGGCGTTGAGCGTGTAGTCCAGCACGTCGCGGTCGATCCGGGCATGCACCACCGCCTGTGCCTGTGCCAGATGCGTCGCCAGCATCAGCAGCAGCGCGAGCCACACCCGCATCGCCTTACTCTCCCGCCGCGGTCAGCACGATCACCGATCGCGCGTCGGTCACCGGGGCGGTCAGCAGCCGTTGCAGCGCGGCGTAATCGCCGGGTTGCACGACGTCGCGGTCGATCACGAGGTTGCGCGACACCATGATCGCGCGGCCGTTCATCCGGTACTGCGCGCTGTAGCGCCCTACCGCCGTCACCAGATCGACATTCGGCGGCAGCAATGCCGGCTTCAGCCCGGCCGGCAGCGCGATTTCGGTTTCCCAATCCAGATCCGCCGCATCGGCCAGCACCGGCGAGGTCCGCGTGCCGACGTGCAGCAGCTTCTCCCTGTGCAGTGACGGCGGGAACAGGTCCATCCCCTGCGGCACGCGCAGATAGATCTCCCGGCCTTGGCGGTTCACCGCCATCGGGCTCTCCCAGCTTGCAGTCAGGTTCAACGGCCGCAGCAAGTCACGCGGGTCGGAGCCGCTGACTACGCCGAAGCCGCCTTCGCGCGTTCCGTTCAGCACGTGCCGGCTCAGTTCTTCCATTGACGGCGCCCCGGTCAGCGCCGCGCGGGCGCCGATCTCGGTATTAGCCGACATTTTATAGTTCGCCGTGCCACGAATCGTACCCTCTTCGTCCAGGCTCAACTGCGCGCGATAGCGGTAAAGATTGGCATCGGGCGTCGAGGCCGGCGTATGCACCACCTGCCCTTCCGGCGTCACCAGCACGACCGCCTTGCCGGACAGTCGCCGGTCCAACGCGTCGAACGGGGCGTTGCGGTCGGTCGGGTTCACGTAGTGGTCGTAATCCGGCAGGTAGACGATCTCGTGGTTGCCGTAATAGCCGGTGATCAGCGGCGGTTCGGCGTATTGCGTGCCCCAGTCAAGGATGGCCGGCACCACCCTGACGCCGCGTGCCGCGAGCAGTGCCTGCATCAGCACCGTATAATCCTTGCAGTCGCCGTAGCCGGCCTTCAGCACATCGGATGCGCGGTGCGGCACCAGCCCGTCATCGGGGTTCAGATAGACCGCGATGTAGCGGATATTGCTGGCGATCCAGGCGTGCACGGCGCGGGCCGCGTCCAGTCCCTCGGCCGACCCGACGATCTGGGCGGCCAGCGCCGAGATTTCCGGCGTGACCGTGCCGGTGCCTTCCGACGCCTTGTAGATCAGCGCGCCAATCTCCTCCGGCCGGGCCAGGCTGGAGGCAACGAACATCGGTTCGAAATCCCGGTTGCTCACCGCCGCCCGCTCGCCCATCCGCACTCGGCCGTGCGGCAACCGGGCGATCACGTGGCGCACGCCATCGGCCACCACCGACTGCACCGCCACCGCGCCGCGGGTTGCCCAGCGCAGGGTGACGTCCTCAGGGGCGTCGATATGGACCTCGTTGGTGACGATCTCGATGCCGTCGATGGCGCCGACGCTATAGGCGCTGAAGCCCAGCAATGCCGGGATCTTCTGCGTGCGCAGCCAGACCACATGTACCCGGCTGCCTTCGCGCAGATGCGGCAGCAGCACGGTGATGGTCATCGAGGAGACGAAGCCCGGCGCGTTCTGCGCTGCCTGGCTCTGCCGCGTCACCATGCCGCTGGCCGGCACCGGCACCCGCGTGCCGTCGGGTTGATCGACCCAGGCTTCCTTCACCCCCAGCGTCTGCTTGTCCGGGTAATACGACGCCGCCAGCCGGTCGAAGCCGCGCACCATCGCGCCGGTCAGCAGCGTGATGTCGATGCTTTGCTCCAGCTCCCAGGTGAGGTCGCGGTGCAGCGTGTATTCGAGGACGTTGCGATCGAACCGGGCGTGGGTGACGATCTCGGCCTGCGCTGGCGTGGCGCCCAGCAGCAGCGCGAGCAATATCAGGGCTCTGGTTATCATGCCGTTCTGAAATGCCATGTCTCGATTTCCTAACGACCAACCGTACAACAAGATGCTTACGGGACGTAGATCATCTTTCGCGTCATCCCGCCGTCGATGATGAATTCCGCCCCGGTGATGAAACCCGCCTCGGGGCCCAGCAGATACGCCGCCATGCCCGCGATATCGTTGGGCACGCCCACCCGACCGGTGAAATGTTGGGCGTGGTCTTCCAGCGACAATGTGCTGTTGCTTGTGTCGATCCAGCCCGGAGAAATGCAGTTCACCCGTACCTCCGGCCCCAGGCTCGCCGCCAGGGCATGGGTCAGCGCCACCAGGCCGCCCTTGGACGCCGCATAGCACTCGGTATCCGGCTCCGACTGGTGCGCCCGGGTCGAGGCGATGGTGACCACCGCGCCGCGCGCCGCGCGCAGCAGCGGCAGCGCCTGTTTCACCAGCAGGAAGGTCGAGGTCAGGTTGGTCGCTAACACCGACGACCATTCGGCGAGACTCAGCTCCTCGATGCCCTTGCGGATCATGAATCCGGCATTGCAGACCAGCGCATCGAGCCGCCCGTGGCTGGCGTCGATCTCTTCGATCAGCGCCTGCACCGCGGTGGGGTCGGCGACATCGGCGAGGATGCAGCCCTCAGCGGCCTGCCGATCGGCGCCGATCACCGTGTAGCCGTCGCGCCGCAACCGGGCGGCGATCGCCGCGCCGATGCCGCGCGCCGCCCCGGTGACCAGCGCGACCCGGTTCACAGCGCCTCGCACACCAAGGCGATGAAGCGGCCAAGCTGCGCGTTGTCGATCCAGCGCAGCACGGCCACCAGATCATGCGCCGGATCGATCCAGGTGATATTGCCGCCGGCGCCGACCGCGAAATAGCTGCCGGCGGGGGCGGCCGGCTGATTCGGCTGCAACCACCACAGCAGGCCGTAATCCGGCTTGATCGCACACGGCGTCACCGACAGATCGACCCAGCCCTGCGGCAGGATCTGCGTGCCGCCCCAACTTCCGCCTTGCAGCATCAGCTGGCCGACCAGGGCCTGATCGCGCGCATGGATGAAAACGCCGCCGCCCCAGTGCCCGCCGCCGGAGACGCTTTCGATCGGAGCGCCGTTCACCTCGACGGTGGAGTTGAAATAGCCGTGCCAGTGCCAGCTGTCCGACGCGCCGATCGGGCGCATGATCCGTTCGGCGAACACCTCCGGCAGCGGCCGGCCGAAGCGGCGCAGCAGCGCCAGGCTCAGCCGGTTCACCCGCACGTCGTTGTATTCCCAATAGCTGCCCGGCGCCTGCAACGGCCGTGGGTTGCCCTTTTTCTTGCCCGGTTGGCCGGCGAACTCGGTGGCCAAGCTGCGGTAGCGGTCGATCTGGTCCGCTTTGCCGAACAGCGTGCCTTCCCATTCCGAGGTCTGTTGCAGCAGGTGCCGCCACGTGATCGCGCCGTTATGCGGGCCGTCGAAACCGCCATCGCGCACCGTGGCGCCGACGGGCTGATCGAGATCGGTGATCAGGCCGTCGCCGACCGCGATGCCGGCCAGGATCGACAGGTAGGATTTTGCCACGCTGAACGTCATGTCGACCTGCAACGGGTTGCCCCACTGCGCGACCTCGACGCCGCCACGCAGGATCACCCCGTTCGGCCCGCCGCGCGGGGCGGTAGGGCCGATGATTTCGTTGTCCGGTGGCGGTTCGAAATTGCCGGCTTCCAGCTGCGCCTGGATATCGCGCAACCACTTGGTCTCGTTGGCTTCGGCAAAGGCGACGGCGGTCTTGAACATGGGGGTGCTCCGGCGAAGGCGTGACCTTCGCCGGAAACCGCGATCAAGCCAAGCCGGTTCGGCTGGCCTTCAGTTCTTCCGCCACCAGGAACGCCAGCTCGATCGCCTGTGCCCCGTTCAGGCGCGGGTCGCACTGGGTGTGATAGCGGGCAGCGAGGTCGTCATCGGTGATCGCCTGGGTGCCACCGGTGCATTCGGTGACGTCCTTGCCGGTCATCTCGACATGCACGCCGCCGGCATGGGTGCCTTCGGCGCGGTGGATGGCGAAGAAGGCGCGCAGCTCGGCCAGGATCGCGGCGAAATCCCGCGTCTTGTAGCCGGAGGGCGACTTCACCGTGTTGCCGTGCATCGGATCGCTGATCCAGACCACGCTGCGCCCCTCCGCCTTTACCGCGCGCAGCAGCTTCGGCAGATGCTCATCCAGCTTTTCTGCCCCCATGCGGGCGATCAGGGTCAGCCGGCCTGGCTCGTTCTTCGGGTTGAGGATGTCGATCAGCCGCAGCAACTCGTCCGCCCCCAGGCTGGGGCCGCATTTCAGGCCAAGCGGGTTGCCGACGCCGCGCAGGAACTCGACATGCGCGCCATCGACCTGCCGTGTGCGATCGCCGATCCACAGCAGATGCGCCGAGCAGTCGTAGGCGGCGCCCGAGGTGCTGTCGATGCGGGTCAGTGCCTGCTCATAGGGCAGCAGCAGCGCCTCGTGGCTGGTCCAGAAACTGGTCTCCGCAATCGCCCGGCTCTCGCCGAGGCCGACCGCCTGCATGAAGGTCAGGCTTTCGTCGATCCGCGCGGAGACTTCGCGATAGCGCGCGGCGGCGGGGGAGCCGGCGACGAAATCCTGGGTCCAGGCCTGGACCCGGCGCAGATCGGCGAAGCCGCCTTGGGCGAAGGCGCGCAGCAGGTTCAGGGTGATGGCGCTTTGATGGTAGGCGTCGATCATCCGGGACGGGTCGGGTTCGCGGGCGTCGGGCTCGGGGCCGTTGATGATGTCGCCGCGATAGATCGGCAGGGTGACGCCATCCAGCACCTCGGTCGGCGAGGAGCGCGGCTTGGCGAACTGGCCGGCCATGCGGCCGAGTTTGACCACCGGCATGCCGGCGCCCCAGCCCATGACGACGGCCATTTGCAGCAATACGCGGAAGGTGTCGCGGATCAGGTTGGCGTGAAATTCGGAGAAGCTTTCGGCGCAATCGCCGCCTTGCAGCAGCACCGCCTCGCCGGCGGCGACCTTGGCCAGAGCCGCTTTCAGCCGGCGGGCCTCGCCGGCGAAGACGAGCGGCGGCAGGTTGGCCAGGCGGCGTTCGGCGGCGTCGAGCTTGGCCGGGTCGGTGTAGACCGGCATCTGCGCGGCCGTGCGGTCGCGCCAGGACTCAGGAGTCCAGCCTTGGGTGAGATCCAGTGGGCTCATCGGAGCTGCGCCTTGGGCTTGGCGGGGAGGGTGGGACCGGTGATGACGTCGAAATCGTCAGACATGACAGGCTTCCTTTGTTGGGAAGCCGCCGCACCTGGGTGGAATTCGAGAGATCAAGAAACACGAAAGCCGCCCGGGTGAGGCGGCTTCGGGGTTTGCAATAAGCGTGCGTCCCTAGACCGCCGGATTATACCGACGGTACCAAAATCGAATGGCGGGGCAGGACGTGCTCATGGGCCGAGGTTTGCGGATTTTTCTGTGGATTGCAAGCGGGCAAAATATATTGTTCTGTTATCGTAACAAATAAGGCGTGCAGATGCATGGTTTCCAAAATGTCCAAAAAATGAGATTGACCGGTTTGCGCGGTTGACGGCGTGCCGGGGGGATCGGCAGGGGAGGGCGCAGCCGCCGGCGGGACTCGCGGCGCCGCGGGCAGGAGGATGCCGGGTGCTGGGCGCATGCGGGCCTGCGCAGGGCGCGCTTGGGACTTGCGGATGCGTGGCGTGGCGCGATGCGGCGTGTTGGCTGCAGGGCAGGGGGGCTTGGGCGCCGCGCGTGTTGCGGCGGGGGCAGGCGGCGGGGGGAGCGTGCCTTCGCGCCAGGCGGTGAACAGGGTGTCGAGCGCGGTGGTGAGGCGCTTCAGGGTCAGCCAGAACAGCAGGAGTTCGGGAATCCGGGCGCAGCTCCGCCAGGGGGTGGCGAAAGTTCCTTTCAGACCGGAGATGATGTGTGCCCATGTGTTCATGGCGTCGTTATACGATGGTGTTATATTTCATGCAAGGAAAAAATACGTAGAAATTAAAATTTTTTCCCGCGTCCGTTCGCCGTGGCCTTCAAGGGTCGCACCTAAACCGCGACGTCTTCGACCCAGCGCAGCATGACGGAACAGCCGGCGGCCAGATCGTCCATCCGCATGGCCTCGTCGGGGTTGTGGCTGCCGTTCTGGTTGCGCACGAACAGCATGCCGCTGGGCACGCCGGCATTGGCGAAACTCGCCGCGTCATGCCCGCCGCCCGAGGGCATCGCGCGCCAGGCCACGCCCACTGCGTCCGCCGCGCGCGCCAGGCCGTCACGCACCGCCTGGGCCATCGGCGCACCGTTGCCGCCGAGCCGGGGGCCCAGATCGAACTGCACCCCGCGGCGGGCTTCGATCTGCGCCACCAGGCGATCCAGTTCCGCTGTCACCCGTTCGAGGTTCTCGGGCTCAACGCTGCGCACATCCAGTTGGAATCGGGCCTCGCCGGGAACTTTGGTGAAGCCGGCGCCCTCGGTGGTGCCCATCACGCAGAACGTCACCACCAGCCGGCGCCCCATCGCATCGAGCCTGGCCCAGTAGTCGTCCAGCCTATAGGCCAGCTCGGCCAGCGCCATTCCCGCATCGGCGCGGTATTTGCGCGGGGTGGCGCCGGAATGGTTGTACTCGCCGCTCACCCGGCCCTCGCGCATCCGCCGCACGCCGGGCAGACCGGTGACGATGCCGAGCGGAATGCCCTCGGCCTCCAGCACCGGGCCCTGCTCGATATGCAGTTCCAGATAGGCCGCGATCGATGCGGGAGGCAGCAAGGTCTCGCCCCGCGCGACGGCGTCGGGGTCGAAACCGGCCTCGCGCATATGGTCTTCCATCGTGCGCCCGGAATCCTGCCGCCGGCTCTGCAACGCCTCGGCCGGCAGGCGTCCCAGCGCCGCGCGGCTGCCCGGCAGCCCGGCGGGAAACCAGGCGCCGCCTTCCTCGGCGCGGATCGCCAGCACGGTGACATCGCGCGCCGGGCGGAACCCGCCGCGCTGCAGGCCGGACAGCACGGCAAGCCCGGCGAACACCCCGGCCGCACCGTCGTAGTCGCCGCCTTGCGGCACCGAATCGAGGTGACTGCCCAGCACGATGCGCGGCGCCGCGCGGTCCCGGCCCGGCAGGGTCATCAGCATGTTGCCCGCAGCATCGACCCGGCATTCCAGCCCCATCGCCTCGGCCGCCGCGCGGGCCATGTCGTGGCCGATCTGTTCGCCCGGCCCATAGGCCTCCCGCGTGACGCCCACACCGTCGAACGTCGCATCGTGCAGCCCGGTCAGCAGCCGTTCCGCCAATTCCATATCCGGCGTCAAATTCGCGCGCATCGCCCTGCTCCCCTTGCCCGCCGATCATGGCGCAGAACGTGGCCCCCTTCCACCATCGCCCCCATTCGCGCGATAACGCGGGTAAGCGAACACCCGGGGGATCACCACCATGAAGCCGCGCCTTATCGTCAGCCGCCAGATCGCGGCCGCCGTCGTCGACCGCATCCATGCCGAATATGACTGTCCGTACGAAGGCAAGGAAATGACCGTCGACGACGTCATCGCCGCGTTGACCGCGCACAAGGCCGACGCGCTGATGATCACCAGCCACGTAAAATGGGACGCGGCCGCCATCGCGCGCATTCCCGATCACGTGAAGATCCTGGCCACCTGTTCGGTCGGCACTGATCACCTCGAGATCCCGGCGCTGAAGGCGCGCGGCCTGCCGGCCACCAACACGCCCGACGTGCTGACCGAATGCACCGCCGATCTCGCTTTCATGCTGCTGCTGAACGCGTTCCGCCGCGGCTATGAATACGACGCGATCATGCGCGACGGCTGGAAGCGCGGCTACGGCCTGGGCGAGATGCTCGGCCTGCGCGCCGCCGGCAAGACGCTGGGCATTCTCGGCCTCGGGCGCATCGGCCGCGCGATGGCGCAGCGCGCCCGCGGCTTCGGCATGCGCGTGCTCTATAGCGGACCCCGCCGCCTGACCCCGGATCTGGAACAGGGCGCCGAATACTTCGCCGATTTCCGCGCCATGCTGCCGCATTGCGACGCGCTCAGCCTGCATGCGCCGGGCGGGGCCGGCACCGCCGGCATCATGAACGCCGAAACCTTCGCGCTGCTGCCGAAGGGCGCGGTGTTCGTCAACGCCTCCCGCGGCGGGCTGGTGGATGAGGATGCGCTGGTTGACGCACTGACCTCGGGGCACCTGTTCGCCGCCGGGCTCGACGTGTTCCGCAGCGAGCCGGGTTTCGACAAGCGCTTCGCTGCCCTGCCCAACGTGTTCCTGTGCCCGCACATGGGCAGCGCCACGGTGGAGACCCGCAACGCCATGGGCTTCCGCGCGCTGGACAACATCGCCGCCGTGCTGGCCGGCCGCCCGGCGCCCGACATGATCTGGTCGTAGTCATGGGCAAGCCGGTCCTGCTGTTCACCCACACCATGCCGGCTGCCACCACCGAAAGGGCCGCGCGGGACTACACCCTGCGCGCGCCCGGCGACGATCCGCTCGACCTGGCCGCCGCGGCCCAGGGCTGCGACGCCATTTTGTGCACCGCGTCCGACCGGATGGACGCCGCCGCCATCGCGGCCCTGCCTGCCTCGCTGCGCGTGCTGGCCACGCTGTCGGTCGGCACCGACCATATCGATCTGCACGCGGCGGCGGCGCGCAATCTGCCCGTGGTCAACA
Organism: uncultured Rhodospirillales bacterium; assembly: GCA_903881515.1. Taxonomy (GTDB): domain Bacteria; phylum Pseudomonadota; class Alphaproteobacteria; order Acetobacterales; family Acetobacteraceae; genus CAIRTN01. The sequence continues at coordinate 19,286 of CAIRTN010000407.1, read as the reverse complement.
CCCCTGAAGTGCTCTCGGTCGCCACCGCCGAGATCGCCATGATGCTGGTGATGATGGCATGCCGCCGCGCCGGAGAGGGCGAGCGGATGGTGCGCGCCGGGCAGTGGCAGGGCTGGACGCCGACGCTGTTGCTGGGCGCGCAGGTGTCCGGCAAGCGGCTGGGCATTTTCGGCATGGGCCGTATCGGCCGCGAACTGGCGAAGATGGCGCGCGGCTTCGATATGGAGATCCATTACCGCAACCGCGCCCGCCTGCATGGCCCGCTGGAGGCTGGCGCGATCTATCATCCCAGTGACGACGAATTCCTCGCCGCCATCGACATCCTGGTGTTGATGGCCCCCGGCGGGGCGGGCACACGGCATTGGCTCAACGCGCGCCGCCTGTCCCTGCTGCGCCCCGGTGCGATCGTGGTCAACGCCGCCCGCGGCACGCTGGTGGACGATGCCGCGCTGATCGCGGCCCTGGCCAGCCACCACATCGCCGCCGCGGGGCTCGACGTGTATGACGGCGAACCACGGGTCAACCCCGGCTATCTCGGCCTGGAGAACGTCGTGCTGCTGCCGCATATGGGCAGTTCCACCGTGGAAACCCGCTCGGCGATGGGCGCGCTGGCGCTGGACGGCATCGACGCCATCCTCGGCGGCCGCACACCGGACAATCTGGTGACACCGCATTAAAGGCGGCCAAGCGACAGCAAGAAAGAGTCTTCTTTTTCTGCAGAAAAAGAAGCAAAAAGACTTTTATTCATAAGTGCCCTGCGGTTGAACCGCACAGTTCCTGTGGAGAGAAGTTTTTTGCTGCTTTTTTTCAAAAAAAGCAGAGTCTTCCTGCCGCTGGCCGGCCTTTTCCCATCGGCTCACCGCCTCCGGGGGGGAGTTGCGCTGCGGCCCGCGCTGGGCCATGTCCTGAGGCAAGAACGAGGAGTTCAGACATGACCGGCCCCCTGAAAGTCGCCGTCCAGATGGACCCGATGGATACCGTCAACATCGACGGCGATTCCAGCTTCGCGCTGATGCTTGCAGCCCAGGCACGCGGGCACAGCCTGTGGCACTACGAGGTTCGCCACATGTCGCTGCGCGAGGGCATGAACGGCCTGGCCGCCGAGCGGGAGGACCGTCTGTTCGCCCGTGCCCGGCCGGTCACCGTGCAGCGCGTGCGCGGCAACCATTATACCTTCGGCGATCCGGTGCTGCTCGACCTCTCGACCATGGACGTGATCCTGATGCGTCAGGACCCGCCGTTCGACATGGCTTACATCACCGCGACCCATATGCTGGAGCATGTGCACCGCGCCGACGGCACCGGCACGCTGGTGGTCAACGACCCCGCCTCGGTGCGCAATGCGCCGGAGAAGCTCCTGGTCACGCATTTCCCCGAGCTGATGCCGCCGACGCTGGTGACCTGGGATGTCGATGCGATCCGCGGCTTCCGGGCCACGCACAAGGACATCATCGTCAAGCCGCTGTTCGGCAATGGCGGAGCCGGCGTGTTCCGCATCAAGCATGACGACGAGAACCTGGCCTCGCTGCTGGAGATGCATTTCGCCCGCTCGCGCGAGCCGCTGATGATCCAGCGCTACGAGCCCGCCGTGCGCCAGGGCGACAAGCGCATCATCCTGATCGACGGCGAGCCGGTCGGCGGCGTCAACCGCGTGCCCGCCGCCGGCGAGGCGCGCAGCAACATGCATGTCGGCGGCCGGCCGGAGAAGACCGGCCTGACCAACCGCGAGCGCGAAATCTGCGCCCGCATTGGGCCGACGCTGAAGGCGCAGGGCCTGTTGTTCACCGGCATCGACGTGATCGGCGACTACCTCACCGAGATCAACGTCACCTCGCCGACCGGGCTGCAGGAAATCGGCCGCTTCGACGGGGTCGACCTGCCGAGCCAGATCTGGGACGCGATCGAGGGCAAGCTGGTGCGCTGACTCAGGAACGCTTCTCGTTCCAATAACCGATTATTTACGGTTCCCGGTTAAAACGACCTCCGAGCCCATGGTTTCGGAGGTCGCACTTGGTAAAACTGCTGTCGCGCTGCCGCATCGCCTGTCAGATCGCCAGCCTTGGCGCGGTCGGCATTATCGGTCTTCTGCTGGTCGCGGCCGTCACCTTTTGGGGCAATGCCCAGGTTGACGGCTTCGCCGCGACCGCGACCGAGGCGCGCGACGCGGCGGAGCTGGAGACCAGCCTGCAGACCGCGCTGCTGCAGGCCCGGCGGCATGAAAAGGATTTCCTGCTGCGCCGTGATGCCGCCTCGCAGAGCCGGCATGCCGCCGCGATGGATAGCATCGCCAACATTAACGCCACGCTCTCCACCCGCCTCGTCAATCTGCCGGAGGCGCGCGCGAACCTGACGGATGTCACCGCCGGGATCGACCGGTACGCTGCCACCTTCCGTTCCGTGCTCTCCGCGGCGCAGACTGTCGGCCTCGATGAGCCGCACGGCCTGCTCGGCGAACTGCGCGCGCGCGTGCATGCGGTGGAAGAGAAGCTCGACGGTGTTGAAGCGCCAGGCGCGCAGATTGCCATGTTGATGATGCGCCGGCATGAGAAGGACTTCATCGCCCGCCACGACGCCAAATATGCAGCCGAGCTCGCAGCCCGGCTGCCTGACTTCGTCGCCGGCATCGCCAACCTCGCGCCGGCGTTGCGCGAGGAGCTGATGGCGAAAATGAACGACTACCAGGCGATCTTCGGCCGCTTCCTGACGGAGACCCTGGCTGAGCAGCAGTCGGTGAAAGGGCTGAGCACCGCCTATGCTGATATTGAGCCGCGGCTGGAGGCCTTGCACACAAGCTTCGCGAACCGTGCGACCAGCGCCCGCCAGGACGGCGAGGCAGCGAAGGTGGCGACCGGACGGATCGTCTTGCTGCTGACGGGCCTCATCGCCGTGCTTGTCGTCGGCCTCTCCTGGCTGATCGGCCGCGGCATCGCCCGCCCGATCGTGGCGGTGACCGGCGCGATGGAAGCCCTGGTCGCGGGCAATCTCAACGTGGCCTTGCCGGAAGACGAGCGCACCGACGAGATCGGCACCATGGTGCGCGTGGTACACCAGTTCAAACACAGCCTCGCGGAAACCGGCCGCCTGCATGCAGAACAACAGTTGGCCCACGATGCCGCCGGTCAGCGCGCGCGCGCCATCGATGCGCTGATCGCCGGTTTCGAAGCTCAGGTGACCAGCGCGGTGCGATCGGTTGCCACTGCCGCGCATGAGCTCACGGCATCGGCTGGTGACATGACTCAGGCCGCCACCCGTACCACCGCCAGCGTCGCCGAGGTTGCCGCCGCCTCCAGCCAGGCCAGCGGCAACATGCAGACCGTCGCTGCCGCCACCGAGGAGTTGTCCGCCTCCGTCACCGAGATCGGCCGGCAGATGCAGCAATCCACCACCGTGACCAGTCAGGCGGTCGCCGAAGCCGACGCGACCACGGCCGCGATCCAGGACCTGTCCGCCATGGCTCGCACCATCGACAATGTGGTCAGCCTGATTGGCGAAATCGCGGCGCAAACCAACCTGCTGGCTTTGAACGCCACCATCGAGGCCGCCCGCGCCGGCGAGGCCGGCAAGGGCTTCGCCGTTGTGGCCTCCGAGGTCAAAAGCCTGGCCAACCGCACCGCCCGCGCCACCGAGGAGATCTCTCACCAGATCAAGGACATGCAGGACAAGGCCAACCTGTCGGTCACCCGCATCGCCGCGATCGGCACCACCGTTGCCGACCTCTCTCGCATCGGCACCGCCATCGCCGCTGCCGTCGAGCAGCAGGGCGCGGCCACCACCGACATCGCCCGCAATATCGCCGACGCCGCCCACGGCACCGACAATGTCGCCCTGCATGTCGACGGCATCGCCCGGGTCACACGCGAAACCGGCGGCACCGCCGCCCAGGTCGAGCACATCGCCGGCGATCTTGCGCGGCAGGGCGATGGCTTGAAGGCCGATGTCGAACGGTTCCTGGAGCAGATCCGCGCCGCGTGACCGATCAGGCGGCGCGGCGGTTGAGCAGCGCGGGCATCGCCGCGAACACCAGCAACGCAGCGGCGTAGATCATTCCCGGTGCTGCGGCGAAGCGCTGCATCTGCGCGGTCAGGCTCAGGCCGCGCAACAGATAGCCCAGGCCGGTTTCGGCGACCTCCGTCATGGCCAGCGCGACCAAACCCATGGCCACAAATCCGCGGTCCAACCCGATCTTCCCTATGGCAAAGCGGGCGCCGAAAAACATCGCCACGATCAGCAACGGCGTCTCGCACGCCACCGCCAGCGTCGCGCCCAGAAGCGGCTCAAGCCAGAACATCCGCACCGGGCCGAGCACGAAGCCGCAGGCAAAAACGATCGCAAAATACAGTGACGCGGCGGCCAGAATGCGCATCCGCTGCTACGCCTCGTCTCCCGCCAGCGCCCGCAAGGCCGGTCTATCCACGATAACGGTCCGTGCTGACCCCTGCATCCGGATCAGCCCCTCGCGCTGCATCCGCGTCAGCGTCCGGCACACGGTCTCGATGGTCAGGCCCAGGTAATCCGCGATATCCCTGCGTGTCATCGGCGTTGCCACCGCGCCATCCGCGCGCGGCGCCAATCCGGTCAGGAACGTAGCCAGCCGTTCGCGGGCGGTCTTGCGGCCGAGCAGCAGCATCTGCGCCTGTGCCGCCACCAACTCGTTGGAGGCAATGTCCATGATCCGCTGCCGCATCGCCGGCGCGTCGGCCAGCAACGTATTGAGCTGCACCCGCGAATACCGGCATACCCGTGTATCGTCCACCGCCTCGGCGCTGAACGAATAGGTATTGGCCACCGCCAGCCCCAGGAAATGTCCCACCCCGGCGAATCCGGTCACCTGCCGCCGTCCGTCCGCCAGCCCTTTCACCAGCATTGCGGTCCCAGACGAGACGGTGAAAAAATGCGCCGCTGCATCCCCCTCGGTGATGAAACGCCGGCCGGCCGGCAGCGTCAGCGGCACCGCAATCGCAGATAGCCGGCCCAAATCCTCGATCGGCAATGCACCGCAGACCGTATGCAACCGCGCCTCACATCGTGCACATTTTGTGCTGAATGTGCCTGCGGGCCCTGCAACCGTCAGACTGTGAGTGTATGGCGTAAATTGATTATTTTCAGGGACTTCCCGCATATTTCGCCGCCTGAAGCTTATTTGAGATTCAGAATTGCACATTTACCAATGTGATGCGACAAGGTTTTAATAAGGCGGAACAATAGCGACACGATGCAAAATAATAACAAAAAGTGCATCTCGGACAGGTTTCCCCTACGGTGTCACTGCCAACAGGGGAGGCCGCCGGCATGCGCAGCATCACGCTCAACGTCAACGGCATCGATCGGCCGGTCCCGCTCGATGACGACGCCATGCCGCTGCTCTATGCGCTGCGCGACACGCTGGCGCTGAAGGGGCCTAAATTCGGCTGCGGCCTCGGTCAGTGCGGCGCCTGCACCGTGCATGTCGATGGCGAGGCCGTGCGTTCCTGCCTGCTGCCCGCCGCCGAGGCCGTGGGCCATCGTATCACCACCCTGGAGGGCCTCGGCACGCCGGAGGCGCCGCACAAGGTACAGGCTGCCTTCATCGCCGAGCAGGCCGGCCAGTGCGGCTACTGCGCCAACGGCATGATCATGACCGCGGCGGCCCTGCTCGCCCGTGACCCGCACCCCACCGAGGCGGCCATCCGCAGCGAACTGGCCAATAATCTCTGCCGTTGCGGCGCGCATGAGCGAATCCTGCGCGCGGTGGCGAGGGCCGGCGCATGAGCCTCTCCCGCCGCACCCTGCTGCGCACCGCCACCGGTCTCACCGTCGCGTTCGCCCTGCCCCGCGCCGCGCGCGCCAGCACCAAGACCGTTGTCTCCGCCGAAGTTGACGCCTATCTCGCCATCGCCCCCGACGGCGCGGTGACGATCTATGCCGGCAAGGTCGATCTCGGCACCGGCGCGCGCATCGCCCTGCCGCAGATTGTCGCCGACGAGCTTGGTGCCGATATCGCCCGCATCGCACTGGTCGAAGGCGACACGGTGCTCACCCCCGACCAGGGCGGCACCGGGGGCAGCACCGGCATCCCGGTGGGCGCCATGACCATCCGCCAGGCCGCCGCCACCGCGCGGGAGAAGCTACTCGGCCTCGCCGCCGCCAAACTCGCGCTGCCCGCCGACGCGCTGGAGGCGATCGACGGCGAAATCCGCCCGCGCGCTGGCGGCGCCGGGGTCACCTTCGCCGCCCTGCTCGCCGGCGCCGATCTCGACCTGAAACTCGACCCGAAGGCGAAGCTGAAATCGCCCGCCGAGTTCCGCTTCATCGGCAAACCCCTGCCGCGCCCGGATGTGCGCGCCAAGTTCACCGCCACCCACAGCTACGTCCAGGACCACCGTGTGCCCGGCATGCTGCACGGCCGGGTCATCCGCCCGCCCTCGCAGGGCGCCGAACTGCTCAGTGTGGGCGAAACGGAAATTCCCGGTGCCCGCGTCATCCGCATCCGCAACTTCCTCGGCGTTGTCGCCGCAACCGAGTGGAACGCCATTCGCGCCGCCCGCGACCTGAAGACTACCTGGCGCGAAGTCCAAACCAAGGCCTCATCCGACACGCTCTACACTGACATCCGCGCCACCCCAGTGATCCGCGAGGAACGGCTCAGCGGCGACGGCACGCCGGATTTCGCTGCCGGCCGCGTGCTGCGCGCCAGCTATGCATGGCCGGTGCAGTCGCATGGCTCGATGGGTCCGTCCTGCGCGGTGGCCGATATCCGGGCCGATGGCGGCACCATCTGGTCCGCATCGCAGGGCACGCACCGTATGCGCCGGCTGTTCGCCGGCTTCCTCGGCCTCGAGCCCTCGAAGCTGCGGGTGATCTACATGGACGGCTCCGGCAGCTACGGCACCAACGGCAACGACGATGCCGCGGCCGACGCCGCCCTGCTGTCGCGTGCCGCCGGTGCCCCGGTGCGGGTGCAGTGGTCGCGTCAGGACGAGCTGGGTTGGGACCCGAAAGGCCCGCCGCATATTCTCGACCTCACCGGCGCGTTGGATGCCGCCGGTAGCCTCACCGCCTGGGAGAGCATCGCCTATCTGCCGATGAACACCCCCGGCCTGCCCGGCATCCCGCTGCTGGCGGTCGACGCCGCCGGCCTGGCGCAGGCTCAGGGCCGCAGCGCCGGGCTGCTCGCCGGCAATGCCGACCCGCCGTACAGCATTCCGGCGCATCGCACCCTGATCCGCTGGCTCGACGACACCCCGTGGCGCCCGTCCAACCTGCGCGCGCCGGGCAAGATCGCCAATGTTTTCGCCGTCGAAAGCTTCACCGACGAACTCGCCGCCGCCGCCGGGATCGACCCGCTGCAATTCCGCCTGGCACGGATGAAACACCCCCGCGGCGCCGAGGTGCTGCGACGTGCCGGCGCGGCGATGGACTGGCAATCCCGCCCCTCCCCGCAACAGCCTGACTCCACCGCGAAAACCCTGCGCGGCCGCGGCATTGCCTATGTGCACTACAAGCAGGCGGAGAACTTCGTCGCCATGGCGATGCAGGTCGCCGTCGATCGCAGCACCGGCGGCATCCGTGTCGAACGCGTGATCTGCGCCCATGATTGCGGCCTTATGATCAATCCCGACACAGTGCGCGCCCAGGTCGAGGGCTGCATCCTGCAAACCCTCAGCCGCACCCTGTTCGAGGAAACCACGTACACCGGCGGCCGCGTCACCAGCACGGACTGGGCCAGCTACCCAATCCTGACCATGCCGGACGTGCCGAAGCTCGACATCATCCTGATCGACCGCCCCAACGAGCGCCCGCTCGGCGCCGGCGAAGCCGCCGCCGCGCCGGTTGCCGCCGCGCTGGCCAACGCGGTGTTCGACGCCACCGGCATCCGCTTGCGCCGCGCCCCGCTTACGCCTGCGCGGCTGAAGGCCGCGATGGCCTGACTACCAGCGCCGCTCGCCGATAATGTCGTCCAGCCGTTCGGCCATGCGGCGCAGGTCGAGTGCCTCGGCCTCGTTGCGCCGCATCTCCTCGGTCAGCACCGGTGCCACGCCATCCTGCGGCACGAAGCCGATCGCGCCCTGCGCCGGCGCCATGTCCCAGCGCATCCCGGGATTGGCGCTCATCAGATTCAGCACCACGAACCCCACGCCGTCGGCGACCACCGCCCGCTCCATCGCGCTGCACAGATCGCGGTTGGACAGCCACATCGCCTGGCCCCAGGAATTCCACCCCATCTGCGTTCCGGGCAGGTTCTCGTCGCGCTGCAGGTAGCCGATGCGGAAACACACCACCGACAGCCCCCAGCGTTCGTGATAGTTCCGCCCCAGCCGCTCGCCGATCAGCTTGGACACCCCATACGCATTCACCGGATAGGCCGGCCGATCGGTGGTCAACGGCCCCTCCGCCGTGCGATGCCCGGCCATGGTCCAGTTCGAACTGGCGAAGATCAGCCGCTTCGCCCCCTGCCGCGCCGCCGCTTCGTAGACATTCATCGTCATGTCGATGTTGTAGCGCTGCACATCCTCCCAAGAGGTGCGCGGGCTCGGCCGCCCGGCGAGATGGATCACCGCATCCACCCCGGCAAACCGCTCCACCCAGGCCGCGTCCCACACCGACAGATCGGCTTCCTGCACCGCGCCGTCGCCCGCGGCATTCACATCCAGCAGCCGCAGCGTCCACCCCAATGCCGAAAAATGCGCCCGCAGCTTACGCCCGATATTGCCGTTCGCCCCGGTGATCAGAACCGTCCTGCTCATCGCATCCCCGCTCAATAGTTCCACGCCGTGCCGTCTTCGAGCCGCACATTACCCAGATACGACCGCCGATACGGAAACCGCTCCGCCGCCGCCTCGTCGATCTCCACCCCATGCCCCGGCGCCTCGCCAGACAGCAGGTGCCCATCGCCATCATACGACCAGGCACAGCGGAACACTTCGGCCGCCTCGCGCGGATGCCCGGCAAACTCCTGAATGCCGAAATTCGGCACCCAGCGCCCGAAATGCAGCGCCGCCCCGAACGTCACCGGCGACATATCCCCCGCCCCATGACACGCTGTGCGGATCTGCCACAACGCCGCGAAATCCGCGATCCGCCGCACCTGCGTGATCCCCCCCGCATGCACTGGCGTCACCCGGATGAAATCGATCAGCTGTTCCTGGATCAGCTCCCGGCAATCATGAATCGAGTTGAAAATCTCCCCCAGCGCCAGCCGCGTCACGCTGTGCTGGCGGATCAGCCGATATACCTCCTGGTTCTCCGCCGGCACCAGATCCTCCAGCCAGTACAAATTCACCGGCTCCACCTCTTTCGCCAGCCGCGCCGCATCAATCGGCGTGATCCGGTGATGCGTGTCGTGCAGCAGTTCGACCTCCTCACCCACCGCATCGCGCACCGCCTGCAGCATCTTCGGCGCAAACCGCATGTATTTGCCGATATCCCAGACCTGCTCCTCCGGCAGCCCCGGTCCCTGCCGCTTCACACCATAGCTGTCGCCAATCCCCGGAATCCCGCATTGCAACCGGATCGCCCGATACCCCTCGCCCCGCAACGCCGCCACCCGCTCCAGCAACGCCGGCAGATCAGTCCCCCGCGCATGCGGATAGCACAGCATCCGGCTGCGCGACGCCCCGCCCAGCAGCTGATACAGCGGCATCCCCGCCGCCTTCGCCTTGATATCCCACAGCGCCACATCCACCGCCGCAATCGCCGCCATGGTGATCGGCCCGCGCCGCCAGTAGCAGCCGCGGTACAGCATCTGCCAGATATCCTCGATCGCGTGCGCATCCCGCCCAATCAGCGTCGGCACCACGTGATCCTGCAGATACGACACCACCGACAATTCCCGCCCGTTCACCGTGGCGTCGCCGATGCCATGGATCCCCGCATCGGTCTCGATCTTCAGCGTGACAAAATTGCGCCCCGGCGCGCAGACAATCACCCTTGCCGCGGTAATCTTCATGGCAGTTTCCGTTCAATCAGGTTCAGCACCTCAACCCGGGTGCCGCGCACATGCGCCGCCCCGATATCCGCCGCCGCCGAGGCATCCCGCCGGCGAAACGCATCCATCAACGCATGATGCTCCCCCTGCACCCGCGCGAAATACGCCGCTCCGCGCCCCACGCGCCGCGCCAACATCACCGTCAGATCCGAATACCGCGCCGTCAGCTCGACCACATCGCCGTTGCCGCCGTGTCCATTGATCAACGCATGAAACGCCCGGTTCGCCAGCGACACGCCCGGCAGATCCCCCGCCGCGATCGCTTCGTCATGCTCCGCCTTCAACGCCTCCAACCGCGTCAGGTCCGACAGTGACGCCTCTTCGGCAAACCGCCGCGACATGAACGACTCCAGCGCCTCGCGCATCTCGTAGATATGCAGCAGCCGAACCCGGTCCAGCCCGCGCACCCGCGCTCCCCGGTTCGGAAAAATCTCCACCAGCCCTTCGCCCTGCAACTGCTGCAACGCCTCGCGCACCGGCTGCACCGACACCCCGCACCGCAGCGCAATCGCCGCCATCCGCAGCCACGCCCCCGGTGCCGCGCTGCCGTCCAGAATATCCTGACGCAACTGCGCGGCCACGCGTCGATACCCGGTCAACGCCTCGGAACGGCCCGCCGCAATGGGATAGGCGGCTTCTGACATGGCTCCACCCTAAATCGTATATGATGTTGACCGATTTGATATGATTTGCAACCCTCCGTGCCAAGGCTGCAAAAAACCAGGAAACGTCGATGACCCAGAAAAATGGCCTGACCCGCCGCACCCTCGGCCTCTCCGCCGCCGGCACCATCGCCGCCGCCGCGCTCCCCCGCCATGCCCGCGCCATGGACGCCGTCGACCGCAAAGACACCCTGATCATCGAGGCCTGGCCCCCCGGCCCGACCTACAAGAACTACGCCAACCTCAACCCCTTCGCCGTCGGCAACGACCCGCGCAATCACATCGTCTTCGTCAACGAGGCCCTGTTCTTCTGGAACAACCTCAAAGCCGAACACATCCCGTTCCTCGCCACCGGCTACAAGTATGCCGACGACTACACCTCCGTCACTGTAACCCTCCGCCAAGGCGTCACCTGGTCCGACGGCAAACCCTTCTCCGCCGACGATGTGGTGTTCACCTTCGAAATGCTGCGCCAGAACGGCGAAGGCAAAAAAGACCTGTTCCTCTCCGCCGACGTCGCCGCCGTCCTCGCCAAGGCCGAGAAACTCGATGACCTCACCGTCAAATTCAACCTCAAGCGCCGCGACCCCCGCTTCGTGCTGCGCAACCTCACGGTGAAGTTCAACACCGGCATCTTCATCGTCCCCAAGCACATCTTCGAAGCCGCGCCCGACGTCGCCGCCTTCACCAATTTCGACCTCGAAAAGGGCCTGCCCCTCGGCACCGGCCCCTACAAAATCGTCCTCGCCGCCCCCGAACGCATCGTGCTTGACCGGCGGGACGATTGGTGGGGCGCCAAGCCCGGCATCTGGGGCAAGCAACCCGGCGCCTACTTCGCCAAACTCCCCGCCCCCAAGCGCCTGATCACCGTGCCCCGCGGCGAACAGCAGCAAATGGCGCAGGCCCTCGCCGCCGACCAGATCGACTGGATGGTCGAGGCCCCAGTGCCGATGATGAAAAAACTGCTCGCCGACAACAAAGCCATCACCACCCTCACCGACCGCACACCCCCCTACGGCTACATCGACTGGTGGCCCAGCTCCGTCTGGTTCAACTTCGACAGCCCGAAAGTCGCCGACAAACGCGTCCGCAAAGCGCTGATGCACGCCGTCAACGCCAAGCAGATCATCGACATCTTCCATGAAGGCGCCGCCGAGCAGTCCTTCCTTCCCCTGCCCGACTTCAAGGCCCTGCACGACTACATCGTCGACGCCGAGCCCCAGTCCAAGGCCAAGGGCACCGGCAAGTTCGACGCCAAGCAATCCGCCGCCCTGATGACCGAAGCCGGCTTCAAGAAAGACAGCCAAGGCTTCTGGGCCAAATCCGGCGAGCGCTGGTCGATGACCCTCACCTCGGCCTCCGCGCTCGACGCCATGGCCCCGATCATCGTCGAACAACTCCGCCGCCAAGGCTTCGACGTCGCCTGGAACCGCCGGCCCGACTACCTCCAGGTCATCTACAGCGGCAAAACCGACATGACCCTCTTCGGCCATCTCGGCGGCATCTTCGACCCCGAAGACACCCTGCTGCTCTACCACAGCAAATTCTACCGCCCGGTCGGCGAGATCACCTCCCGATTCGCCCGCTTCCAGAACAAGCGCTTCGACGAACTCACCGACCAGGTCGGCCAACTCCCCATCAACGACCCCAAACTCCGCCCGATCGTGAAAGAAGCACTCGGCATCTGGGCCGAAGAAGTCGTCGAAATCCCGATCGCCCAGTGGTACCACCGCATCCCGTTCAACACGACGCTCTGGACCGGCTGGCCCACGACCGCCAACCCGTACCAGTCACCGACCTGCTCGTACTGGACAACGATGCTGGTGGTGCATGGGCTGAAGCGCGCTTAAGTGGGGAAGGTACGACAAGGCAAGGCCAGGGCTCTGCCCTGGACCCGCAAGGGGACGGCGATCCGCTTCGCGGCTCACCCCCCTTGACCCCACACTCATGCGCAAAAGGCACCAACGCCCGTGCAGCGGCGAAGCCCAAAGATTTTTTGATGGCTCCGCCGCTCCACGCCCAACGCCGAGCCAACCGATCAACCACCGCACAAATGAATGGGTTTCCAAAGGCCCTCGGCCTTTGGCGGGTCCAGGGCAGAGCCCTGGCCTACCCCTTCGCCTTGCCTAGCTAATGTTCCTCCTCCGCCTAACCAAACGCCTCCTGCTCATGCTCGCCGTGATCTTCACCGCGGCCAGCCTCAACTTCCTCTTGCCCAAGCTCGCCCCGAAAGACCCGATCGAGACCAAGCTCTTAGAACTCACCGAAACCGGCGGCGCGCTCACCGACATGAAGGGGCTGGTCGAGGCCTATCGCGCCAAGTTCGGCCTCGATCGGCCGCTGGCCGAGCAATACCTCTCCTACATCAAAGACACCGCCAGCCTCGATCTCGGCCAGTCCATCGCCTTCTACCCCGCCCGCGTCACCGACCTCGTCGGCCGCGCTCTGCCCTGGACGATCGGCCTGCTGCTCACCTCCACCCTGATCGCCTTCGCGCTGGGCACCGTGCTCGGCGCCCTGCTGGCGTGGGAGGGCGCGCCGAGGCTGCTCGGCCTGCTCGCCCCCGGCGTCATGGTGCTCGCCGCCCTGCCGTATTATCTGCTCGGCCTTGTGCTGATCTACGTCTTCGCCTTCTCCTGGCGCCTGCTCCCCCTCGGCGGCGGCTTTGAGATGACGGCGATCCCCGGCCTGCGCTGGGACTTCGTGCTCGACATCCTGCGCCACTCCCTGCTCCCCGCCGCCTCCATCGTGCTGGCCTCCGTCGGCACCTGGGCACTGGCGATGCGCGGCATGATGGTCACCGTCCAAGGCGAGGACTACATGGCCTACGCCGAAGCCAACGGCCTCTCCGTGCAGCGCCGTTTCTTCAGCTACGGCCTGCGCAACGCCCTGCTGCCACAGGTCACCGGCCTTGCCCTGCATATCGGCTACATCGCCGCCGGCTCCGTGCTGGTCGAGCGCGTGTTCCAATACCCCGGCCTCGGCAATTTGCTGTTCGCCGCCATCCAGCAGAACGACTACTTCGTGATCTACGGCGTGGTGTTCATCCTCGTCGTCATGATCGCCGTCCTCATGCTCCTCGTCGACATGCTCTACCCCCTGCTCGACCCGCGGGTGCGCCGATGAACCGCCGCTTGCTCGCAGGTCTCGCCCTGCTCGGCCTCCTCGTCCTGCTCGCCTGCCTCGGCGCGCTCACCGTCGATCTCGACGACGCCCGCCCGCTCTCCGCCGACGTCGCCCAGCCCCCCTCCTGGGACAATCCCCTCGGCACCGACACCGCCGGCCGAGACCTCGCCGCCGTCCTCGTCGTCGGCACCCTGCTCACCGCCAAGGTCGGCCTGCTCGCCGGCCTGATCGGCATCGCCGTCGGCACCACACTCGCCTTCCTCGCCGCCTATCACGGCGGCTGGGTCGACCGCGTCATCAGCTTCGCCGTCGACGTGCTGCTCACCGTCCCCGGCCTGCTCGTCCTCGTCGTCATCGCCTCCGCCTGGCCCGGGCAAATGACCACCACCCTGATGGCCCTCGTCATCGCCCTGCTCGCCTGGCGCGAACCCACACGGCAAATCCGCGCCCAGGTCCTCGTCATGCGCGAAGCCGGCTACGTCCGCATGGCCCGCCTCTCCGGCCAAGGCAGCCTCGCCATCATCTTTCAGGAGATGATGCCCAACCTGATGCCCTACCTCGGCGCCGCCCTGGTCTCCTCCGTCTCGGCGGCCATCCTCGCCTCCGTCGGCCTCGAAGCCCTCGGCCTCGGCCCCCGCGACGAGCCCACTTTGGGCATGACCATCTACTGGATGATCAGCGAAGGCGCCTTCCTGCGCGGCCTCTGGTGGTGGATCGTCGAACCCGTCACCATCCTCGTCGCCCTGTTCGTCGGCATGTACCTCGTCGTCATCGGCCTCGACGAATTCGCCAACCCCCGCCTGCGGAGCCTCAAATGAGCGGCGCAGGCAGGCAAGCAAAAGTGAAGGCAAGCACTCCTTTTTTTGCAAAAAAAGGAGCAAAAAAACTCCTTCCTCTGCACGTGCGTCAAACGCCCAGGCAGCCCGAAGGCATCAATTCAAAAAGTTTTTTTGGTTCTTTTTGTTCACAAAAAGAACTGCTTCCCTTCCTAAACTGAAAATCTTCCCGCTCATGAGCGTCCTCGAAATCGACAACCTGCACGTAGGCTACGAGCTAGCCGCCGGCACGCTGAGCGCGGTGCGCGATCTTTCGCTCAGCCTTGCCGCCGGCGAGCGGCTTGGTTTGGTCGGTGAATCCGGCTCCGGCAAGACCACCACCGCGTTGGCTGTGATGGGCCTGCTGCGCGCGCCGGGGCGCGTGCTGGGCGGGCAGATTCGCCTGGATGGACAGGATCTCGTCGGTCTTGATGACCGCGCGTTTGCGGCGCTGCGGCTGGCTCGGGTGGCCTATGTGCCGCAGGGGGCGATGAACGCGCTCAACCCGGTGTTGCGGGTCTCCGACAGCATCACGCATGCGCTGCGCGATCACGGCGCGCCGGCGGACGCCAATCGCATTGCCGATCTGCTGGCACAGGTTGGGCTTGGCGCGGATGTCGCGCGGCGTTTCCCGCACGAGTTGTCCGGCGGCATGAAGCAGCGCGTGTGCATTGCGATTGCCATCTCACTCGGCCCGCGGCTGATCATTGCCGACGAGCCGACCAGCGCGCTCGATGTCGTCACCCAGAAGCAGGTGATGGCCACGTTGCGGCAGGCGCAGGATCGTCTGGGCAGCGCGATGATTTTGATCGGTCACGACATGGGGCTGATGGCGCAATGCGTGGATCGTGTCGCGGTGATGCGCGACGGGCTGCTGGTCGAGGAAGGTCCGGTCCGCCGCGTGTTCCACGCGCCTGAAGCCCCCTACACGGCGGAGCTAATCCGCTCCGTCCCGGTGATCGGCCAGGACCGTCGCGCCGGCACCGCCGCCCCGGCTGCCGCGGCCGACCTGCTGCGGTTTGACGGCGTGGAAATGCGCTACGGCAAATCGCTGTTCGGCCCGCCGCCCGCCCCCGCTTTGCACAAGCTCGATCTGGTGCTGCCCGACGCCCCGCGCATTCTGTCCATCGTCGGCCAGAGCGGCAGCGGCAAGACCACCATCGGCTCGATCGCCCTCGGCCTGCTCGCCCCCAGCGCCGGCCGCGTGCTCTGGCGCGGCCAGCCGCTCGCCGCCACCCCGCCGCAAACCTTCCGCCGCGAGGTGCAGGCGGTGTTTCAGGACCCGTACAGCACCTTCAACCCGTTCTACCGCGTCGCCCACGCGCTCAGCGTGCCGTTGCGCCGCTTCGGTCTCGCCACCGGCGACGCCGCCCGCGCCTTGATGGAAGAGTCCTGCCGCGCCGTCGGCCTCGATCCCAGCCTGCTCGACCGCTTCGCCCACCAGCTCAGCGGCGGCCAGCGTCAGCGCCTGATGGTCGCCCGCGCGCTGATGCTGCGCCCCCGCCTGCTGGTCGCCGACGAACCGGTCTCAATGGTCGATGCCTCCATGCGCGCCGCGATCCTCGATCTGCTGGTGGATCTGCGCGACCGCTACGGCATCTCGGTGCTCTACATCACCCACGACCTCGCCACCGCCTGGCGCGTCGGCGACGACATCCTGGTGCTCGAACGCGGCCACGTCGTCGAACAGGGCGACCCCGATCAGGTGCTACGCGCCCCCTCGCACCAATACACCCGCCTGCTGCTCGACAGCATCCCGATGCCCGACCCCGACCGCCCCTGGAGCACCGCCGCATGACCCAAGCCCCCGCGTTCAACCCCGCCTGGGCTGCCACCCCCGGCGGCGAAACCACGCTCGACTCCCGCCGCCCCTTGCCGCCCGCCGGCCTGCCCACGCCGCTGGTCTATGACGTCAGCGAAGCCGCCCTCCGCCTGAGGGAGATGAATTTCGCCGCCAAGCGCATGGCCGACATGGCCTTCGTCAGCGGGCTCGACTGGGCGGACGCGCTCGCCCGCCTGCGCTGGCGCGGCATTCCCCCCACCACCGGGCTCGACGCCATGCCCAACGGCGCCGCCCGCAGCCAGCGCCTCAACGCGGCGCTGGCCGCCGGCGAAATCGCCATCACCGGCGACCCCAACGCCCGCACCACCCGCCTGACCTGGACCGACCCCAGCTTCGGCCCGCCGATCACCGGCGGCGCCGCCGCGCCCATCGGCTGGGGCGGCATCGTCACCGGCACCGCTAGCCCCGCCGCGATCACCGCCACCCCCATTCCCCGCGCCCCCGCCTCCGGCAAACCCTGGCCGCTCGGTGACGCCGTCGAAACCCCGCCCGCCGCCGGCGCCGCGCTCACCGCCGCGGTCGATCGCTTCTTCGCCGCCTCCAAAGGCGTCTACGGCCTGCTCATCGCCAGTCCCGACCGGGTTTTGTTCGAACGCTACGGTGCCGGCGGCGCGCCCGATCGCGTCACCCCGTCCTGGTCGATGAACAAATCGATGACCGGCACCCTGATCGGCCGCCTGCTGCATTTGGGCTGGCTGGAAAACGCCTACGCCCCCGCCCCAGCCCCCGCCTGGCGAGACCCGCGCGGCATCCATTCCCTGATCACGCTCGACGATCTGCTCCGCATGCGCTCCGGCCTCGCCATGCCCTGCCTCGATGGCACCACGCCCTCGCTCGGCTTCGAAGGCTCCGCCGTCTACTTCGACGCCGTCGACGCCTTCGCCGCCGCCCAGGCCAACATCGTCGCCACCCGCCCCGGCAACGTCTTCCGCTACATCAACGCCGGAATCAACGTGCTCGGCGCCATCATCCGCGACCGCATCGAGCGCCAGAACCTGCCCTACCAGCAAACCGTCTACGACCTCCTCCCCGATCGCCTGGGCATGGCCAGCTACCGCATGTCCGGCGACATCGCCGGCAACCTGATCGCCTCCGGCGCCGCCTTCGCCACCCTGCGCGACTGGTCCAAGCTCGCCGTGCTCTACCTGCAAAACGGCGTCTGGAACGGCGAACGCCTGCTCTCCGACGGCTGGGCCGACTACGCACTCGCCTGCCAGCACGGCGGCACCAGCTACGCCGCCACCGTCTGGACCAACGCCGACCGCCGCTTCCCCGCGCTCCCGCCCGACGCCGCCTGGCTCTCCGGCGCGTCAGACCAACGCGTCTTCATCCTGCGCGGCGCCAACCGCGTGCTCGCGGTGTCCAACGAGACCGACAATCCCATGGACCTCGCTGCGCTCAACGACGTGCTCGGCGCGGTGCTGGCGGGGGCGTGAGATGGGAAGGGACGCGGTCGCTTTTTTGAAAAAAAGCGACGCAAAAAACTTCTCTTCCTCCGCATATTCGAACGTTCGTCACTTGCGGCAAGCGCTTGTGCAAGCGGGGGGAAAAAGTTTTTTGGTTCTTTTTTTCAAAAAAGAACCGGCTTGTTTTTTGATCTTTTCTTCTCCAACTCCAGGCTCCCCATCATGCGCATCTCCGCTCTCGTCCTCGCCGCCGCGCTCGCCGCCCCCGCCGCCCAGGCCGCCGATCTCGTCTTCGGCCGTGGCACCGAGCACGCCTCGATTGACCCGCATTTCAACGATGCCGGCAACGACGTTTCCACCAACCAGAACATCTATGACCGCTTGGTGGAGATGAATGCGAAGCAGGAGATGATCCCCGCGCTGGCGACGTTCTGGCGCGCGCTTGATCCGCTGCGCTGGGAGATCAAGCTGCGGCAGGGCGTCACCTTCCATGACGGCTCGCCTTTTGGCCCCGAGGATGTCGCCTTCACGCTGGATCGCCCGAACCATCTGGTTGGCGCCGCGGCGCCGTGGACGCGCTCGGTGGCGTCGGTGGCCGGCGTCGATATCGTCGATGCCAACACGGTCATCGTGCGCACCAAAACGCCGAAGCCGATGCTGATCGACGAGATTGGCAATGTGTTCATGGTCTCGAAGAAGGCTGCCGAGGGCGCCAAGAGCGAGGATTTCAATTCCGGCAAGGCGGCGATTGGCACCGGGCCGTACCGGTTTGTGTCCTGGCAGCGCGGCGACCGGGTCGAACTGCGCGCGTACCCGAATTACTGGCAGGGCAAGCCGGAATTCGACAAGGTCACGCTGCGCTTCATCCCGAACACCGCCTCGCGCATTGCCGACCTGATGGCAGGCTCCGTGGATGTGATCGACGGCGTGCCCCCCAACGACATCCCCACCATCGCCACCCGCAAGGAACTGCGCGTCTGGTCGGGCCTGACCAACCGCATCACCTTCCTCGCCCTCGACAGCCCGCGCGCCGTCACGCCGTTTGCCACTGACCTGGCTGGCGCGCCTTTGCCGAAAAACCCACTGGCCGATGTTCGCGTCCGCCGCGCGCTGTCGAAGATGATCAACCGCCAACAACTGGTCGAGCGTGTCGCCGGCGGTCAGGGCGTGCTCGCCGGCCAGATCGTCCCCCCCGGCCAGGGCGGTTATGCCGAAGACCTGCTGCCCGACACCCAAGACCTCGACGCCGCGAAGAAGTTGATGGCCGAGGCCGGCTACCCACAGGGCTTTGGGCTGACCATCCATTCTTCCAATGACCGTTTCCCCGAGGACAGCGCCGATTTGCAGGCCCTCGGCCAGATGTTCACCCGCGGCGGGCTGAAGATGAACGGCGTCGTCTCCATGCCGTTCAACGTCATCATCGGCCAGGCCGCGCAGCAGAAATTCAGCCTGTTCCTGTGGGCCTATAAT
>CAIRTN010000406.1 GCA_903881515.1 uncultured Rhodospirillales bacterium | reverse complement strand
CGGGGATGAAGTCCGAGGAAGTGTGGATCGCGCCGATGTGGCTGGCGCGCGAGTTCATGTGGAAGAAGGGCGGAGCGGTGCTGTCGCATGCGGTGCCGGAGGAAGGGGCGATCCCGGTGACGTTCGAGGCGGCGGTGGCGAAGAACTCGCAGCATAAGGACGAGGCCTGGGCGTATTTGGATGCGATGCTGGATGCCAAGGCGCAGCTGGGGTTTGCGGACAAGATGGGCTACGGGCCGACGGTGACCAACGCGCAGTTGCCGGGCGATCTGGCCGGGGCGATCAGCTTCACGCCGGAGCAGCAGAAAGCGTTCCGCACGCCGGATTATGCCTATCAGGCCGCCCAGTTGCCGGCGGTGCTGGATTTCTGGAACCGGTCGTTCAAGGGCTGATCCAGACTTGTTCGCGCTGATCCTGCCGGCCGGGCTGCTGGTCTGCGCCATGCTGGTGGCGCCGATGCTGCTGCTGTTGCGCTATTCGCTCAATCGCTACAGCCCGACCGAGCTGATGATCTCGGCGTTTACCGGGGACAACTACCTCAACGCGGTGACCGACACGTATTACCGCGACGTGTTGGGCACCACGTTGTGGGTGGCCGGGGTTTGTACTTTGCTGGCGTTGGCGCTGGGGTTTCCGGCGGCTTATGTGCTGGCGCGGCTGGATGGGAAGTGGAAATCCTGGCTGACGCTGCTGACGGTGTTTCCGCTGATGGTGGGCAATGTCGTGCGGGCGGCGGGCTGGATGACGTTGCTGGGCAATACCGGGATGCTGAATGCCGCGCTGAAGGCGCTGGGGTTCGGGCAGGTGAAGATCATCTATACCTCGGGCGCGGTGGTGCTGGGGATCGTGACGGTGGTTTTGCCGTATATGATTCTGACCCTGGCGAGCGTGATCGAGAGTATTCCGCGGGCACTTGAAGAAGCGGCGCTGAATATGGGGGCGAAGCCGATGACGGTGTTTCGCCGGGTGGTGTTTCCATTGTCGCTGCCCGGCGTGATTGCCGGGTCGGCGTTGGTTTTCATCTTGTGCATGAATGCTTATGCGACGCCGATCCTGTTGGGCGGTGCGCAGTTCAAGATGATGGCGCCGGCGGTTTATGACCAGTTCGTGCGGACGACGAACTGGCCTTTCGGGGCGGCATTGGCGTTTATTCTGCTGTTCGTGACGCTGGGGTTAACCCTTGCCGGCAGCGCCTTGTTGCAGCGGCGCTACCGGCGCTGAAAATCCGGTTGGCGTTTTTCCATGAAGGCGGCGAAGGCTTCCTGGGCTTCGGGTGATTTGAGCTGGGCGGCGAACAGGGCGCCTTCCTCGGCCATGCGTTCCTTTACATCGGTGCTGCTGCTTTTCATCAGGGCCTTGGTGTGCGCGAGCGCCGATGGCGCCATGGCGGCGAGGCGGGCGGCGTAGCCGCGGGCGGTGGCTTCGAGGTCGTCATTGGCGACGACTTCGGTGACCAAGCCCCAGTCGAGCGCGACGGGGGCGGTGATGGGATCGCCGAGGAAGAACATCTGGGCGGCGCGCCGCGTGCCGATCATGCGGGCGAGCAGCAGGCTGGAGGCGGCTTCGGGGACGACGCCGAGCTTGGCGAAGGGCAGCGAGAAGCGCGCGCCGGTGCCGGCGATGACCAGGTCACAATGCAAGAGCATGGTGGTGCCGATGCCCACCGCGTTGCCCTGCACGGCGGCGACGATGGGTTTGGGGTGGCTGGAGATGGCGTGCAGGAAGCGGGTGGTGTGGGAGATGCCGCCGGCTTCGGGGGTGCTCTGGAAGTCGGCGATGTCGTTGCCGGCGCAGAAGCCGGCGCCGCTGCCGCAGAGCAGGACGGCGCGGACTTCGGGGTCGGTGACGGCGGCTTCCAGCGCGTCGGCCATGGCGGCGTACATGGCGCGGGTGAGGGCGTTGCGTTTTTCCGGGCGGTCGATGACCAGTTCGAGCACGCCGTGCTCGATGTGCGCGCGGATGCTCATTGGCGTGCGATCAGCAGGGCGCCGGGCAAAGCGAGGGCCGCGAAGAGGCGGACGAGGGGGATGTCGGCCTCGCTGTAATAGTTGGCGCGGTGCAGCAGGTTCATCGAGCCGATGGCCTGACCGTTCCAGACCAAAGGCATGTTCAGCACGCTTTCGCAGCCCAGTGATAGGATGAGTTCGTGGTCGCCGAAATTGGCGACGATGTCGTCCCGGGTGTAGCCGATATAGGGTTTGCCCTCGCCGAGGATGAGTTTCATCAGCGGTGCGGTCGAGGTGGTTTTGCGGCCGCCGACGGGGTAGGCGTCGGGCATGTTGGTGTAGAAGCGCTCGCTCTCGTTGAGGGCGGGGTGGTGGATCAGGATGGTGAACAGGGTGTGGCCGATTGCGGCGGCGACGGCCTTGTCGATGGCGGCGAAGCTGGCGGCGGGTTGATCGGGGGAGCGCTGGGCTTGGAGCACGGCGGCGAGGGTCGGCATCGGGTCGGGGCGGGACATTTTGGTTCCTACTGGTTGGATTGAGTTTGCCTCAGGCGGGGAGGGGTTGCCAGGGGCTACAATGTTATGTAACCGGAACAAATAGAGCGTGGTTCGGCAGCAGGCGGAAAGTGTTGAATTTTTGAGATTTGCGATCTGACGCGAGATTGCGCGCCTTGGGCTGCGCGGGGGAAGCGGGGTGGAAGCTGGGGCGCACCGGGCGCGCTGCCGGGGTGGCGGACGCGGGGGTGGCGGTGCGGCGATGGGAACCGGGCGCACGGGGGGCGCGGGTGTACTGGCGGCGCCGGGTTGGGCGCGGCTGGGGTGCGGTGTGGATTTCGGGAACCGGGGTCGGCATGGGCGGCAGCTCGCCGTTGCGCCAGGCGGTGAACAGGCGTTCGAGGCTGGCGAAGAGTTCGTGCAAAGCGAGCCAGATCAGGAGGATTTCGGACACAGCTCCGCCGGCGTGCCGCACACGGGCGACGAGGGTTTTGAGGTGGCCAGTCACGATGAGGGCCGGGGGCATTATAGCCATGAATATGGTTATAACTAACTGTGGGTTTGATGGCAAGGGGATTTGTGTTAGATTTTACTAACGTTTTTTTGGGGTGAGGAGATGGTGGGGTGCGGAAGGGCACCCCACCCTACGGTGTAAAGAGCTGTCTGATCGTGGCGGCCAGATCGTCAGCGGTCCAGGTGAGGCTTTCCTGGCCGGCGACGATTTCGACGAGGCAGCGGTCGGGCAGCGGAGTGGGGAGGATGCGGTTGAACAGCCAGATGCCGCGTTCGGCGGCGAGCCTGCCTTGGGCCTGGTTGAGGGCGTCGGGGGAGAGGGCGAGTTCGGCGGAGAACGAGTTGCCGTGCGGCGGGTTGGTCAGCAGGCGGACGCCGGGGATGGCGGCCAGCGTGGTTGCCATGGATTGGGCGGCCCGGTGGTAGTCGGGCATCAGGGGCAGGTGCTGGCGCAGGCCGGCCAGTGCGGTGACGGTGTAGGGGAAGATGGTGGGCAGGTCGCCGCCGTAGCGGTTGCGCCAGGGTTTGCAGGCGGCGATCAGGGCGGGTTCGCCGGCGAGGACGCAGCCGCCCATGCCGCCGAGGCCTTTGTAGAAGGAGACGTAGACCACATCGGCGAGGGCAGCGATTTCGGCGAGGCTGCGGCCGTAATAGGGGGCGACTTCCCAGATGCGGGCGCCGTCGAGCAGGAAGGGGGTGTGGGTGGCGCGGGCCCAGTTGGAGATGGCGACCAGTTCGTCCCACGGGGTGGCGATGAAGCCGGCGCGGCGCAGCGGGATTTCGACGGTGATGGCGGCGAGCGGCTGGTTGAGGTTTTCGAGGTCGGCCAGGGAGAAGGGGCGTTCGAGGCTGCCGACGCGGACGGGGTGCAGGCGGGCGAGACGGTCGAGCGCGTCGGACTCGTCCTCGGCGAGGTGGCTGCGGGGGTGCAAAGCGATGGCGCGGCCGCGGGCGGGGGTGGCCAGCGCCAGGAGGGCGGCCTGCTGGGCGGTGACGCCTTTGTGGAAGAACAGGGCAGAGGGCTTGCCGAGCAGGGTGGCGACCTGTTGCTCAAGCGCGGTCATCGCGGCGCCGTCGGAGTAGACGTCGAGCGGCAGGTCGATTTCCGGGGTGGCGGCCAGGATGTCGAGCCAGGCGCGGCCGGTGCGCTTGCCGTGGCCGCTGAGGTAACGGGTGGCGCCGGCTTTGGCGGCGGCGATTTCTTCTGGGGTCATCGGGCAGTGTTGAGGCTGAGCACGCGGGGTTTCTCCGGCAGGATGCCTTGCGGGCGGAAGGTGAGCGCCAGGATCAGGGCGACGCCGATGATGCCCTCACGCAGGGCGGCGATCTGGCCGGGGGCGAGGCCGGGGACGAGGGCGCCGAGGAAGCGGGTGCCTTCGGTGAGGCAGATCACCAGGATGGAGCCGAGCAGGGCGCCGCGCATGACGCCGGCGCCGCCGGCAGTGAGTGCGAGGACGATGTAGATGGTGATCAGGGACTGGAAGGCGTCGGGGGCGACATAGGCGTTGTACTGGGCGTAGAGCGCGCCGGCGAGGCCGAGCACGGCAGCACCGACGGCGAAGGCCTGGACCTTGAAGGCGAGCACGCGCTTGCCGGCGACGGCGGCGATCATCTCATCCTCGCGGATGGCGCGCAGCACGCGGCCGAACGGGCTCATCGACAGGCGGCCGAGCAGGAAGGCGACCACAATGGCGAAGCCCCAGACGATGACGAAGAATTCGAAGTTGAATTCCGGCGGCGTGAGGATGCCGCGGCCGGGGCCGGGGATGTTGGAGATGCCCGAGGTGCCGCCGGTGAGCGCGATCTCGTTGGAGGCGACGATGCGGATGACCTCGGCGAAACCCAGGGTGACGATGGCGAGGTAGTCGCCTTTCAGCCGGGCGGTGATCAGGGCGACGACGACGCCGAGGATGGCGGCGATCACCGCGGCGGCGGCCCAGGCCAGCGGGATCGGCCAGTGCGCCCAGGTGGTGAGCATGGCCGAGGCGTAGGCGCCGACAGCGAAGAAGCCGACCAGGCCGAGATTCACCATGCCGGCGAGACCCCAGATCACGTTCAGGCCGAGCGCCATCAGCGCGTAGAGCCCGGCGAACACCGCCATGGCGAGCAGATAGCTTTCCATCAGTACGCTCGCTCCCCGAGCAGGCCGCGCGGACGCAGGCTGAGCACCAGCAGGATGGCGAAGAAGCCGACCGCGGTGCGGTAAGCGGGATCGAGCACCAGGACGGCGGCTTCCTCGCCGATGCCGATGACGAATGCGCCGGCCACCGCACCAGGGATGCTGCCGAGGCCGCCGACCACAGCGGCGGCGAAGACGGAGAGCACGACGCGGAAGCCGGTGAGCGGGTCGATCGAGGTATCCAGCGCCACCAGCATGCCGCCGAAGCCGGCGAGGCCCTTGCCGATGAAATTGGCGAGACGGGCGACGGTTTCGGCGTCGATGCCTTTGAGGCCGGCGAGCATCGGGTTGTCGGCCACCGCGCGCATCATCTTGCCGGTGCGGGTGAAGGCGAGGAACAGGAACAGGATCGCCATCGCCAGCATGGCGGCGCCGGCGGCTTCGACCTGCACCGGACCGAGGCGGAGGCCAGCGAATTTCCAGTCTCGCAGCACTGGCAAATCGTAGCCGCGGGGGTCGTTGCCGAAGCCGAAGCGGATGACGTTTTCCAGCACGATGGTCAGCGCCGCCGAGCCGATGGCGACGGTGAGCGGACCGGAGGCGCGCATGCGGCGCAGCACGCCAGCGTCGGTGGCGACGCCGGCCACGCCGGCCACGAGGAAGGCCGCCAGCAGGGCGATGCCGGCCGGCAGGCCGAGGGTGACATTCGCCACATAGCCGGCATAGGCACCGATGGTCATGTGCCCGGCCACAGCGAAGCTGGGGAAGCGGAGGACGGCGTAGATCGTGGTGAAACCGATGGCCGGCACCGCAAGTTGCGCGCCGGCCAGCAGCCCGTTGATCAGCGTCTGGAGGAGAGTCAGGATCACGAGAGTTCGAGCAGCCGCGACTTGCCTTTCTCGATCACGTCGAAGCGGAACTTGCAGTCGAAGATGTCACCGATCTCGGTGAATTTGCAGGGGCCGGAGGCGCCCTCGTAGTTGATCTCCTTGCCCTCGGCCAACAGCTTCATGCCCTCGACGGCGCTGGTGACCTTGACGCCGTCTTTGTTGCCGATGGCGCGGACATTGTCGTGGATCGCCTGCGAGGTGGCGGCCTTGGCACGGGCCATCGCCAGCACGGCGAGCGAGATGTGGTCGTGGGTCTGGCAGGAATACGGGTCTGGCTCGCCAGCGATGGCGACCTTCACCGCGGCGAAGCCGGGGCTGCCGAGGTCGGGGGAGGGGGCGTAGTGCACCAGGCCCTCGGTGACTTCGGGGGGGAGCGATGCGACCAGCTTGTCATTGGCTGCATAGGCGAGGGTGTATTTCTTGCCCTCATAGCCGCTGCGGTAGAGGTCGCGCAGCAGGACCTGAAGGTCCGGCATGTAGCTGTTGAGGAACAGCGTGTCGGGCTTCAGCTTCAGCGCCTGATCCACCTCGGAGCGGAACGAGGTCTTGGCGGCATCATAAATGATGTCGGCCATCGGGTCGGCGCCGCCGGCTTTCAGCACCGCGGCCTGGGTTTCGTAGGTGGTGGCGGCGAACGGGGTCTGCGCAGCGAGGACGACGACTTTCTTGGCGCCCTGCTTCAGCATGAAGCCGGCCGAGCGGGTGGCCTGCAGCTTGCTATCGGGCTGGGTGCGGATGATGTAGCCCTGATGCGGCAGGCGGGTGATGCCGTCGCCGCCGGAGACGGTGAACAGCATCGTCTTGTTTTCCCAGCAGAGCGGGGCCACAGCGGTGGTGACCGCGCTGGCCCAGGTGCCGAGCACGGCAATCACCTTGTCGACATCAATCAACTTGCGGGCGGCGCGGACGCCGGCATCCGGGTTGGTCTCGTCATCCTCGCTGACCAGCACGATCTGCCGGCCCAGCACGCCGCCGGCGGCATTGATCTCGTCGGCGACCTGTTTGATCGCCTTGACCATGACCGGACCATAAGAGCCGCCGGCGCCGGTGAGCGGAGTCAACGTGCCGAACTTGATCGGCGCGGATTGCGCCAGGCCGTGACGCAGCACAATGGGGGCAGCAAGCGTGCCGAGCAGTGCGGCCCGGCGGGTGAGGCGCAGAGTCATGGCTATGGTCTCCCTGTTTGGCGGGATGATACCGCGTTCGGGGCGGGCGGGAAGGTGGGAAAAGTTTGGGCGCTTTTGCGGGGGAGGGGAGGGTAAGTTTATGGAAGGCAAGGCCAGGGCTCTGCCCTGGACCCGCCAAAGGCCGCGGGCCTTTGGAAACCTATTCACTAGGATGTGGTGGGCGTGAGCGGTTGGCTCGGCGTTGGGCGTGGAGCGGCGGAGCCATCAAGATTCTTTGGGCTTCGCCGCAGCACGAGCGTTTGGGCTTAAGCGAAGGATTGTGGGGTCAAGGGGACTGAGT
>CAIRTN010000405.1 GCA_903881515.1 uncultured Rhodospirillales bacterium | reverse complement strand
GCCGCCGCGGCGAGATCCACGGCCTGTATTCCAGCCTGCTCGCCCCGCTGGCCGAAGCCGGTCAGATCCATATGCCGAGTTGGCCGCAGCACTGCTCAACCAACTACCACATGTTCTATATCCTCACCGCCGACATCGAGGAGCGCAGCGCGTTAATCGCTCATCTGCGCGCCGAGGGTATTCTCGCAGTGTTCCACTATGTGCCGCTGCATTCGTCTCCGTTTGCCCGCAGTCTCGGACTGCCGCAGACCGAGTTGCCAGTCACCGATGACACCAGCAGCCGCCTGGTTCGCCTGCCAATGTATTTCGACCTTACCGACCGGGAGGTCACCGAAGTCTGCCGCGCTGTGGACCGCTTCTATGCGTTGAGAAGTGCGGCTTGACGACACTCCTGCGGTCTGGCGTTGGCTCATTCACTGGCTGGCGAAAATTAGTGCCGCGGGCACAACGATAATCGCCGCGTAACGGGCCGAGGCATTCCTGACACGCTCCTCTGCTTGCTCGAGAAAGTTGTGCCGGAAAAACGCCTACCTTCCGATGATTGCACCCGCCCTTTCACCCTCTATGCTACCGCAATTGCTGATCACAAGGAGCGAACGATGCGGTACCGGAGCTTGCTGGCGGGCGTGGCGATTGTGGCGGGGCTGGCGCTGCCGGCGATGGCGCGCGAACTGACGGTGGTCGGGTTCGGCGGCGGGTTTCAGGACAATGCACGCAAGCATCTGTTCCAGGGCTACGCCACGGCAACGGGAACCAAGGTGGTCGACGACGTCTATAACGGCGAGGTCGCACGTATCGCGGCGATGGTGAAGGCCAAGGATATCGGCTGGGACGTGGTGATGGTCGAGGCACCAGAACTGGTGCGCGGCTGTCAGGACGGGCTGTTCGAGCGGATGGACTGGTCGGTGGTGCATAAGGACAAGTTTGTGCCCGGCGGCACGACGACCTGCGGCGCCGGCGCGGTGGGCTGGGGCGTGGCGCTGTTCTGGGACGAGGCGCGCACGCCGGTGGGGCCGAAGAATTACACCGAGCTGTTCGATGTGGCGAAGTTCCCGGGCAAGCGGGTGCTGCGGTCTGGCGCGAAGATGACGCTGGAGATCGCGCTGATGGCCGATGGCGTGGCACCGGGCGAGGTCTATGCAGCGCTGGCGACGAAGGCGGGGCAGGATCGGGCGTTTGCCAAGCTCGATACGGTGAAGCCGACGGTGATCTGGTGGAAATCCGGCGCGCAGCCGTTGCAGCTGGTGGGCTCGGGCGAGGCGGCCTATGCGGTGGGCTATGTCGGGCGGACGGCGAATGCGGCGAAGGACGGGGCGAAGTATCCGCTGCTGTGGAATACGCTGCTGTATTCGTTCGATTTCTGGACCGTGGTCAAGGGTGCGCCGAACGCGACCGAGGGGATGAAGCTGATCGAATACATGACCGATGCCGGGCCGCTGCGGGCGCTGGCGGGGGATTGGGCGGTGTCGCCGGCGACCAAGGCGGTGGCCGATGATCCGACGATCAAGGCGAAGAACCCGGGGATGGTGGCGAACCATGCCGGCGAAGGGCTGTCGATCGATACCGATTTCTGGGTGCAGTACGGCGACGACCTGGAAAAGCGGTTCGCGGCCTGGGCGGCGCGCTAGGCGTTGCTGCGCCGCCGCCCTGTGCTGCTGACACTGCCGGCCGTGGGGCTGGTGGTGGTCGCCTTGCTGTTGCCGCTGATCTACCTGCTGTGCACGGCTGTGAGGGACCCGGAGTTGCGGGCGACGCTGCCGCGCACGGCGGCGATGCTGCGTGCGTGGGACGGACAGGGGCTGCCGGATGAGGCGGTGTTCGCGGCGCTGGTTGAGGAGGCGCGGGAGGCGGCAGAGGGGCAGCGGATCGGCGGGCTGGCGCAGCGGCTGAATTTCGAGCGCACCGGGATGCGCGGGCTGCTGCTGCGCGCCGCCGAAAGCGAGGTCGCCGCACCCTATGCGATGGGGCTGCCGGCGCTCGACCGTAACTGGGCCGACCCGGCGGTCTGGCATGTGCTGCGCCGGGCTTCGGTGGGGGTGACGCCGCTATATCTGCTGCGGGCGGTGGACCTGGATATGACGGCGGAGGGGGATGTGGCGGTGATGGCGGAGCGGCCGTTCCTGCCGTTGCTTAGCCGCACGCTGTGGATCGCGGGGATGGTGACGCTGCTGTGCCTGGTGATCGGGTTTCCGGTGGCAATGTCGATTGCGGCGATGCCGCCGATGTGGGCGCGGGTGGCTCTGGGTTGTGTGCTGGTGCCGTTCTGGATCTCGATCATCGTGCGGACGACGGCGTGGTTCGTGCTGTTGCAGCGGGAGGGGCCGGTTAATTCGGTGCTGATGGCGCTGGGGCTGGTGGATCATCCGTTGCAGATCATGTTCACGCGGTTCGCAGTGTATCTGGCGATGGTGCATGTGCTGCTGCCCTTCGCGGTGCTGCCGATGCTGTCGGTGATGCGGCGGATCGACCGGCGGTTCGCGCGGGCGGCGGCGAGCCTGGGCGCGCCGGCGTGGCGGCGATTTGTGCGGGTGACGCTGCCGCTGGCCTGGCCGGGGGTAAGGGCCGGGGGGCTGATCGTGTTCATGCTGGCCTCCGGCTTCTACATCACGCCGGCGCTGATGGGCGGGGGCGGAGACCAGATGCTGGGGGCGTTCATCGCGGAATATGCGACGGCGAGCCTGAACTGGGGGATGGCGGCGGCGCTGGGGCTGATGCTGATGGCCGGGGTGGCGGCGGTGACGCTGGCGGGGCTGGGGCTGGCGCGACTGGCGTTGGGGCGAGCGGCGTGAGGTTTGGGTTTGCGGCGATTGTGCTGGTGCTGCTGGCGGCGCCGTTGTTGGCGGTGCTGCCGATCTCGGTGACATCGGGGACGGTGCTGAGCCTGCATCTGCCGGGGGTTTCGTTGCGGTGGTACGGCGAGTTCTTCGAAAGCTCGCGCTGGATGTTGGCGGCGTGCAACAGCTTCATCATCGGCTGTTCGACTTCGGTGCTGGCGACGGCTTTGGGGTTCATGGCGGCGTGGGGAATGTGGCGAGCGGCGCCGTCGCGGCTGTTGTCGGGGGTGCTGAACCTGCCGCTGGTGGTGCCGTCGGTGATCACGGGGCTGGCAATGTATTTCGCCGCGGCGGCGGCGGGTTTGACCGGGGGGTATACCGGGATCGTGCTGGCACACACGGTGCTGGCGATCCCGTACGTGGTGCTGACATTGCTGGCGGCGCTGCGGCGGTTCGATGCCGGGCTGTTGCGGGCGGCGGCGAGCCTGGGGGCGGATTGGCGGGTGTCGTTGCGCCGGGTGGTGGTGCCGTCGCTCGGGCCGGCGGTGGCGGCGGCTATGCTGTTCGCGTTTGCCATCAGCTTCGACGAGTTGATCGTGGCGCTGTTCCTGGCGGGGCCGGGGCAATACACACTGCCGCGGCAGATGCTGGCGGGGATCAGCGATATACTGACGCCGACGATCTGTGCGGCGGCGGTGGTGGTCAGCCTGGTTTCGGTGCTGGCGATGGGGCTGGCGTCGGCGTTGTTACGCAAGGCCGGATAGCGAAAACCCCCGCCTTGCGGCGGGGGTTAGCTGGTCAGTTCGGGTTCTGCGGTTCTTGCGGCGCGGGGGGGCGGCGGCGGTCGGCCATGAACTGGTCGAACTCCGCTTTGTCCTTGGCGCGGCGCAGGCGCTCGAGATAGTCGACGAACTCGCGCTGCTCGTCTTCGAGGCGGCGCAGGGTTTCGGCGCGGTAGTCGTCGAACGCCTGATTACCGCTATGGGCGGGTGAGGCGTCGGCCGAGCCATTGCCCCATTTGCCCCAGCCAGAGCACCATTGCGCGGCAGATTGCGGCTGTGTCTGGCCGGGGGCGTTGTACCAGCGGCCAGGGCCGCAGTTCCAGCGCCGGCCGATGCGGCCGCTGCCGATCAGGAAGGCAAGCACGGCCAGGCCGATCGGCCAGTGCCAGATGAACGCCAGGACCATACCGGCCATCCAGAACGGCCGGGGGATCTCGTTGAGGTAGGCGACAGGATGCACCAAAGCCTCCATGAAAATGAAGCCGCGACATGCGGCTCTCATGTGAATGTTAATCACATTTACATAAATGACAAAGCCGGGGGCGGGAGTCAAGCACCCCAACATCACCGTTGTGTGCCGTTGAGGCCGAGGGACTGCATGTAGACCAGCAACCCGGCCTCCAGCAGGTCTTCCGGGCTCATCGGCAGGCGGCGGCGGCCGGCGCTGGGGCGGCCGATGAACAGCGAGGCGATGCCGTGTGCCATGGCCCACAGATGCAGCGCCACCATCATCGCCGGCGGGCGGCCGGGGCCGGGATGCACGGCGCAGGCAGCGTCGGCGGCGCGGCGGATCACCCCGAAGGCGGCCTCGGAGGCGCGCAGCAGGGCGGCATCGTCCTCCAGCGGGAAGCCAGGCTCGAACATCGCGGCGTAGGAGGCGGGCTCACGGCGGGCGAAGGAGAGATAGGCCCGGCCGCAATTCTCGATCGCGGTCACCGGGTCTGGCCGTCCGTCGTTCCAGCCGGCCTCCAGATCGGCGGCGAAGCGTTCGAAGCCCAGCCTTGCGACCTCGGCGATCAGGGCGTTGCGGTCGCGGAAATGGCGGTAGGGGGCAGCGGGGCTGACGCCGGCGGCGCGCGCGACCTCAGCGAAGGAAAATCCGGCCGGCCCGCGCTCGGCGATCATGACCAGCGCGGCCGCGATCAGCGCCTCGCGCAGATTGCCGTGATGGTAGGAGTCGCGACCGGGCGGGGAATTCGTGAAGCGCATGTGAAAGCGGTTTACATCAACCGCGGGCCGCGCGATACCGGCTGCATGTCCGTATTCCGCACCAAGGCGCATGCCATCGAAGCGATCTTCGCCCGCCGCAAGGCGGTGATCGGGGTCATCCACCTGCCGGCACTGCCGGGCGCGCCCGCCTATGACGGGGCATGTCTCGACGAACTGGTGGAGATCGCGGTGGCCGAGGGCGCGCGCTATGCCGCTGGCGGGCTCGACGGGCTGATTGTTGAGAACCATGGCGATATTCCGTTCGCCAAGCCGGACGAGTTGGGGCCGGAAACTGCGGCGTCGATGGCGGTGATTGCGCGGGCGGTGCGGCTGGCCTGCGGGCTGCCGGTGGGCATCAATGTGCTGGCGAATGCGGCGATCCATGCCTTTGCGGTGGCTAAGGCCTCGGGCGCGGCGTTCATCCGGGTCAACCAGTGGGCCAATGGCTATGTGGCCAATGAGGGATTCATCGAGGGCAAGGCCGGGCTGGCGATGCGCTATCGCGCCAGCCTGCACGGGCGCGATATCCGGGTGTTTGCCGATGTGCATGTGAAGCACGGCGCGCATGCCATCGTCGCCGATCGTTCGATTCCGGAGATGGCGCGCGATGCGGAGTTCTTCGACGCCGACGCGGTGATCGCCACCGGGCAGCGCACCGGGGATTCGGCGACGATGGAGGAACTCAGCGCCATCGCCGCGGGCACCTCCCTGCCGGTGATGGTGGGCAGCGGCGTGACGCCGGGCAATATCGGCGATCTGTTCAGCGTGGCCGATGCGGTGATCATCGCGAGCTGGCTGAAGCAGGACGGCGTGTGGTGGAATCCGGTGGATCCCGACCGGGTGGCGACGTTCATGCGCGAGGCGGATCGGGCGCGTTAGTTACGATATCGGAACAATAAGGGCGCGGTTTTGCGCCGGCGCCTGAGGGGTCTTTCTTCGTCGTCGGCGCAGGATGCGAAGGCCCGCCTGCGCCCGCATGGGGCGGACGGGCTGGGGTGTGCCCGCGGGACATGCGCGGGGCTCTTGGGCCTGGGTATCGGTTGAGCGGGGCGCGGGCGGTTGCGGCGCGCGTGCGTGGGACCGGCGCGCCGAGGGCGCGCGCGGGGTAACGGCACGTGCTGCGGCTTTGGCGCGCGGCTCGGGTTGGACTGCGGGGGGCGCCGCGAGGGTGCCGGTGCGCCAGGCGTCGAACAGCGCGTCCAGCGCTGCGGTGAGTTTACGGAGTTGGAACCAGAACAGGATCATCGCCGGCACGCAGGCACAGCTCCGCCAGGCGCTTGCTGCGCTGGTGCCTTTCAGAGCTGTGAGGGTGCGTGTGAATATGTTCATGTTTTGTTCGTAGCAGCACGCGACAACCGACGCAAGTGGTAAATCGCATTTAATGTTAAATAATGTATCATTTTTCGCCGCCGGATTAGGAGGGGCAGCGCCCTCCCCTCCCCTTTCAAGTTCCCGGTTGCTCAATGCGCCGCATGCGCGGCGCGAAGGCGGCGAGGCGGCCGCCTGAGTATTCAACGGCGGCGAGTGCGGCGGAGAGCGAGGCGACGGCCAGGCCGCGCCAGGGGGTGGGCTGGTCGAGGCCGACGCTGCGCAGCCAGAGGAAGTCGAGGGTGGCGTGGGTTTCGGGTGCCGGGGCGTCGAGTACCACGAGGGCTTCGTCGTCAGAGACCGCGGGGGCCATGTCGGCGCCGTCGAACAGCATGCGGTGCCAGAAGGTGATCATCGGCTTCCACTGCTCGGTGAGGAAATTGCCGCCGCCGGCGGCTTTGTAAGCCGGCGAGGTCATCACGTCCGGCGAGTCGATGCCGTAGATGGCGAGGTAGGCGGGGGGCTTTTGGGTGATGCCTTTGAAGCGCTGGGCGGCGCGGAAGCCGGGGACGGAGAGCAGCAGGGCGGGCGGCTTCATGTGGCCGTACCAGGCGTCCCAGTCGGCGTCGCTCTGCGCGGGGCCGAGTGCGCATTGCACCATGTAGATCATTAGCGGGGACCGGCGACCTGACGCGGGCCGCGGGCCTGGTAGACCACCATGCCGGGGCGGGTCATCGCGGCCTGGGCGTCTTCGCGCCGGGCGACGGCCATACTGCGGCGGGCGGGGGATTTGTCGAGGGCCACGGCGTAGAGCGGGGCGAACAGCACGCCGGGCAGGTCTACCGGTTCGGGCGGATCGTCGGCCAGGATCAGGCAATGCGCGTCGGTGATTTCGGGCACCGTGTCGACGCCGGAGAACAGGGTGCGGCGGCGGCTGATCCAGGCTTTCCATTTCGCGCTGGCGATGCCGCCGCCGCCGATGCCGGCGTAGGCGGCCGAGGTGAACACCGCTTCGGAGGCGATGGTGTAGATGGCGATGTAGCGGCGTTCGGCCGGGGTGATGGCTTCCAGGCGCTGTGCGGTTTCGATGCCGGTCACGCTGAGCAGGGTGTGCAGGTGCGCGGAGTACCAGGCGTTCCACTCGTCCTCGTGCTCGGGGCTCGAGAAGCGGATTTCGACCATGTAGATCATGCGGGAATCATGCCTTTCGGGTTACTCGGCATGAATGCCGGCCTTGGTGACGATGTCTTTGTTGCGGGCGATGTCGCGGGCGAGGAAGGCGGCGAACTCGGCGGGCGTATCGCCGACGGCCATGGCGCCGGATTCGTTGAGCCGGTTCTGGATCATCGGGCGGGTGAGCGTGCGGGCGATTTCGGTTTGCAGTTTTTCGACCAGCGCGGGCGGGGTGCCGCCCGGGGCGAGCACGCCATACCAGGTGATTTCCTCGTAGTCGGCCAGACCGGGGGTTTCGGAGACGGTGGGCACATCGGGCAGCGCCGGGCTGCGCTTGGTGCCGGAGATGGCAATGGGGCGGAACAGGCCGGCTTTGATCTGTGGCAGGGCGGAGAGCATCGAGGTGAACGACATCTGCACCTGTCCGCCCAGCAGGGCGACGATGGCCGGGCCAGAACCGCGGAACGGCACATGCACCATGGAGGTGCCGGTCATCGAGGCGAGCATGGCGCCGGCGAGATGCTCGGGGCCGGCGACGCCGGAGGAGGCGTAGTTCAGGCTGCCGGGTTTGGCGCGGGCGAGCGCAAGCAGCTCGGCGAGGTTGGTTGCCGGCACCGAGGGCGTGACCACCAGCACCAGTGGCGACAGCGCGACGCGGGTAACCGGGACCAGATCCTTGACGGTGTCGTAGGGCAAGGATTTCAGCAGGCTGGGGTTGACGCTGAACGGATTGGCGGTGAGCAGCAGGGTGTAGCCATCGGGCGGGGCGTGGGCGACCAGTTCGGTGCCGGCGACGGTGGCGCCGCCGGCGCGGTTTTCCACCAGTACCGGCTGATGCCAGTCATTGGTCATTTCCTGCGCGATCTGCCGGGCGAGGATATCGGTGCCCCCGCCAGCGGCGAAGGGGACGATGAAGCGGATGGTTTTCTGCGGGAATTCCTGGGCGGCGGCGGGAAGTGCCGCGAGCGCGAGGCCGGCAGCGAGCAGCAGGTGTTTACCGAGATGGGTCATCACGACATCACCTTCTTCCAGCGTGCGAGTTCCGAGGCGAGGAAGTTGCCGAAGGCTTCCGGCGTGCTGCCGACAGGTTCGGAGCCGTCCTCTTTCAGCTTGTCGAGCACTTCGGGCAGTTTGAGGATTTCCACCACCGCGTTGCGCAGAATGCCGATTTCGCGGTCGGGGGTGCCGGCCGGAGCGAGGATGCCGTACCAGCCGACATAGACGTAGCCGGGCACGCCGGCCTGTTCGGCGGTAGGGATGTCGGGCAGCGAGGGCACGCGGGTGGTGCCGGTGACGGCCAGCGCGCGCAGTTGGTTGGAGCCCATATAGCCGGTGGCGGCGGGGACGGAGGCGAAATAGGCCTGCACCTCGCCACTGAGCAGGCCGTTCAGCGCGGTGCCGCCCCCGCGGTAGGGCACGTGGGTCAGCTCGATGCCGGCGGTCTGGCGGAACAGTTCCATCGCCAGATGGGTGGAGGTGCCGATGCCGCTGGAGGCGTAGGCGATCTTGCCTGGCTTCTGCTTGGCGAGGGCGACGAACTCGCCGAGGGTTTTGACGCCGAGCACGGTGTTGATCATCAGCACGTTGGGCGCCGAGGCAACCTGGGTGACCGGGGCGAAATCCTTCAGCGGATCGAAGGGGATGTCTTTTAGCATCGCCGGGTTCACCGCGTGCGCGATGGGCACCATCAGCAGGGTGTAGCCGTCGGGCGCGGCATGGGCGACGGCGGAGGCGGCGATGTTGCCGCTGGCGCCGGTGCGATTTTCCACCAGCACGGGCACGCCGAGCCGTCCGGTGAGTTTTTCGGCAGAGATGCGCGAGATCAGATCGACGCCGCCGCCGGGGGAGAAGCCGACCAGCAGGCGGATCTGCCGGGAGGGGTAGCCTTCTGCCTGCGCGGCGGAGGCGGGCAGCAGCGGGGCGAGGCTCAGGCCACTCAGAACGGTGCGGCGCGCAATGGCCATGGTATCCTCCCTCGCGGCCATTTTTCTTTGCCTTGTCTATGCTCTTGGCGTGCGGCAGCGTGGCGCGATGGCCAACTGAACACTCATTCAGCCTTTTCTGTCAAGAATGGCGGGGCTAGGGTTCGGCGCCGGGAATGGGGTGAGGACCGAGAAAAAATGAGCGATGAGGCCGCGTTGATTGCCACGCTGAATGCACATCTGTGGCGCAATGCGTTCAATGTCTGGCTGGGGTTGGAGCTTGTCGCCGCGGGGGAAGCGGGGGTCGAGATCCGGCTGCCGTGGCGGGCGGAGTTCATGTCCAACCCCGATCGCGGCGGGGCGCATGGCGGCATCCTGGCCGCGCTGATCGATACCGCGGCGGATTTCGCGATTGCGGCGCGGCTGGGCCGGCCGCTGCCGACGATCGATCTGCGGGTGGATTATCACCGGCCGGCCGCGGCGGGGCCGATGCTGGTGCGCGGCACGGTGATCCGCCTCGGCCGGCAGATTGCGACGGCCGAGGCATCGGTGTTCGACAGCGAGGATCGGCTGTTGGCGAGCGGGCGCGGGGCCTATTTCGCGGCCAGCGCGTCGTAGACGGTCTGCGCCTGCTCCTCGGTCATCCGCACGCGCGGAGCCCAGGCCTTGGCGACGGCGCCGATCTTGGCGCTCCAGGCCGCGCGCTGCGCGTCGGTGAGGCGCAGGATGGCGATGCCGCGCTTTTCCATGGTCGCGAGGTCCTCGCCTTCCAGGCGGTCGAGCGCGTGGCACAGGGCGAGCGAGGCCTTTTCGCCGGACTCGTCGAGCACGGTGCGCAGGTCGGCTGGCAGGGCCTGCCAGGTGGCGTCGTTGATGGCGTAGAAGCTGGAGATGCTGCCGAGGCTGAAGCCTGTGGTGACCGATTTGCTGATGGTGTCGAGGCTGTAGGTGTGTGCGGAGGTGGCGACCAGCAGGGCGCCGTCGACGGTGCCGCGCGCCATCGCGGTGTAGAGTTCGGGCGGCGCCATTTTCACCGGCACGCCGCCGAGCGCGCGGACGGCGATCTCGGTGGGGCCGCCGGCGGTGCGGGCCTTGAAGCCTGACCAGTCGGCGGCTTCCTGGATCTTCTTGCCGGAACTCAGCAGGTCGGCAGGCTGATACATGAAGGCGATCAGCGGATGGATGCGGTTGCTGCGGAACTCGCCTGATAGCACGCCGTTGCCGCGCACGGCTTTCAGGATCGAGGCGGTGCCGGAGCAGGAATCGGTGAACAGACCGGGCAGTTCGGCAAGCGAGGTGCGCGGCATCTTGTCGGCGGTGTAGGACGGCATGACGATGGCCATGTTGACTACGCCGTTCTGCAGGTTGGCGAGCAGATCTGGGGCTTTGCCGAGCTGTTCGGCGGGGTAGTAGTCGAACTTCACGCGCTCGCCGAGGCGGGATTTCACCTCGTCGAAGAACGGCTTCAGGCCGTAGACGAAGACCTGATGGTTGACCGGCAGGTAGTCGGCGACACGCAGGGTTGTCGGCTCCTGCGCGGATGCGGCGGTGGATAGGGCGCAGCCGAGCGCGAGCAGCGCGGCCTGGATGGTTTTGGTCATGTTTGCCTCCCTCGAATTCAATTTTACATGCCGATGCGCGATGGCAGCCACAGCACCAGATCAGGAAACGCCAGCAGGATGGCGATGGCGATGAGGTGCGCGATGAAGTGCGGCCAGGTGCCGCGGAACACTTCCTCGGCCGGGCAGCCGGAATAGCGGGCCACGATGTAGCAGTTCAGCCCGATCGGCGGGGTGATCATGCCGACCTCGGCGGTAACGATTTTCAGGATGCCGAACCAGACGGGATCGAAGCCCAGCGAGCGGATCAGCGGGATCACCACCGGGACGGTCAGCACCAGGATCGCCATCTGGTCCATGAAGGAGCCGAGGATGACGTAGCCGACCAGGATCAGGATGATGATGATCCAGCGCGAGACGTCGAGCCCGCCGACCCAGGCCAGCAGGTCCTGGGTGACGTGGGAGAGGGTGAGGAAATAGCCGAACAGGATGGCGCCCATGATGATCATCGCGATCATGCAGGTGCCGTGCGCGGCGCGGCGGAGCGCGTGGATCACGCTGCCGCGGTTGATGCGGCCTTTGGCTGCGGCAAGCATGAAGGCGCCGAGCGCGCCGATGGCCGAGGCCTCGGGCGGGGTGGCCAGGCCGGAATAGATCACCCCGGTGACGCCGGAGAACAGCACCAGCATCGGGCCGACCCGGCGCAGCAGGCGCAGGCGCTCGGCCCAGGGCACGCGGCCGGCGGCGGGCGCGCGCTCGGGGTGCATCAGGGCGAGCAGCAGCACGGTGGCCATGATGGTGAGCGTGACCAGCATCGCCGGGATCAGGCCGCCGATCAGCAGCTTGCCGATGTCGACCTCGGCGAGCAGGCCGAAGACGATCAGCGCGATCGAGGTGGGCAGCAGCATCGACAGGGTGCCGGAGATCGCCACCACGCCGGCGGCCATGTCGGGCGCGTAGCCCTGGCGGATCATCGCGGGCAGGCTGGTGGAGGCAAGCGTGGCGGCCGAGGCGGTGGAGGTGCCGCAGATCGCGCCGAAGCCGGCGCCAGCGAGCGCGGTGGCCATGCCGAGGCCGCCGGGCACGCGGCCGAGGAAGGCGGCGGCGGCCTTGAACAGATCGTCGGCGATGCCGGACAACAGCACGAATTCGGCCATCAGCAGGAACATCGGCACGGTGATCATCTCGAACGAGGTGACCGAAGCGAGCGGGGCGCTGGCGAGCACGCCGGTGAGCACCGCCGCCTGGCCGGCCATCAGCAGACCGCCGATGCCGGCAAACGCCATCGAGAAGCCGACCGGCACGCCGAGCGCGAGCAGGCCGAACAGTAGCAGCAGTCCTCCGGCGATGATCATTCGAAGCCCCTGGCAGGGCCGTGCAGGCCGGCGAAGGGCACCGGGTCCAGCCCCACGGAGCGACCGAGCAGCAGGCCGGCGAGCTCCAAGACGAGCCTAATGGCCAGCAGGCCGGTGCCAATGGGGGCCATCGCGATCGCGGTCCAGGTTGGCAGCGGGACCTCGCCGGTCAGCAAGGTGTCGAGCGCGAACTCGCCGAGGGCGCGCCGGCCGGTGAACCAGGCGATGGCGCCGAAAACCACAATGCCGACGATGCAGGTGATGATCTCAGCGCCATGGCGCATCCAGGGCGGGCAGCCGCGGATCAGGCTCTCGACACTGACATGGGCGCGCCAGCCATGCGCCTCGGAGAGCGAGAGGAAGAACACCGAGGCGAGCAGGTAGGTGCCGACCAGATCATAGGTGAAGGCGAACGGGCGGGAGAGCGCATAGCGCATGAACACGTCGGCCGAGACGCACAGCATGATCACCGCCAGGCAGGCACAGGCCAGCGCCGACAATATTCGCTCGGCACCCCGCACCACCGCCCCACACGCCGCTATCATCGTCTTCTCCTGTTGCGCGAGGCGTTGTCGCCGGCTGTTCCTGGACCGCGCCAGTCTCCACGTTTGGCTGCGATGAGGCAAGATTGGAATGAGCTACCAAAAATGGAACGGCAAATCAGCGGCACGCCACGGGCAATGCCGCTACAGCGCTTGCACTGACGGCGCGATGTTGTGTTAGCTCAACGTCTGCATTGGGGGACTCAGCATGGCGCACTCACCGAAGCTCGCACGCCGCACCCTGCTGGCTGCACTGCCGCTGCTGCCGTCGGCAGCGATGGCGGCGGGCGAGCCCATCCTGATCGGGGTCAGCGGGCCGCTGACCGGGCAGTATGCGCAGTATGGCGCGGATTGGAAGCGGGGGTTTGAGCTGGCGCTGGACGAGGCCAACCAGTCCGGCGGGATCGGCGGGCGAGCGGTGCAGATCGACTTTCAGGACACCCAATCCGACCCGCGGCAGGCGGT
>CAIRTN010000404.1 GCA_903881515.1 uncultured Rhodospirillales bacterium | reverse complement strand
GCAAGGGGGTGGGTAATTACGTGTCCTCTGTGCCTCTGTGGTTTTTCTGCTTTTATCCGCATCCCGCCGGCCGCCAGGGTTTGGATCTGGATGCTAAAGAAGGAAAGCGAGCAGTTAAAACAAGCGAAGGAAGGAAATTTTTTGCTTCTTTTTTATAAAATAGAAGGCGCTTTCTTTGTTCTTTTTTGAAAAAAAGAACCAAAAAACTTCTACTCGCTTGGGCGGAGCTCTGCGGGGCTGACCGGTTCGCCTTTTGCGGCAGCCTGTCAGGTTGGTGCGCCGAGGGTAGGGCGGGGAGCGGCGAAGCGGATCGACGTCCCCTTGCGGGGTCCAGGGGAAGCGCCCCTGGCCTTGCCTAAACTTCCAGCCGCCCGCGAGGCTCAGAGCAGGAAGATCGCCATCGCGGCCAGCAGGATGACCATGAAGATGATGCTGCCAGTGGTGGCGTTGGTGAAGCCGGCGAACATCTGCTCGCGGTCCTTCTGGAACGCTTCGAGCGAAACCGGGGTCGGCGTGATGGGAGGCGGATTGGCCATGGGCGTTCTCGATCGGATGCGTTGATGTTACGGTCTTCTTAGGAGACGCGGCCCGCCAGTGGCAAGGGGTTGAGCAGGCAAGCTGCCGCATCCGGCGCAATTCCCGGCATTCCGGCGGCAAACGCGGCCAGCGCCGCGGCGTAGATCCGGTGTTCCTGGGCCAGAATGCGGGCTGCCAGCATGTCCTCGGTATCCCCTGGCAGCACCGGCACCGCCGCTTGGGCCAGGATCGGCCCTTCGTCCATCCCTTCGGTCACCAGATGCACGGTGCAGCCGTGCAGCTTCACCCCGGCCGCCAGTGCCCGCGCATGGGTATCCAGCCCCGGGAATGCCGGCAGCAGGCTGGGATGGATATTCAGCATCCGGCCGGCATAGCGCTGCACCAGAAACGGCGTCAACAGCCGCATGTAGCCGGCCAGACACACGATCTCGACGCCGGCTTCATCCAGCGCCTGGGCGATCGCCGCCTCATGCGCCGCACGGTCGCGGCCGAAATCCTTGTGTGGCACCGCCCGCACCGGCACCCCCTGTGCGGCCGCCAGCCCCAGCCCCGCCGCATCCGCCTTGTTCGACAGCACCAGGGCGATTTCCGCCGGATAATCCGCCGCCCGCGCCGCCGCCAGCAGCGACAGCATGTTGCTGCCGCGCCCGCTGATCAGCACGCCGACACGTTTTTTCATCCCGGCCAGCCGGCGGGGATGTTGATGCGGATGCCGGCTTCCTCGCCCTCGGCCGCCTCGATCCGCCCGAGATCGGACACCACCTCGCCCTCGGCCTCCAGCAGCGCCCGCGCCGCCGCGGCATCGCTGACCACCACGGCCATGCCGATGCCGCAGTTGAACACCCGCAGCATCTCCTCAGCCGCCACGCCCCCGGCCCGCGCCAGCCAGGCAAACACTGGCGGCAACGCCCACGCCCCGGCATCGATCACCGCCATCGTCCCGCCCGGTAGTACCCGCGGCAGATTGCCCGGCAGCCCGCCCCCGGTGATATGCGCCGCCGCCTTCAGCAGCCCTGCCCGATGCAGCGCCAGCAGCGAACGCACATAGATCCGCGTCGGCACCATCAGTGCCTCGCCCAGGGTCTGGCCGGAGGCGAAGGGCGCCGGCGCGGCCCAGCCGGCGTTGCCGGCCTCGACGATCCGCCGCACCAGGGAAAATCCGTTGGAATGCACGCCCGAACTGGCCAGCCCGAGGATCGCATCGCCCGGCGCCACGTCTTTCGGCAGCAGGTTTTCCCGCTCCGCAGCCCCCACCGAGAACCCGGCCAGGTCATAATCCCCGGCGTGGTACATCCCCGGCATTTCGGCGGTCTCGCCGCCCACCAGCGCGCACCCGGCCAGCTTGCAGCCCTCGGCAATGCCGGCCACGACGCGTGATGCCTGCTCCACATCCAGCTTCCCGGTCGCGAAATAATCCAGGAAGAACAGCGGCTCGGCGCCCTGCACCACCAGATCGTTGACGCACATCGCCACCAGATCGATGCCAACGGTGTCATGCCGCCCGGTATCGATGGCAATCCGCAGCTTGGTCCCTACCCCGTCGGTCGACGACACCAGCACCGGATCGCGGAACCCCGCCGCCTTCAGGTCGAACAGCGCGCCGAAGCCGCCCAGCCCGCCCATCACGCCGCTGCGTGTGGTCGCCTTGGCGTGCGGCTTGATCCGCTCGACGAGCGCGTCGCCAGCGTCGATGTCCACGCCCGCGGCGCGATAGGTCATGCTTGCCATGATGGTCGGAGTCTCCGCTTGCCGCCGGAAACAACCATACCCCCCCGGCCCGGCGCAAGCACAGGCCCCGCCATGGCAGCCGCCGCCCTGGCGCACACCCGGCCCGAACGCCCACGCCATTGATTTCCCGCGCAATCCTGCCCGATCATCGCTAGATTACCACCGTCAATTGCCCCAGGAGCGCCGAACCAAGCCCATGCCCGATGGCAGCCTCACCTCCCGGCCGACCGCCCCAGGGCTGTTGAGCCTGCCCAACATCATCACCCTCGGACGGCTCTGCGCCGTGCCGATGGCGGTGTGGATGGTGCTGCACGGGCTGTTCCTGTCCGCGTTCTGGCTGTTCGCCGCCGCCGGCGTGTCCGACGCGCTGGATGGCTACCTCGCGCGGCGCATGGGCACCTCCCGCCTGGGCGCCCTGCTTGATCCCGCGGCCGACAAGGCACTGCTGGTCAGCATGTACGTCACCCTGTCGGTAGTACAGGCGGTGCCCGACTGGCTGGCGATCCTCGTCGTGTTCCGCGACATCGTCATCGTCGGCGGCCTGCTGGTGCTGTGGATCACCGATCACGACGTGCCGATCCGCCCGTTGCGCATCTCCAAGGTCAACACAGTGCAGCAGATCGTGCTGATCGGCACCGCCCTGCTCGCCATGGGCCATGCCCCCGGCCTCGGCCCGCTGCCTGCTACCATTGTCGCCGGCCTGGTGTGGGCCGTCGCCGCCAGCACGTTTGCTTCCGGCGCCGCCTATGTCTGGACGGCATCGCGCACATGAACCCCACCGACACCGCGTCAACCCGCGGCCAGCGCATGGGCCTGCTGATCGGCCTTGGCCTAGCCGCCTGCGTCTGCCTGTGGCTGTTCTCCACCATCCTGGTCCCCTTCGTGATGGCGGCGACGCTGGCCTATTTCCTCGACCCGCTGGCGACCCGCATGCAGCGCCTCGGCGTACGCCGCATGATCGGCTCTCTGGTGCTGATCGTCGGCGTGGTCACCGCGGTGCTGTTCTTCGTGCTGCTGCTCTACCCGCTGATCCTCGCACAGATCGGCATCCTGCTCTCCCGCCTGCCCACCTACATCAC
Organism: uncultured Rhodospirillales bacterium; assembly: GCA_903881515.1. Classification (GTDB taxonomy): domain Bacteria; phylum Pseudomonadota; class Alphaproteobacteria; order Acetobacterales; family Acetobacteraceae; genus CAIRTN01. The sequence goes on along the minus strand of CAIRTN010000404.1, from coordinate 9,443 downwards.
CCTGATGCGCGGCTTCGCCGACGAAATGATCGCCCGCCTGCAGGATGCGCTGGGCCCGGATTTCGTCGACGAAAAAGTGCGCGACCTCGTCGGCGGACAGGTCGGCGCCATGCTGTCCTTCGCCGGCTCCGCCCTGCGCGGTGTGGTCGGCGGCGGCTTCGCCCTGTTCAACGTGCTGACCCTGGTCGTCGTCACCCCGGTGGTGGCGTTCTACCTGCTGCGCGACTGGCCCGGCATCACCGGGCGAATCGATGGCTGGCTGCCCCGCCGCTACGCCGCCGTGCTGCGGGCGCAGGCGCGCGAGGTCGATCGCATCCTGTCGGCCTGGCTGCGCGGACAGGCGCTGTGCTGCCTGGTGCTGGCGCTCTACTATGCCTCCGCATTGTCGGCCGTCGGGCTCGATCTCGGGTTGATCGTCGGCATGTCGGCCGGAATGCTGTCATTCATCCCCTATGTCGGCACGATCACCGGATTGATCCTGGCGGTCGGGCTGGCATTGGCGCAATTTCCGACCTGGACCGGAGTGGTATTGGTGCTGGGCGTGTTCGCGGTGGGCAATGTGCTGGAAGGCTATGTGATCTACCCGGGCTTCCTGGGCGACCGGGTGGAACTGCACGCAGTGTGGGTGATCTTCGCCCTGTTCGCCGGCGGCGCTGCCTTTGGTTTTCTCGGCGTGCTGCTTGCTGTGCCCGCTGCCGCGGTGATCGGCGTGCTGTGCCGATTCTGGCTGCGGCGCTATCTGCAAAGCCCGCTGTATCTGGAAATGCCGCGCGATGGGGATGGGGCATGAGGGCGCAGGCAGGAGGCAGCAATCGGGCGCTTTTTTGCAGGCGACGGCGAAGCCGCCGCACCGGAAAAGCTCCGCAAAAAACCCTTTCTCTCCGCGCGTTCCAGCGTTCGCCGCATGGGACGAACCTTCGTGCCAGCGGAGAGAATAAAAGTTTTTTGCTTCTTTTTCGGTGCGGCGGCTTCGCCGTCACCTTCAAAAAAGAAGCGCTTCCCTACCTGCCTACCGTCCTCCCATGATGCCCCGCCAGTTCGCCCTCCCCTTCGCGCTCTCGCAGGACTACGCCGAGTCCTCCTTCCTGCACGCCCCCTGCAACGAGGCCGCGCTGATCTGGCTCGCGCAGACGCAGGACTGGCCGATGCACCGTCTGGCGCTCTGGGGTCGCGAGGGCAGCGGCAAGTCGCATCTGCTGCACATCTGGGCCAACCGCCAGGGCTGTGCCGTGCTGCGCGGCCCCGGACTGCGCTTCACCGGCCCGGAGCCGGTTGCCGCCGCCGTCGATGACGCCGATTACGCGCCGGAGGCTGACCTGCTGCACCTGCTGAATGCCATGGCCGAGCTCGGCCGCCCCGTGCTGATCGCCGCCCGGGCCGCCCCGGCGCGCTGGCCGACGGTGTTGCCTGACCTCGCCAGCCGGCTGCGCGCGATGACCACCGCCGAAATCCTGCCGGCCGATGACGATCTGCTGCGCGCCCTGCTCTCCCGCCTGCTGCGCGAGCGTCAGTTGCGCGTCACCGATGAGATGCAGTCCTGGCTGCGTCTGCGCCTGCCCCGCACCCAGCAGGCAATGTACCAGGCCGCCGCTCAGGTTGATCGTCTGACTTTGCTGTTCGGCCGCGGCATGACGATGCAGGTCGCCCGCGCCGTCGTTGCCGCGCTGCAGGACCCGCCGGCGCTTGATGAAGATTTCGCTTCGGCCCTGCCCGTCTCCGTGGGGTTGCTCTAGAATGGCGCGATTTCACCTCGTACAAGGCGCCACGATGAACGCTGCGGATACCGCTGTGCCGGCCATTCCACAGGGGGAGGCCATCCGCAGCAACCCCGACCGTTTCATCAATCGCGAACTTTCCTGGCTCGCTTTCAATCACCGCGTGCTGGAAGAAGCCGAAAACCCGCGCCACCCGCTGCTGGAACGCCTGCGCTTCGTCTCGATCAGTGCCGGCAACCTTGACGAGTTCTACTCCGTCCGCGTCGCCGGCCTGATCGGTCAGGCCAAGGCCGGCGTCACCCACCGTTCCGATGACGGCCTCACCCCCGCCCAGCAATTGCTCGAGGTCGAGGTCGAGGCCGCCCGGCTGATGCGTGCGCAGACCCGCGTCTGGCACCAGCTTCGCCGCGAGCTGCAAGCCGCCGGACTGTCGCTGGTCGGGCGTGACGCGTTGCAGCCCGAAGACCATGTCTGGCTCGACGCCTGGTTCATGGAACGCATCTTCCCCGTGCTGACCCCGCTGGCGATCGACCCCGCGCATCCCTTCCCCTTCATCCCCAACATGGGCCTGGTGATGGTGCTGAAGCTGATGCGCGAGGAGGACGGCCAGGGCATGCGCGGCCTGATCCCGCTTCCCAGTCAGGTCGATCGCTTCGTTCGCCTGAAACAATCCGAGCGCGATGGCGACAAGATCCGCTTCATCCTGCTGGAAGAACTGGTCGAGATGTTCCTCGTCCGGCTGTTCCCCGGCTTCCGGCTGATCGAACACGGCATGTTCCGCCTGATCCGCGACACCGATGTCGAGTTCGAGGAAGAAGCCGAGGATCTCGTCCGTTCCTACGAGACCGCGCTGAAGCGCCGCCGCCGCGGTGTCGCCATCCATCTCTCGGTGAATGACGGCATGCCCGCCGATCTGCGTGACCTCGTCGCCGACGAGCTGGAAGCCAGCAGTGCCGAAGTCTTCATCCAGGACGGCCCGCTCGGCCTGGTCGACGTCAAACAGATGATCGTCGATGACCGGCCGGATCTGCTGTTCCCGCCCTACACGCCGCGCTTCCCCGAGCGCATCCGCGATTTCGGCGGCGACTGCTTCGCCGCCATCCGCGCCAAGGACATCGTCGTCCACCACCCGTTCGAAAGCTTCGACGTCGTGGTGCAGTTCCTGCGTCAGGCCGCGGGCGATCCCAACGTCGTCGCGGTGAAACAGACGCTGTACCGCACCAGCCGCGACAGCCCGATCGTCAAGGCGCTGATCGAGGCCGCCGAGGCCGGCAAATCGGTCACCGCGATGGTCGAACTGCGCGCCCGCTTTGACGAGGAAGCCAATATCCGCCTCGCCCGCGTCATGGAGGCCGCCGGCGTGCAGGTGGTGTTCGGCTTCACCGAGCTGAAAACCCACGCCAAGCTCTCCCTCGTCGTCCGCCGCGAGGGCGCCACCGTGCGCAGCTACGCGCATTTCGGCACTGGCAACTATCACCCGTTTACCGCGCGCATCTACACCGACCTGTCGTTCTTCACCTGCGACCCAGACCTCACCCGCGACGCCGCCCGGCTGTTCAACTACATGACCGGCTATGCGCGGCCGGAAAAAATGGACGCCATCGGCTTCTCGCCGCTGACCACCCGCAGCACGCTGTGCAACCTGATCGACCGCGAGATCGGCTTCGCCCGCGAGGGAAGGCCGGCCAATATCTGGCTCAAGATGAACTCGCTGGTCGACGACATCCTGATCGACAAGCTCTACGAGGCCTCCTGCGCCGGCGTGAAGATCGTCTGCGTGGTGCGCGGCATCTGCTGCCTGCGGCCCGGCGTGCCCGGCCTGTCGGAGAACATCAAGGTCAAGTCGATCGTCGGCCGGTTCCTGGAGCACAGCCGCATCTACTGCTTCGGCAGCGGCTTCGCCCTGCCCAACCGCCACGCCCGCGTGTTCATCTCGTCCGCCGACCTGATGGCCCGCAACATGGACTGGCGGGTGGAAACCCTGGTGCCGATCCTCAACCCCACTGTGCACGCGCAGGTGCTGGACCAGATCATGGTGGTCAACCTCAAGGACACCATGCAGTCCTGGGAACTCGATGCCGCCGGCACCTGGCGCCGCGTTGCCCCGGGCTCCGGCAAAAAACGCATCTCCGCACACGACTATTTCATGACCAACCCTTCGCTGTCCGGCCGTGGCTCGGCGCTGCACGGCCCCGCCATCGCCGGACCCATCGCCGCCCGCCGGCCGGACCGCCTGACCGAGGACTGATCGCTTGCCCTTCTCCCCCCCCAAGGACCAACCGCGCCCCGCGGTGGTCGATCTCGGCTCCAACTCGGTCCGCCTGGTTGTGTTCGACGGCCATCGCCGCAATCCGGTGGCGATCTTTAACGAAAAAGCCGTCCTGCGCCTCGGCCGCGGCATGACCGCCACCGGCAAGCTGAACGAGGACGCGGTCAGCCAGGCGCTGACCGTCATGGGCCGCTACGTCGCCATCGCGCGGGCCATGGGCGCCGGCCCCTGTCAGGTGCTGGCCACCGCCGCGGTGCGAGATGCCTCCAACGGCGCGGCCTTCGTCGCCGCGCTCACCCAACGCTTCCCCGATTTCCCGATCCGCATCCTTTCCGGCCAGGAAGAGGCCGGTCTCGCCGCTGACGGCCTGCTCTGCGGCATCCCCGACGCCGATGGCGTGCTCGCCGATATCGGTGGCGGCAGCCTGGAAATGGTGGAATTGCGCGCAGGCCAGCGCGGCCAGGCGGTCACCCGGCCGCTCGGCGTCATCCGCCTCGCCGAACGCGCCGGCGACGACCCGGTGCGCGCCCGCGCCATCGCCGAACAGGAACTCGCCTCGATCGACTGGCTGTCCAACAGCGCCGGGCGGGACCTCTACGCCGTCGGCGGCGCCTGGCGGGCCCTCGCGCGCATCCATATCGCGCAGACCGGCTACCCGCTGAACATGGTGCACCACTACACCATCAGCCGCGACGAAGCCCGCGACCTCACCGGCGTCATCGCCGCGGCCGGGCGCAAAGCGCTGGAACGCATGCCAGGCGCCCCACGCCGGCGCATCGACGACCTGCCCTTCGCCGCCATCGTGCTGCGCCGGCTGCTGCGCGCCACCGGCGCCAAACGCGTGGTGTTCTCCGCCAACGGCCTGCGGGAAGGCTGGTACATGGGCGTGCTGCCCGACTCCGAACGCCTGCGCGACCCCATGCTCGCCGCCGGTTCCGACTATGCACTGCGCCTCGGCCGCGACCCTACGCTGCCCGCCGCCCTGCTGCGCTGGACGGACCCGCTCTTCCCCAACGAAAAATCCAACGCCACCCGGCTGCGCGAAACCGCCTGTCTGATGTCCGATATCGGCAGCCGCGATCACCCCGAATACCGCGCCGAACAGGCCTTCCTGCGCATCCTGCGCCAGCCCGGCATCGGGCTGGACCATCATGCCCGCGCTTTCCTCGCCCTCACTCTGGCACTGCGCTACGAAGCAGAACCCGACGCCCCGTTCCTCGCCACCGCCCGCGCCTTGCTCTCGGTCGAAGACACCCGCCGCGCCACCATCCTCGGCGTCGCCCTGCGCTTGGCCTACACGCTCTCCGCAGGCACGCCAGACTTGCTGGCCGGCACCCGCCTGCTGGTCGGCCCTGCCCTGACCCTGGAACTCGCCGAAGGCAGCGGCGTCTTCGCCGGCGAAAGCGTTACCCGCCGGCTTGACCGTCTGGCGGTGACCCTCGGGCTGGAGGCGAGTACGCGGCTGGCGGCGTAGGGCAAGGAAGCACGCAGTCCCTTTTTTGCAGGGCGACGGCAAAGACACCGCGCCGGAAAAGGGACCCAAAAAACCACATGAATTCAGTGTTGTAGGGCGGATTAGCGTAGCGTAATCCGCCACCTCCGCCCCAACACGCACGCCCAAAAAAAATCACCGCCACCCTGCATTTTTTCCTTGCCAACGGCGCAACTGTTATATAAAAACACAATTAATGGTAAAATGCCATCTGGCCCACATCGCGTCTGGCCACCTCAAAACCCTCGTCGCCCGTGTGCGGCACGTCGGGGGAAGTGTGTCCGAAGCGATCTTGGTCTGGCTCGCCCTGCGTCAGCTCTTCGCCGTGCTCGACAATCTGTTTACCGCCTGGCGCAATGGCGAGCTTCCACCGCTACGGCAACCGGCGCCGCCGCTCGCGCCAAAGCGTCCCGCGTCCCGGTCAAGCCGTGCGCCCTCATCTCGTCCTGCGCGGCGCCCGTCCGCTTACGCGCAACAGCCGCAACCCGCACCGCGCGCACCCACGCACCCGCCGCGCCCCTGGCAACCCAGCACGGCAACCGTATCGTGGCAACCGCGCCTGGACGCTCCAGGCATTGCGCACCGCCGCCGACGACGAAAAACGCTGCATTGAGCGACGCGGGAAACCCGCGCGCTCAATGTTCCGTTATCGTAATTAATGCCAGCGGGAGGCCTCGAACTGCGCCTGCGACCGCGACACGCCGATATCGCTCAGCATGCGGTCGTCCATATACGCAAGATTGCGCCGCGACGCGGCCGTGCGCTGGGCTTCGGCCCACATGCTGCGCAGCGTGGCGAACAGGCTCCCGATCCGGTTATGGCCGAACGAGGAGAAAGAAGCGGAAATGACGTGACCCGACATGGTGGGCCTCCTTGAGTTGGTCTCGATGGAGAGGACATAGGTGCCGATACACAATAAGAAAAACGAATTGCTCTAATGTGGCAGATCAATTATTTTGATACTTATGAGCAACCCCACCGGAATCGACCCCGACCTGCTGCGCAGCTTTGCGTACATCGCCGAGGAGAACAGCTTCACCCGCGCGGCTGAACGCGTCGGCCGCACGCAAAGTGCTGTTTCCATGCAGATTCAGCGGCTTGAAGCCCTGCTCGGACAGAAATTGCTGCTGCGCGGCAAAGGCGGATCAGTCCAGCTGACCGCGCAGGGCATTGTGTTGCTGGATCAGGCCCGCGAGCTGCTTGCCTTAAATGACCGGATCTGGAGCCGCTTCCACAGCCCGCAAATGGTCGGCACCGTCCGCCTCGGCTCGCCCGACGACTACGCGTTGCGCTATCTGCCCCAGGCGCTGCGCCGCTTCGCCGACAGCCATCCCGCCGTCGAGGTCGAGGTCGAATGCCTGCCCAGCAACGAGCTGGGGGTAAAACTGATGGAGGGCAGCCTGGACCTGTCGCTGATCAGCGAGGGCAACGAACCCAAGCGCTGGCCCGCCGAAACCCTCTGGCGCGGCCCGCTGCAATGGATCACCTCCGAACGCTACGCCCCCCACCGGCAGGACCCCCTGCCGCTCGCCACCGCCCATACCGATCGCTGGGGCACCGCCGCACAGGACGCTTTGCAGCGCGCCGGCCGCCGCTGGCGCATCGCCTTCAGCTCCGGCAGCCAGGTCGGCACCCACGCCCCGGTGCTCGCTGGCCTCGCCGTCACCGTCTCCACCATCTCCTGGGTCCCCGCCGGGCTGCGCGTGGTCAGGCCGGACGAAGGCCTGCCGCCGCTGCCCGATTTCGGCATCCTGCTGATGAAAGGCCGCGGCGCCCGCCAACCGGTCACCGACATCCTGGCCAATCACATCAAGGACGTCTTCCAGTCAGAATTGCAAAGGTAACTCTAGCTGACCTGAACCAGCTTCACTTTCTTGCCGGAAACCCCCAGCGCCACCCGCCCCTGCTTCAACGCCAGGGCATCCTCGCCAAACACATCCCGCCGCCACCCGCTCAGGCAGGCCACATCGGGATCGTCCTCGCCGGCCAGCCGGTCGATATCCTCGCTGTTGCCCACCAGCTTCGGCGCCACATGATGCTGCTCGCATTTCGCCGCCAGCAGCACTTTCAGCAACGCCACCAAAGCCGGCGAAGCCCGCGGCGTATCCCGCCGGTCCGGCGCCGGCGGCAACGCGTCATCCGGCTGACCCTTCGCCTCGGCAATCGCCGCCAGCAGGCTGAGGCCCATCTTGCCGCTGGCAAACCCCTGCGAAATCCCCCGCGCACGGGCCAGATCATCGGCCGTCGTCGGCGCCACCGCGGCGATTTCCAGCAGCGCCTCGTCCTTCAGCATCCGCTGCCGCGGAATATTCGACCGCTGCGCCTCACGCTCCCGCCAGGCCGCCACCGCCCGCAGCACCCCCAGCATCCTCCGGTTATTGGTCCGCGGCCGCAGCCGCTCCCACATCGACTCGGGATCCGGCCGATACGTCGCCGGGTCGGCCAGCACCGCCATCTCCTCCGCCACCCACTCCAGCCGGCCATCCTTCGCCAGCCGCTCCTGCAACTTGTCGTAGGCCCGGCGCAGATGCGTCACGTCGGCCGCCGCATAGGCGATCTGCGCCGCCGACAATGGCCGCGCCGCCCAGTCGCTGAACCGGTGCGCCTTGTCGATCTGCGCCCCCGCCGTCGCCGCCACCAGGCTGTCATAGCCCACCTGGTCCCCGAAGCCTGCCACCATCGCCGCCACCTGCGTATCGAACAGCGGCCGCGGCACATCGCCGAAGCGCAGCACGAAGATCTCGATATCCTGCCGCGCGGCATGAAACACCTTGGTCACCGCGGTATCGGCCAGCAATTCGCCCAGCGGCGCGAGGTCCAGCCCCGGCGCCAGCGCATCGACCACTGCCACATCGGTGTCAGACGCAAGCTGCACGACGCAGAGTTCGGGCCAATAGGTCCGCTCGCGCATGAACTCGGTATCCACCGTGACGTATTTCTCTTTCCGCAACCGCTCGCACAGCGCGGCCAGCGCCGCGGTGTCGGTGATCAGGACGGGATCGGGGAATTCGCCGCGTATTGCGCGGCCGGAAGGACGATTCATGCGGCGTATCTACACTTGGCGGGCCGCCCTGCGAAGCCGTTACTTGACAGTCCGAGGTCGCGGCGGCTTGTTGCGCCGGTTCCGCCAGCACGAGAGACGCCCCCATGCACGCCTATCGCACCCATACCTGTGGCCAGCTTCGCGCATCCGACGCCGGTCAGACCGCCCGCCTCTCCGGCTGGGTGCACAGCAAGCGCGACCATGGCGGCCTGCTGTTCGTCGATCTGCGCGATCACTACGGCATCACTCAGATCGTCTTCGCCGCCGGCACCGCCCCCTTCGCCGCCATCGACGCCATCCGCGCCGAAAGCGTCGTCACCGTCACCGGCACCGTCGTCGCCCGCGAAACCGGCACGGTGAACCCCCGCCTGCCGACCGGCGAGATCGAGCTGAAGGCCGATACCATGGTGGTGCAATCCGCCGCCGACGTGCTGCCGATGCAGGTCAACAGCGAAGAGAAATACCCCGACGAACTCCGCCTGACCTACCGCTTCTTGGATCTGCGCCGCGAGCGGGTGCACAAGAACATCATGCTGCGCGCCGGCGTCATCGCGTCGATCCGCCGCCGCATGATAGAGCAGGGCTTCACCGAGTTCCAGACCCCGATCCTGACGGCCTCCAGCCCCGAAGGCGCGCGCGACTTCCTGGTGCCCGCCCGCAACCACCCCGGCAAGTTCTACGCCCTGCCGCAGGCGCCGCAGCAGTTCAAGCAGTTGGCGATGGTGGCGGGCTTTGACCGCTACTTCCAGATTGCCCCCTGCTTCCGCGACGAGGCCTCGCGCGCCGACCGCTCGCCGGGCGAGTTCTATCAGCTCGACTTCGAGATGGCGTTCGTCACCCAGGACGACGTCTTCGAGGCGATTTCGCCGGTGCTGCGCGGCCTGTTCGAGGAATTCGGCGGGTTCCGCCGGGCCTCCATGCCGG
>CAIRTN010000403.1 GCA_903881515.1 uncultured Rhodospirillales bacterium | reverse complement strand
TCCAGGAGCCCCTCGCTCAGCGCCCAACACACCTTTACTTATCGGAAAAAGTTTTGTTGCTTCTTTTTGGTCACAAAAAGAAGACTCTTCCTCATGTCCCTAAGAATAGGCGTAGACATCGGCGGCACCTTCACCGACCTCGTGGCCATTGCCGCCGACGGCCGCATCACCACCCACAAAACCCCCTCCACCCCCGCCGATTACTCCATCGGCATAGAAACCGGCCTCCGCGCCCTCCTCACCGGCACGCCCGTCGCAGAAGTCCTCCACGCCACCACCGTCGGCTCCAACACCATCCTCGAGGCCCGCGGCGCCAAAACCGCCCTGATCACGTCAGCCGGCTTCCGTGACGTGCTGGAAATCCGCGACATCCGCATGCCCCGCCTCTACGACATGCACTGGACCAAGCCGAAAGCCCTGGTCGAACGCCGCCTGCGCCGCGAGGTCACCGAGAAGATCCGCCCCGATGGCAGCATCGCCACCGCGCTCGACATGCAAACCGTCGCCGAAGCCATCGCCTTCATCCAGGCCGAAGGCGTCGAGAGCGTCGCCATCTGCCTGATCAACAGCTACGCCAACCCCGCCCATGAACAGGCGATCGAGACAGCGCTTCACGCCGCCTGCCCCGGCCTCGCCATCACCGCCAGCCACAAGCTGCTGCCGGAAATCAAGGAATACCCGCGCACCTCGACCACCGTGGTCAACGCCTACCTGCAACCCGTCGTCCGCGCTTACCTCACCTCTTTGCAGGCCCGCCTCGCCAGCCTGGGCATCGGCGCCGGCCTGCACCTGATGCAGTCCAACGGCGGCCTGTCCACCGCCGCGCACGCCTCCGCCTACCCCGCCCATATCGTCGAATCCGGCCCCGCGGCCGGCGTCGTCGGCGGCGCCGCCATAGCGCGGCACCTCGGCATCGACGGCATGGTCACCTTTGACATGGGCGGCACCACCGCCAAGGCCGGCCTGGTCGAAAACGGCGAAGTCCTGCGCGCCGAGGCGATGGAAGTCGGCGCCGGCGTCATGGCCGGCGCCCGCCTGCTGGTCGGCGCCGGCTACATGTTGAAACTGCCGGCCATCGACCTCGCCGAGGTCGGCGCCGGCGGCGGCTCGATCTGCCGGCTCGACGAAGCCGGCGCCCCCAAAGCCGGCCCCCGCTCCGCCGGCGCCGACCCCGGCCCGGTCTGCTACGGCCGCGGCAACACCGAACCCACCATCACCGACTGCAACCTGGCCCTCGGCTACCTCGACCCCGCCGGCCTCGCCGGCGGCACCCTGGCGCTCGACCGCGACGCCGCCCGCGCCGCCATCGCCGAAAAACTCGCCACCCCCCTCGGCCTGACCATCGAGCAGGCCGCCCACGGCATGCTCCGCATCGCCTCGGCCACCATGATGCGCGCCATCCGCGCCGTCTCCGTCGAACGCGGGCGGGACGTCCGCGGCTTCACCCTGCTCGGCTTCGGCGGCAACGGCCCGCTCTTCGCCGCCGGCATCGCCGCCGAACTCGGCATGAAACAGGTGCTGATCCCCCCCATGCCCGGCCTGTTCAGCGCCTTCGGCCTGCTCCTGGCCGATACCGAACACCACGCCACCCGCTCGCTGCGGCACCGCCTGTCCAGCGCCGACCCCACCCTGCTGCAATCCGCCATCGATACCCTTCTGGCCGACGGCAACGCCCGCCTCGCCGAAGACGGCTTCCCCCAAGCCAGCCGCGCCCTGCGCCTCTCCGCCCAGGCCCGCTACGTCGGCCAGTCCAGCGAACTCTCCGTGCCCCTCGCCTCGCACGAAGCCGCCGACCTCATCGCCACCCTCCCCGAAGCCTTCGGCCTCGAACACGCCCGCACCTACGGCTTCCGCGCCCCCCCCGGCGAACCCGTCGAACTCATGGGCCTCTCCGTCGTCGCCGCCGGCCTGCCAGACCGCCCCCGCCTCCCCGCCCACATCCCCCCCGCCCACGCCGACACGCCCAGCACCCGCGAAGCCTGGTTCCCCAGCATCGGCTGGACCCAAACCCGCATCCTCAGCCGCGCCGAACTCACCGCCCCCGTCCCCGGCCCCGCCATCATCCAGGAATACGACGCCACCTGCCTTGTGCCTCCCGGCTGCACCGCCGCGCTCGACGATTTCGGCAATATCCGGTTGGCGTTGTAAGGCAAGAAAGCAGTCCCTTTTTTGTAAAAAAGGGACCCAAAAAACGTCAAAAACAATATCTTAT
>CAIRTN010000402.1 GCA_903881515.1 uncultured Rhodospirillales bacterium | reverse complement strand
TCGCCGAAATGGCAAATATCGGCCTGCCGGTGCCGCCTGGCTTCACCATCACCACCGAAGTCTGTACCGCCTTCTACGACAACGGGCAGCAATACCCCGCCGCGCTCGACGCTCAGGTGAAAGCCGCGCTCGCTCTGATCGAACAGGCCGTCGGCCTCGGCTTCGGCGCCCGCCACAAGCCGCTGCTGGTCTCCGTCCGTTCCGGCGCCCGCGTCTCGATGCCCGGCATGATGGACACCGTGCTCAACCTCGGCCTGAACGACGACACCGTCGCCGGCCTCGAGGAAGCCTCCGGCGATGCCCGCTTCGCCTGGGACTCCTATCGCCGCTTCGTGCAGATGTACGGCTCCGTGGTGCTCGACGTCGATCACCACCGCTTCGAGGAGATCCTCGAAGCCGTGAAGCTCGAAAAATTCGTCTCCGAAGACACCGCGCTTGACGCCGATGACTGGAAGAAGGTCGTCGGCGCCTACAAGGAAATGGTCGCCCACGAGACCGGCAAGCCGTTCCCGATGGACCCGTGGGAACAGCTTTGGGGCGCCATCGGCGCCGTGTTCGGCTCCTGGATGAACCCGCGCGCCAACACCTATCGCCGCATGTACGACATCCCCGCCACCTGGGGCACCGCGGTCAACGTGCAGGCCATGGTGTTCGGCAACATGGGCCTGGATTGCGCCACCGGCGTCTGCTTCACCCGCGACCCCTCCACCGGCGAGAACATTTTCTACGGCGAGTATCTGGTGAACGCCCAGGGCGAGGACGTGGTGGCCGGCATCCGCACGCCGCAGCCAATGGCCAAGCTGAAGGCCAAGCCCGGCGAGAAGCCGATGGAAGAGGCGATGCCGAACGCCTACGCCGAACTGATGGCCGTCCGCGCCACGCTGGAAGCGCATTACAAGGACATGCAGGACATCGAGTTCACCGTGCAGTCCAACAAGCTGTACATGCTGCAAACCCGCAACGGCAAGCGCACCGCCGCCGCTGCCCTGCGCATCGCCGTCGACATGGCCAACGAAGGCCTGATCGACCGCGACGAGGCGATCCGCCGGGTCAACCCCGCCTCGCTGGATCAGTTGCTGCACCCCACGCTCGACCCGAAGGCCAAGCGCGTGCTGCTCACCAAGGGCCTGCCCGCCAGCCCCGGTGCCGCTTGCGGCGCCATGGTGTTCTCCGCCGACGAGGCCGAGGCCCGGGCCGCCAAGGGCGAATCCGTTGTGCTGGTGCGCATCGAAACCAGCCCCGAAGACATCCACGGCATGCACGCCGCCCGCGGCATCCTCACCACCCGCGGCGGCATGACCAGCCACGCTGCCGTGGTCGCCCGCGGCATGGGCCGCCCCTGCGTCGCCGGTGCCGGCGGCGTCGTGGTCGACTATTCCGCCCAGACCCTCAGTGCCGGCGGCCAGGTGCTCAACGCCGGCGATATCATCACGCTGGACGGCGCCACCGGCGAAGTCTTCGCCGGCTCCGTGCCGATGATCGAACCCAGCCTGTCCGGCGATTTCGCCACCCTGATGGAGTGGGCCGACCAGGTCCGCCGCCTGAAGGTGCGCACCAACGCCGAAACCCCGCTGGACGCCGAAACCGCCCGCAAGTTCGGCGCCGAAGGCATCGGCCTGTGCCGCACCGAGCACATGTTCTTCGACCCCGCACGCATCCTCGCCGTGCGGCAGATGATCATGGCCTCCGATGAACGCGGCCGCCGCGCCGCGCTGGCCAAGCTGCTGCCCTATCAGCGGCAGGACTTCATCGACCTGTTCCGCATCATGGCCGGCCTGCCGGTCACCATCCGCCTGCTCGACCCGCCGCTGCACGAATTCCTGCCGCACAGCGACTCCGAAATCGCCGAAGTCGCCGAATCGCTCGGCCTGGATACCGACACCATGCGCCGCCGCGGCGCCGAACTCGCCGAAGCCAACCCGATGCTTGGCCATCGCGGCTGCCGCCTCGGCGTGTCCTACCCCGAGATCTACGAGATGCAGGCCCGCGCCATCTTCGAGGGCGCGATCGCCATCGCCAAGGAGCTCGGCGTCGCCCCGGTGCCGGAAATCATGATCCCGCTGGTCGGCATGAAGCGCGAACTCGAAATCACCCGCGCCCAGGTCGATGCCGTCGCCAAGGCGGTGTTCGCCGAAACCGGCACCACCATCGAATACATCGTCGGCACCATGATCGAACTGCCGCGCGCAGCCCTCACCGCCGACAAGATCGCCGAAGTCGCCGATTTCTTCTCCTTCGGCACCAACGACCTCACCCAGACCGTGTTCGGCCTGTCGCGCGACGACGCCGGCAAGTTCCTGCCGGACTATATCGACCAGGGCATCCTCACCAAGGACCCGTTCGTCTCGATCGATGTCGAAGGCGTCGGTGCCATGGTGCGCATCGCCGCCGAAAAAGGCCGCGCCACCAAGCCCGGCCTGAAACTCGGCATCTGCGGCGAACACGGCGGCGACCCGGCCTCGATCACCTTTTGCGAAAGCGTCGGGCTGGATTACGTCTCCTGCTCGCCGTATCGCGTGCCGGTGGCCCGCCTGGCTGCGGCGCAGGCGGC
>CAIRTN010000401.1 GCA_903881515.1 uncultured Rhodospirillales bacterium | reverse complement strand
GTAATTACGCCCAGTAGGGCGCGGCCCAAGCGAATAGAAGTTTTTTGGTTCTTTTTTTCAAAAAAGAACAAGAAGAAATCTTCTTTTTTATAAAAAAGAAGCAAAAAATTTCCTTCCTTCGCTTGCTTCAACTGCGCGCGCTGTTTTTTCAGCAGCCTGCTAAAGCGACGACATCACCGCGGGGGCCAGTGCCTGGGCCTTGGCGGCCGGGTGGGACGGGTTGCGGAAGCGGACATCGCCCTCAGGTGCGCCGTTGCCCAGCAATTCCAACCTTGACGCGCAGGTGACGGCGACCACGCCGCGGGCCGCGGGTTGGGCGAGGAACTGGCGGGCTTCGCCTTCAAGTTCCAGCTTTTCGCGCAGTTCAGCCCATTCGGTGCGGTCGGTGTCCTCGATGAACATCGCCAGGATGCCGGGCCGTGTTCCAGTCAGACGTTCCGGAGCGATGGCGAACAGGCGGCGGCGGATGGCGACGGCGACCTCGTCCTCGCGCGAGGCGCGGGCGGCGAGCACGAACACCCCCTGGCCGGCGGAGGTGACCGCCAGATGCGCCTGGGTGCCGAATTCGCGGCGCAGGCCTTCCATCAGGCCGCCCTCTTCGGCCTGTGCGGCGGCGAGCATCAGCGGGTCGAGACGGAGCATGCAGGCCGGGTCGTGGTCGGCGCGGCGTTCGCTGGTCAGCATGTCGCGGATGCGGTCGTGCAGCGAGGCGAGGGTTGCGGGTTCGCCGCGCAGGCCGAGCGGCAAAGTGAGTTTCAGCAGATAGCGGCCGGGATGGGCGGCGAGCCAGGTTTGCAGATCGGGGTCGATGCGGTCGACCAGTTGGCACCAGGCGCCGCGATGCACATCGCGGCCGTCCTCGGCGGAGATGGTGTCACAAGCGAGTTCGGCCTCAACGCCGTCGCGGCGCAGCAGCAGGTCGTATGGGGTATTTGCTTCGAAGCCGGCGAATTCCACCGTGAAGCCGCGGTTGCGTTGCAGAGCGGCGGTGCGGATCAGGTGAAAGAACGGCGCGAGCGACTCAGCGGCGTTCAGCCCAGCGCGCAGCCGGGCGCGGAAGGCGTCCTGCCCGGCCGGGGACAGGCTGCGCAGCGCCGTCACCGCTTCGCGGGCCAGACCCGCCAGCACGGATTCTGCCGGGCTTGCCGGGCGGCCGAGATCGCGGGTCATCCGGTCCAGGGTCAGTTCGACGGCATGATGACGCAGCATGGCGCGGCCGGCGCGCTGCCCACCGCGGGCCCAGGCCAGAATTTCCGCGATCCGGCGATCCCAGGTGGCACGACCGACCGCCGCGATCAGAGCCGTGATCGCGGCACGATCAATCGGCGTGCCGTTGCCCAATGCAACACTCATGCTGAAGCAGACCCCCGGGAATTATTCTCTTATACACCTCGGTAGATTGGGCGCTGCGGGGGAGCTTGCAACGGCGAAACCAGCGAATCTGGGCCTAATTGCGTGGCAAACGGGCGATTTGCGGGGCGTCGGGGTTCTGCGCGCGATGGCGCAGCAGATGATCTGCCAGGACCAGCGCCAGCATCGCCTCGCCCACCGGCACGGCGCGGATGCCGACGCAGGGGTCGTGCCGGCCCTTGGTCATCACTTCGACGTCGGAGCCGGAGCGATCGACCGAGGGCACCGGGGTGAGGATCGAGCTGGTGGGCTTGACCACGAAGCGCGCCACGATCGGCTGGCCGGTGGCGATGCCGCCGAGGATGCCGCCGGCGTGGTTGCCGGCGAAGGCCACCTGACCGTGCTGCATGCGCATGGCGTCGGCATTTTCTTCGCCGGTCAGCGCCGCGGCGGCGAAGCCTTCGCCGATTTCGACGCCTTTCACCGCATTGATGCCCATCAGGGCGGCGGCGATATCGGCGTCGAGCTTGGCGTAGATCGGCGCGCCGAGGCCGGGGGGGACGCCTTCGGCCACCACCTCGATCACCGCGCCGCAGGATGAGCCGGCTTTGCGCACGCCAGAGAGGTATTCCTCCCACAGCGGCACCGCGGCGGGATCGGGGCAGAAGAACGGGTTGTTGTCGACTTCGTCCCAGTCCCAGTTCGCGCGGTCGATGCCGTGCGGACCCATCTGCACCATTGCGCCGCGGATGGTGACGCCGGGCATCACCTTGCGCGCCACAGCGCCGCCGGCGACGCGCATCGCGGTCTCCCGCGCCGAGGAGCGGCCGCCGCCACGGTAGTCACGGATGCCGTATTTCAGTTCGTAGGCCAGATCGGCGTGACCGGGGCGGAAACGCTGCGCGATCTCGGAGTAGTCGCGCGAGCGCTGGTCGACATTCTCGATCATCAGCGCGATCGGGGTGCCGGTGGTCACACCCTCGAACACGCCAGAGAGAATGCGCACCGTGTCCGGTTCCTGGCGCTGGGTGGTGAATTTCGACTGGCCGGGGCGACGACGGTCGAGCCAGGGCTGGATGTCGGATTCCTCGAGCGCGATGCCGGGCGGGCAGCCATCGACCACGCAGCCGATCGCCCGGCCGTGGCTCTCGCCCCAGGTGGTCAGCCGGAACAGATGGCCGAAGCTGTTATGCGACATGGCTACTCGACAGTGATGTCAGGCGCATCCGGCTGTTTCATGCCGACGATGTGGTAGCCGTTATCGACGTGATGCACCTCGCCGGTGACGCCGGAGGCGAGGTCGGACAGCAGATAAAGCCCGGCGCCGCCGACATCCTCGATGGTGACGTTGCGCCGCAGCGGGGCGTTGTACTGGTTCCAGCGCAGGATGTAGCGGAAATCGCCGATGCCGCTGGCGGCGAGCGTGCGAATCGGGCCGGCGCTGATGCCGTTGACCCGGATGCCGGCCGGGCCGAGGTCGGTGGCGATGTAGCGCACCGAGGCCTCGAGCGCGGCCTTGGCCACGCCCATAACGTTGTAGTGCGGCACGACGCGTTCGGCGCCGAGGTAGGACAGGGTCAGCATCGCGCTGCCTGGGCTCATCAGGGCGGCGGCGCGCTGGGCGACGGCGGTGAAGCTGAAGCAGGAAATATCCATCGCCTGCAGGAAGGCGGCGCGGGGGGTGTCCACATAGCGTCCGCGCAGGAACTGCTTATCGGCATAGCCGATGGCATGGACCAGGAAGTCCAGCTTGCCCCATTTTTCACCAATCTCGGCGAAAGCGGCATCCATGCTGGCGTCGTCGGCCACGTCACAGGGCAGCACCAGGGTTGAGCCGACCTGATCGGCCAGCGGGCGCACGCGCTTGCCCAGCGCTTCGCCCTGGTAGGTGAAGGCCAGTTCGGCCCCCTGCGCCGCGCAGGCGGCGGCAATGCCCCAGGCGAGGGAGTGGTTGTTCGCGACACCCATGATCACGCCGCGTTTGCCCTGCATCAGGGTACCGCGCGGGCGCGCTGATTCGCCGTCTTGCATATCGTCGGTCCCGTTCATCTCGTCGAACCCCCCTCGTCGCACAGCACGGGGCGCAACGGCAAGGGGGGACTCTTGCCGGATTCCTGCCCCAGGCGCACATAGACGGGGATGCGCGATGATAGGATCGCGCATCCCCGTCTATGTTTTGTTTGTTCGCGTGATTCAGACCTTCGGTGATTCCACCTACGGTCATCACGCTCTAGGTACGCCGAAAGAGGAGCCTCCGATGTCTGAAAGCTTCGCCGATCCGTATGCTCATTTCGCCGCCTGGTTCGCCGAGGCGACCAAGAGCGAACCGAATGACCCCAATGCGATGACGCTGGCGACGGCCACCGCGGACGGTGCGCCGAGCGCGCGAATCGTGCTGCTGAAGGATTGGTCGCCGGAAGGTTTCGTTTTTTACACGAACAAGCAGAGCCGCAAGGGGGGAGAACTGAACCTCAACCCGCGCGCGGCGCTGCTGTTCTTCTGGAAGTCGCTGCACCGGCAGGTGCGCATCGAGGGCGCGATCGAGGATGTCTCGGCCGCCGAGGCGGATGCCTATTATGCCTCGCGCGCCCGGCTGTCGCGCATCGGCGCCTGGGCGAGCCTGCAATCCAGCACCCTGCCGCAGCGTGGCGACCTGATGCGCCGGGTGTCGGAGTTCATGGCGAAATATCCCAACGACATCCCGCGCCCGCCGCATTGGGGCGGCTACCGGTTGCGCCCGACGCAGATCGAGTTCTGGCGGGACGGCGAGTTCCGGCTGCATGACCGCACCGTTTACACCCCATCGGCCGGCGGATGGGCCACGAGCAAATTGTTTCCGTGAGATGATCCCGGCCGAACAGGCCGAAGCCGCGGCGCTGCTGCAGCGCCTGACCGGGGCGGCGCCTGTTGAGACGCATATCTCGGCGGTGTTTCTGGGCGATGGCGAGGCGCTTAAGCTGCGCAAGGCGGTGCGGCTCGGTTTCCTGGATTTCACCACGCTGGCTGAACGCCAGCGCACGGCGCGGCGGGAGTTCGCGTTGAACGCCGGCGCGGCGCCGGGGATGTATCGCGACGTTGTGCCGGTAACGCGCGGGGCGGACGGGGTACGGCTGGGCGGGACGGGCGAGGTTGTCGACTGGGTCGTGCGCATGGCGCGGGTGCCGGCGGGCGATTTTCTCGACGAGATGGCGGCACGCGGGGCGTTGACGCCGGGGTTGCTGCGCGAATTGGCCGATGCCGTCGCGGCGCTGCACTTGGGGCTGCCACGGCTGAGCCGCGACCTGCCGGCGGCGTTCCGGGCGATCACCCAAGGCAATGCGCGTTCGGCGCTGGCGGCCGGGCTCGATCCGGCGGCGGTGGCGCAATGGCAGGCCGCGTGTTTGGGCTGGATCGACGGGCATGCAGACTGGCTGCGGCAGCGTGAGGCGGATGGGTTTGTCCGCCGCGGGCATGGCGATCTGCATCTGGGCAATCTGTGTTTGTGGCAAGGCCATCCGGTGCCATTCGATGCGCTGGAGTTCGACGAGGATCTGGCGACGCTGGATGTCGGCTATGACCTTGCGTTCCTGCTGATGGATCTGGATGTGCGTGTCGGGCGCACAGCGGCGAATGCGGTGATGAACCGCTATGTCGCGCGAACCGGCGACGCCGGTTTGGTGGGCGGCTTGCCACTGTTCCTGTCGCAGCGCGCGATGGTGCGGGCGCATGTGCAGGCGGCGCGCGGTCTGCCGGCAGACGATTATGTGCGTCATGCCGGCGCCTATATCGCCCCCTCGCCCCCGATGCTGGTCGCCATCGGCGGCTTGCCTGGTTCGGGCAAATCCACCGTGGCGCGGCAATTGGCGCCCTTGCTGGGCGCGGCGCCGGGGGCGCTGGTGCTGCGCAGCGATGAGATCCGCAAGCGGCAGCATGGGGCGACGCCGGAAACCCGACTGGGACCGCAGGCCTATACCCCGGCGGCCAGCGCGCGCGTATTCGCGGAACTGGCCGACGCCGCGCGACCCGCGGTGGCCAGTGGGCATTCGGTGATCGCTGATGCGACCTTCATGGCCGCGACGCACCGATCGCTGATCCACGATGCCGCCGGCAGCGCGCTGTTTCATGGCATCTGGCTGGACGTGCCGGAAGATGTGCTGCGCCAGCGGGTTGCAGCGCGCACGGGCGATGCATCGGATGCCGATCTTGCCGTGCTTGACCGGGCCTTGCAGGCCGGTGCCGGGGCAGGCGATTGGCGTCTGGTGCCAGGCAGCGATGGCGCTGCGGCACTTGTTGCGGTTATGGGCATCACCGGGCTGTGATGTGCTATAATGGGCCAGCGAAACACGACGAAGGGAGATCGCCATGGCCATCCGCAAGCTGCTGCTGCCGCTGACCGGGACCGCCGCTGGAGAAGCGGCGTTGGCGACCGCGCTTATGGTCGCGAATAAATGGAATGCTCATGTCACCGCGCTGCATGTGCGCGTCGACAGCCGGGACGTCGCTCCGTTGGCCGGCGAGGGCCTGTCCGGGGCGATGATCGAGGAAATGATGTCGGCCACCGAGCGCGAGAGTTCTGACCGCGCGCAGGCCGTCCGCGCCATGTTCGAACGCTTTGTCACAGCCCAAGGCGTGGTGGTCGGCGAAGGCAAGTTTGGCTCACCGACGGCGACGGCGAGCTTTGCCTCGATCACCGGGCGCGAGGAAGACCTGGTGGCGCAGCAGGCGCGGCTGGCGGATCTGACCGTGGTGCCGCACCCGGAAGCCGGGGAGGATGTTTCCTCGTCCGACGCGTTACATGCGGTGCTGTTCGACAGCGGCCGGCCGGTGCTGATCGCGCCACGGACCGCACCGGCGTCGATCGGCACGAGGATCTGTCTGGCCTGGAACGGCACTGCCGAGTCGGCATCGAGCGTGCAGGCGGCGATGCCGTGGATGCAGAAGGCTGAAGCCGTGCGGATCCTGACAGCCGACGAATACCATCGCCGTGGGCCGGCGGCGGCCGACCTGCTGGCCTACTTGGCGTTGCACGGCGTGCATGCCGATATCAGCACCTTCCGGCCGGTGGATCGCGATGTCGGGGCCGGGATGCTGAAGGCCGCCAGCGAGTTCAAAGCCGATCTGCTGGCCATGGGCGCCTATTCGCATTCGCGGCTGCGCCAGTTGATCCTGGGCGGGGTGACCCGCCATGTGCTGGAAAACGCCACCCTGCCGGTGATGATGAACCGGTAGGCGATGTTCGGCGTTGGCGATCCCGAGATTGCGGCGTCCGTCCGGACTTTCGTCAAGCTGATGCGGGCCAGCCGAGCGGTGCAGGCGCGCACCGAACGGCTGTTGACCGAGGCCGGGCTGACCCCGACGCAACTCGGGGTGCTGGAGGCGATCCTGCACAAGGGGCCGATGACGCAGCGGGTGCTGGGCCGTAAAGTTCTGACCAGCCCGGGCAATATGACCGACGTGATCGACAAGCTGGAGCGCCGCGGCCTGGTCTGTCGCGGCGCGATGCCGTCGGACCGCCGGCAGGTCATGGTGACGCTCACCGAGGCCGGGCAGGCATTGGTTCAGGACGTGTTTCCCCGGCATGCCGCCAGTATCGCCAGCGCGATGGCGGGACTGCCGCCGGCGGAACTGGCCATTCTGGACGGGCTGCTGCGACGCCTCGGCATGGCAGCCGCGCAGGACCCTTGCAATGAGGCGGCGGCCTCCTAGATCGTTCGATATCGAACAATTTTGGGAGTAACCCACATGATCGACGTGCAACCCTTCGACCGCCTCGGGCGGTTTCAAAACGACTGGCTGAACGCGCGGCACCATTTCAGCTTCGGCCACTACCGCGACGCCAAGCGCAACGGCGTCGGCCGTCTGCTGGTGTGGAACGACGACGAGATCGCGCCGGGCACCGGCTTCGATCCGCATCCGCACAAGGAGATGGAAATCATCACCTATGTCCGCGAGGGCGCGATCACCCATCGCGACAGCCTGGGCAACGAGGGCCGCACCGAGGCCGGCGACGTGCAGGTGATGCATGCCGGCACCGGCATCGTGCACGCGGAGTACAATCGCGAACCGACGCCGACGCGGATTTTCCAGATCTGGATCCTGCCGGACCGCGCCGGGGTGACGCCGGGCTGGGGATCGCGGGTGTTCCCGAAAAGCACCGGGGCCTCGCTGGCGCCATTGGCCGATGGGCGGCCGGGCGCCGATGGCAGCGCGCTGCCGCTGAACGCCGACGCCGCGGTATTGGCCGGCACGCTGGCAGCCGGGCAAAGCACGACGCATCGGCTCGGCTCAGGCCGAACGGCCTATCTGGTGGCCGCAACCGGGACGATCACCGTCAACGGTGTCGCCGCCGGCACCCGCGACGGCGTAACCGTCACCGGGGAGGACCTGGTCACGATCACGGCGAACGACGCCGCCGAGATCGTGCTGGTCGATGTCCGCGCGGCCTAATGGAAGAAATTTTTTTGCTTCTTTTTTTATAAAAAAAGAAGAAATCTTCCTCGTTCTTTTTTGAAAAAAAGAACCAAAAAACTTTTCTCCGTTAGAAGAGTCCTTCGATTTCCCCGTCCGCGGACAGCGTGATGCTTTCCGCGGCGGGGCGACGCGGCAGGCCGGGCATCGTCATGATGTCACCGGCGATGGCAACCACGAATCCGGCACCGGCGGACAGTTTCACATCGCGGATCGGCAGGGTATGGCCGGTCGGCGCGCCCAGCTTGGTCGGATCGGCGGTGAAGCTGTACTGGGTCTTGGCGATGCAGATCGGGGCGGCGCCGTAGCCGGCCTTCTCGTAGCTCTCCAGCTTCTTGATCACGGCATCGGGCAGGGAGACGCCATCGGCGCGGTAGATCTCGCGGGCGATGGTGCGGATCTTGTCGGCAAGCTTGATGTCGTCGGGATACAGCGTGTGGAAATCGGCCGTCTTGGCGGCGATCAGGCGATGCACCGCGGCGGCGAGGTCAGCGGTGCCCTTCGAGCCGTCGGACCAATGGGTGCACAGATGCACCTCGGTGCCCATCGCCTGCATCGCGGCGCGCACGGTCTCGATCTCGGCATCGGTATCGGAGGTGAACTTGTTCAGCGCCACCACCACGGGCAGGCCGAACTTGCCCATGTTCTCCACATGGCGGGCCAGATTGGGCAGGCCGCGGGTGAGGGCGGCGACGTCTTCCTGGCCCAGATTGCCCTTCGCCACACCGCCGTTCAGCTTCAGCGCGCGGACCGTGGCGACGATCACCGCGCAGGACGGCTTGAGCCCGGCGAAGCGGCACTTGATGTCGAGGAATTTCTCGCCGCCGAGATCGGCGCCGAACCCGGCCTCGGTGACCACCACGTCCGACAGTTTCAGCGCCAGGCGCGTGGCGACCAGCGAGTTGCAACCATGCGCGATGTTGGCGAACGGGCCGCCATGCACCAAGGCGGGCGTGCCCTCCAGCGACTGCACCATATTCGGCATCAGCGCGTCGCGCAGCAGCACCGCCATGGCGCCGTCGGCCTTCAAATCGGCGGCGGTGACGAAGCTGCCGTCGCGCCGCGCGGCCACGATCATCCGGCCCAAGCGGTGGCGGAGGTCTTCGAGATCGCGCGCCAGGCACAGCACGGCCATCACTTCGGAGGCCACCGTGATGTCGAACCCGTCTTCGCGCGGCATGCCGTTGGCCACGCCGCCGAGGCTGCCGACGATGCTGCGCAGCGCGCGGTCGTTCATGTCGAGCGCGCGACGCCAGGTGACGCGGCGGGCATCGATACCGAGTTCGTTGCCCCAGTAGATATGGTTGTCCAGCATCGCGGCCAGCAGGTTGTTGGCCGAGGTGATGGCGTGGAAATCGCCGGTGAAATGCAGGTTGATGTCCTCCATCGGCACCACCTGGGCGTAGCCGCCGCCGGTGGCGCCGCCCTTCACCCCGAAGCACGGCCCCAGGCTGGGCTCGCGCAGCGCGATCATCGTGCGCGCACCCGCCGCGGAGAGCGCATCGGCGAGGCCCACCGTGGTGGTGGTCTTGCCTTCGCCGGCGGCCGTCGGGTTGATGCCGGTAACCAGCACCAGCGCACCGTCCGGGCGATCCTGCACC
>CAIRTN010000400.1 GCA_903881515.1 uncultured Rhodospirillales bacterium | reverse complement strand
TTTTGAAAAAAAAGCAGCAAAAAACTTTTTCCCATAAGGCGCGCGCGGTTCAACCGCTCAGCGCAGAGGGAGAAAAGTCTTTTTGCTTCTTTTTCTTCAGAAAAAGAAGACTCTTGCCTGTTCCAGACGTCTTCCATCACGCCGGATCGACCGCAGCGATGTGACAGGCCAGGTCCACCATGCGGCAGGCGTAGCCCATTTCGTTATCGTACCAGGCGTAGATTTTCAGCATGGTGCCGTCGGTGACCAGGGTGCTGAGGGCGTCGATGATGCTGCTACGGGTGTCGCGGGCGTAGTCGGCGGAGACGAGGGGGCGTTCCTCGTAGCCGAGGATGCCGGCGAGGTCGCCGGCGGCGGCGGTGCGGAACAGGGCGTTGACGGCTTCGGCGGTGGTGGCGTGGGCGAGTTCGAAGACGCAGTCGGTGAGGCTGGCGTTCAGCACGGGGGCGCGGACGGCGTGGCCGTTCAGTTTGCCCTTTAGCTCGGGGTAGATCAGGGCGATGGCGGTGGCGCTGCCGGTGGTGGTTGGTTGCAGCGAGAGCATGGCGCTGCGGGCGCGGCGGAGGTCTTTGTGCAGGGCGTCGGTGACGACGTTGGTGTTGGTGGGGTCGTGGATGGTGGTGATCTGACCGTGGCGGATGCCGATGGCTTCGTGGATCACTTTGACGACGGGGGCGAGGCAGTTTGTGGTGCAGGAAGCGGCGGTGACGATCGGGTGTTGTGCGGGATCGTAGAGGTGGTGATTGACGCCCATCACGACGTTGAGCACCGCGGGATCTTTAACCGGGGCGGCGACGATGACACGTTTGGCGCCGCGGCGGAGGTGACCTTCGAGGACGGAGGGGGTGAGGAATTTGCCGGTGCATTCGAGCACGGTGTCGACGCCGAGGTCGGCCCAGGGGATTTCGGCGGGGTGCGCGTGCGCGGAGACGGAGAGGCGGCCGGCGCCGATGTGGATGGTGTCGGCTTCGGCGCTGATTGTGGGGCCGCGCCAGCGGCCTTGCACGCTGTCGAACTCCAGCAGGTGCGCGCAGGCGGCGGCCGGGGCTTTAGTTTCGTTGATGTGCACGACGTCGAGGCGGTTGTGCCGGCGCGGATCGTCGTCGGGGCGGTTGGCGCCGCCGAGGGCCGCACGCAGGGCCAGGCGGCCGATGCGGCCGAAGCCGCTGATGCCGACGCGCATGGTCATGCCCGCACCTGTCCGCCGATTTCGTCGAGGCGCTTGCGGATCGCCATGCGATCGAGCGCGGGGAAGGGCAGGTTGATGAAGATCGAGAGGCGGCGGTGCAGGCTGGCGTAGAGCTCGTTCATCAGGGTTGAGCGTTCGGCGGGGCTGCCGGAGAATTTCGCGGGGTCAGGGAGAGGCCAGGCCGCGGTAAGGGCCGTTTTGCCGAAATCGGGGCAGATCTGGCCTTCCAGCGTGTCGCAGAGGGCGATGACGAAATCCATTTGTGGGGCGGTTGGGCCGGTGAACAGGTCCCACGATTTGCTGTGCAGGGGGGTGACGTCGTGGCCGACGGCAGAAATCTTGGCGAGGACCTCCGGGCGGGGTGCGTCGGCAGGGTCGGAGCCGGCGGAGAAGGCACGGAAGCGGCCGCCGCCGATGGTGTTCAGGACGGATTCGGCCATGATCGAGCGGGCGGAGTTGGCGGTGCAGAGAAACAGCACGTTGAAGGCGGGGGTCATCGCGGGGTCCTCGTCGCAGGCGGGCAGCAGGCCGGCGATATCGCCGCACAGGCCGGGTTGGCCGGCGCAGCAGGTTTCGGTGAGGAAGCGCAGGAGGTCGCGCATTCCCGGCAGGCGGACGGCATAGCTGATTGAGCGGCCATGCCGAGTGGCGGTCAGCAGTCCGTCGCGCTCCATGGCCGAGAGGTGGAACGAGAGGGTTGAGGCGGGCATGGCGAGGGCGTCCGCCAGTTCGCCGGCAGGCATGCCGGCGGTGCCGCGGGTGAACAGCAGGCGCAGCAGGTCAAGGCGCTTTTCCTGCGCCAGGGCCGTGAGCATGCGGGCGGCCTGTTTTGATTCCATATTTCCACATTAATGGAAATATGGACACGTAGTGTGAAGCTTCGATGACGGTCCGGCGGCGCTACCGGCCCTTCAGCGCCGCCAGCGCCGTGGCGACATCGTCCCCGAGGGCGATGCCGTGGCGCTGGAACAGGGCCATCAGCACCAGGTTGACGTTGAACTTGAAGGTGTCGGTGTCGCGCACGGCGTCCACCACCGCGGCGAGTGGCCAGAGTTCGAAGCCGGCGACTTCGCCGTCGTTGGTGAGTGGGGTGAAATCCTCGTCGACTTCAACTTCGTAGCAATGCAGCAGGTCGCGCCGGAGGCCCTCGGGGCGTTCCATTGCGTAGCCGATGGCGCCGACGGGGATGGCGCGCTCGGCGATCGTGGCGGGCATCGAGGCTTCTTCGGCGGCCTCTTTGACCAGGCATTCTAGCGGGGTGAGGCCGGCGGGGAGGCCGCCGGCGACGACGTGATCGAGCTTGTTGGGGTCGAGCGCTTTGTTCGCGGCGCGGCGGGCGACCCAGAGGTGCAGGCCGTCGGGGCGGCGCAGGATCGCATCGAGGTGGATGCCCTGGGCCTGGATACCGAAGGCGGGTAGTGCGCCGCGGTCGATGGTGGCCAGCGCCGTGCCATTGGGCTGGGCGCGGACGTCGAAGGCTTCGTTGCGCCAGCGCATGAAGCCGGCTTCGGCGAGTTGGCGGGCGATGGGGTGCAGGTCCCCTGCCCGATCGGCGTTCAGGGTCAGGCCGCGCGGGGTGCGGCGGATCTGATCGAAATCGGACAGCACGGGGGCGAGTTCGGGGGCGATGTAGCCCACGATTTCGGCGCCGATAAAGAAGCGGGTGCGCCGGCCTGGCAGTTCCGCATTGTCGATGGCGGCGATGTGACGGGAGAAGGAATTCATCGCACGAGGCCGTTGAATGGCAGTCCTGTGCCGTCGGGCACTTTGAATTCGCCAGCCGCCATGCCACATGCCCTTTTATGAGACGCGCCGCGGGTCCCCGCCTAAATATTGTCGCCGGTCCGCAACGGTCGGCGTTTGCCACCGTCCGGTCCTTGTTGCCCTATCTTTGGCCGAAAGGCGATACGGGGGCGCGGGTGCGCATGGCGGTTGCCGTGTCGTTCCTGGTGTTCTCCAAGCTGGCGAATGTGACGGTGCCCGTGGCCTATGCGCGGGCGGTGGATGCGCTGGCCGGCAAGGGGGCGCCGAGCCTGATCGTGATTCCGGCGGCGCTGATCATTGCCTATGGCGTGCTGCGGATTGCGGCGTCGGGCTTTGGCGAGATGCGCGATGCGGTGTTTGCCTCGGTGCAGCAGCGCACGGTGCGCCGCGTGGCGTCGGAGACGTTCCAGCATCTGCACCGGCTGTCCCTGCGGTTCCATCTGGACCGGCAGACCGGCGGGCTGTCGCGCGCCACCGAGCGGGGGACCGCGGGGATCGAGGCGGTGTTGCGGCTGGCGGTGTTCAACGTGCTGCCGACGCTGCTGGAAGTGGTGTTGGTCGTCACCATCCTGTGGAACATGTTCGCGCCGGCGTTCGCGCTGGTGACCATGGTGGCGGTGGGGCTGTATCTGGCGTTCACGCTGCTGTTCACCAACTGGCGGGTGCGCATTCGCCGGCAGATGAACGAGACCGACAGCGAGGCGCAGTCCAAGGCGGTGGACAGCCTGCTGAACTACGAGACGGTGAAGTATTTCGGCAACGAGCCGCATGAGGCGAAGCGGTTCGACGATGCGTGGGCGCGCTATGAGCGGGCGGCGGTGCGCAGCCAGGTGACGCTGAACCTGTTGAACCTCGGACAGGCCGCCATCATTGCGGTCGGTCTTGCCGTGGTCATGCTGCTGGCCTCCGAGGGCGTGCGCGACGGCACGATGACGGTGGGGCAGTTCGTGCTGGTCAACACCTACCTGATGCAGCTTTACCAGCCGTTGAACATGCTGGGTTTCGTCTATCGCGAGATCAAGCAGGGCCTGGCCGATATGGAGCAGATGTTCCGGCTGCTGTCGCTCGACGAGGAAGTGGCCGACAAGCCCGGCGCGCCGGTGCTGGCGGCACGTGGAGGGGCGATCGCGTTCGAGGATGTCCGGTTTGGCTACAATCCTGACCGGGAGATCCTGCACGGGATTTCGTTCCGGGTGCCGGCGGGGCATTCGATTGCCATCGTCGGGCAGACCGGAGCCGGCAAATCCACCATCTCGCGCCTGCTGTTCCGCTTCTATGACGTGACCGACGGTCGGATCACCATCGATGGGCAGGATATTCGCGACGTCACCCAGGACAGCCTGCGCCGGGCGCTTGGCGTCGTGCCGCAGGACACCGTGCTGTTCAACGACACCATCCGCTACAACATCGCCTATGGCCGCCCTGGCGCGACGCAGGAGCAGATCGAGCATGCCGCGCGTTCGGCGCAGGTGCACGACTTCGTCATGCAGCTGCCGCAGGGCTATGACACCAAGGTGGGCGAACGCGGGCTGAAGCTGTCGGGCGGCGAGAAGCAGCGCGTAGCGATTGCGCGGACGATCCTGAAGGACCCGCCGATCCTGATCCTGGACGAGGCGACCAGTGCGCTGGACACCCGCACCGAGCAGGAAATCCAATCCGCGCTGCGCGCGGTGGCGGCGCACCGCACCACGCTGACGATTGCGCATCGGCTGTCGACGGTGGTGGACAGCGACGAGATCATCGTGCTCGACGCCGGGCGCATTGCCGAGCGCGGCACCCATGCCGACCTGCTGGCCCAGAACGGGCTCTATGCGCGCATGTGGGCCATGCAGGCCGAACAGACCGAAACCGAACCCGCGAACTGACGGAACCCCGACATGCCCCACTCGCCCGACGAATCCGATTCCCCGCCCGATCTCAGCCACGCCGGCGCGGTGGTGGACAAGGCCATCGAATACATGGTGGGCCAGAATATCGGCTCGCTGGCCATCGCCTCCGCCCTGCTCGGCGGCGCGATGGGCATGCTGGCGCGCAGCCTGGACGACGCCGCGATCATCGGCGTGCTGAATAATGCGATCAGCAGTGTACGCGCAGGCGAGCTTCGCGCACGCGAACATTGACGCCGGGCGCCGCTTTCGTCATAAGCCCGCCCTTCGCTCGTGCATGAATGATTGGGATACAACGATGTCGCGCCGCTGTGAGATTACCGGCAAGGGTGTTTTGGCTGGCAACAACGTAAGCCACGCCAATAACAAGACCCGCCGCCGCTTCCTGCCCAACCTGCAGGAGACGTCGCTGTTGTCCGACACGCTCGGCCTGAGCGTTCAGATGCGCCTGTCGACCCGCGCCATGCGCACGGTCGAGCGCAACGGCGGCATCGACGCCTACCTGATGGGCACGCCGAACACCAAGCTGCCGGAAAGCGCGCTGGTGCTGAAGCGCCGCATCAAGAAGGCCGCTGCAAAGAAGGCCCTGGCTTAACCAGGGCTTAATACCTTGCCCGCATGCTGTGTGCATGTGGGCCTGGTTCTTCTCTGCCGTTCTGCTTTGTTTGTTCGCTGCCTCCCGGCTGCGGCTTCGCGCTGCTATTCGTGCTGAGCGCTCTGCGGTGCGCCTGATGCGGTTGGCGGCGCGAGATCTGCGCGCGGTGGGGTTGCATCTGCATGGCCGGCCCGATCTGACTATGATCGCCAGCAACGTGTTCGCCGTTGCCGATAGCTTGCAGGCGCATGGTTCGGCCGCCGAACCGGTGCTGCAGCCCGAGACCATCGATCCTCATGCCGCAATTGCCGAGGCCGTGCTGGCCGCCAGCAGTGCTCTGGCTCCCGGCAAGCGCAACTGGCGGCTGCCGACACCATCCCAGACCTGTCTGTGGGCCGATTCCCGCGCGCTGCGCCATATCCTCGGCCATGTCCTCGCCGATGCCGTGCGCGCCACGCGCGAGGGCGACTGGATCGACATTGCGTTGCAGCGCGGCCCGGCCGGGCTGACGCTGCAGATCAAGGACGAGGGCGAGGGCCTGCTCATCCCCGGCGGCTGCGCACCGGCGCCGCGGGATAGCCGCGGCATCAGCCTGCGACTCGCCCTGGCGCGGCAGTTGATGCAGGCGCATGGCGGCACCTTGGATATCGACGCCCGGCCAGGGGTCGGCAGTCAGATCAGCCTCGTGTTTCCCGCTGCGCGGGTGCGCGCATCAACACCGGCGCTGGCGACGCCGGTGCAGGCCCATGGCTAGGGGCTAGGCCTCGCAGCCAGCGGCGCGTAGCACGTCCAGCACGGTTTCTTCGGCCACTTCGCGGGCGGTGAACGCCTTGCCGATGCCGCGCACCAGCACGAAGGTCAGCTTGCCGTCGCGCATTTTTTTGTCGCGCTTCATGTGCCGCGCCAGTTTCTCCGCCGAAAGCCGGCGATTCAGCATCGCCAGTTCACCGGGTAGCCCGACTTCGTTGAAATGCGCGATCACCCGCTCTGCCTCATCGGCGTCGCACAGGCCCAGCGCCACCGACAGCCGGAACGCCAGCCCGATGCCGGTCGCCACCGCCTCGCCGTGCAGGATGGTGCCGTAGCCGAGTTCGGCTTCCAGCGCGTGGCCGAAGGTATGGCCCAGGTTCAGCAACGCCCTGCCATCGTTGGGTTTTTCCTCACGCTCGTCATCGCCGACCACCTGCGCCTTGAACGCGCAGGCGCGTAGCACCGCCTCGGCCTGCAATACCGCATCGCCGCCGACCACAGAGGCGCCATGCCGTTCGCACCAGCCAAAGAATGCGGCATCACCGATCAGCCCGGCCTTGGCGATCTCGGCATAGCCAGCCAGCAGCTCGCGCCTCGGCAAGGTTTGCAGAACCGCGGTATCGGCCAGCACAGCGCGCGGCTGGTGAAACGCGCCCAGCAGGTTCTTGCCCTGGCGCATGTTGATGCCGGTCTTGCCGCCGACCGAACTGTCGACCTGCGACAGCAAGGTGGTGGGGATCTGCACGAAGGGCAGGCCGCGCAGTGTCGAGGCCGCCGCGAAGCCGGCTAGGTCGCCGACCACGCCGCCGCCGAGCGCGATCACCGCGGTGCGCCGTTCCACCCCGGCCTCCAGCAGCGACTCGACCACTTCGGTGAAGGTGTTGATGTTCTTCGAAGTTTCCCCCGCTGGCACCACGATCAAGCCGGTGACGAACCCCGTCGCTGCCAGGCTTTTTTCCAGCGTCGCCAGATGCAGCGGCGCCACCGTGGAATCGGTGACGATCATCGCCCGCTTCTGCGGCAGCACCGGCGCCAGCAGCGCGCCGGCGCGTTGCAGTAGGTTCTCGCCCACCACCACATCGTAGCTAGCGGTGGACAGGTTCACCTTCAACCGCCGCGGCAGGCTGTAGGACACCAGCGCCGACATCACCTGGCTGGTGGTGGCATCAGGGGTGTCCTCGCCGCAATCGACGATGATGTCCGCCTCGGCATAAAACGCGTTGCGTTCGCCGGCGAGGCGGGTCAGCACCGCCTCCTGCTCCTGCCCGGCCAGCAACGGGCGGTGCGTCCGCCCGGCCACCCGGCGCACCAGGGTGGGCAACGGCACCCGCAGCCACACTGAAACCGCCGAGGCGCGCGCGGCGGCCCGGGTTTCCGGGTCCATGAACGCGCCGCCGCCGGTCGCCAGCACCAGCGGATCGCCGGCCAGCAGGCGACGGATCACCCGGCGTTCGCCGGCGCGGAACTCCGATTCGCCATAGCGGGCGAAGATTTCCTGAATCGTGCAGCCCGCCGCCTCCTCGATCTCCGCGTCCGCATCGCGAAACGGCAGGCCGATCCGCGCCGCAAGACGGCGGCCGATCGAGGTTTTTCCGGCGCCCATCAATCCGACCAGGATGATGCTGCGCCCGGCAAGGGCATCCGGAAGAGGGTCGCGCTCGCGTAGCGCGCTGTTGCGTGTCATGATGCGCAAGGCTAGCACACCCCCAGACGCCATGGCCACGCAGGGCCGGCAAACAGCCAGCAACGGATACGCATGGGCCGGATTTTTCTCGTTATCCTCCTCGTCGGCCTGCTCGGCATCGCTGCCGCGGTATTTGGCTTGGGCATGTTCCCGCCCGATCCGAAGGTGCAGCAGATCCAGAAGGTGATCCCCAACGACCGCTTCGGGCGGCCGGGCTAGGCTTTGGATCGCCACGTCGATGCCTTCCTGGAGATGATGGCCGCCGAGCGCGGAGCGGCGAAGAACACGCTGCTGGCCTATACCGCCGATCTCGACGCGTTTGACCGCTATGCCGCCGCCGAAGGCGCCAGCGCCGCGCGGATGGATGCCGAAGGCTTGCGCGGCTATCTCGCCAGTCTGGCGGACCAGGGTTTCTCCGCCCGCACCGCGGCCCGGCACCTCTCCGCCCTGCGGCAGTTCCACCGCTTCCTGCTGCGCGAGGGTGTGCGCGAGGACGACCCCTCCGGCGAACTGGATTCGCCACGCCTGCCGAAGACGCTGCCGAAATACCTGTCCGAAACCGAGGTCGATGCCCTGCTGGCCGGCGCCGGCGCGCTGAAACAGGCGCCGGTGGCCATCGCCGCGCTGGAGATCCTGTATGCCACCGGGATGCGCGTCTCCGAGGTGCTGTCGCTGCGCGCCCGCGCGCTGTCGGGCGACGGCATGGTGCTGATGATCCGCGGCAAGGGCGGCAAGGACCGCATGGTACCGCTGTCCGACGCCGCGCGCGATGCCGCGCTGGCATTGCTGGCAACGCGGGACAAGCCCGGCATCTGGCTGTTTCCCGGCCGCGACGCGCGCAAGGCGATGACGCGGCAGGGTTTCGCGCTGGTGCTGAAACAGGCCGCGCTCGCCGGTGGACTCGATCCGGCGCGGGTCAGCCCGCACGTGCTGCGCCATTCCTTCGCCAGCCACATGCTGGCGCGCGGGGCCGATCTGCGCAGCCTGCAGATGCTGCTGGGCCATGCCGATATCGCCACAACCCAGATCTACACCCATGTTCTGGCCGAACGGCTGCAGAAGCTGGTGGCCGCGCATCACCCGCTGGCGCGCGGGGGCTGACCGCGCCGCGCTTTGGTGCTAGATCGCGCGCCATGCGCATGTTTCTCGACTTCGAAAAGCCGATCGCCGAACTCGAAGGCAAGGTGGAAGAGCTCCGGCGGATGCAGGAGCCCGACGGCATCAACATCGCCGAAGAGGTCGCCCGCCTGACCGACAAGGCCGACCGGATGCTGCGGGCCACCTATGCCAAGCTGACCCCCTGGCAGAAGACCCAGGTGGCGCGGCACCCCGAGCGGCCGAAGGCCGGCGATTATCTCAAGGCGCTGATCACCGAATACACCCCCCTGGCCGGCGACCGCGCTTTTGCCGAGGACGCCGCCATCATCGGCGGGCTTGGCCGGTTCCGTGGCCGCTCGGTGATGGTGCTGGGCACCGAAAAGGGCGCCGATACCGAGGAGCGGGTGAAGCATAATTTCGGCATGGCGCGGCCCGAGGGATACCGCAAGGCGCGCCGGCTGATCGAGTTGGCCGGCCGGTTCGGGCTGCCGGTGCTGACCTTCGTCGATACCTCCGGCGCGTTTCCCGGCATCGATGCCGAGGCGCGCGGCCAGGCCGAGGCGATCGCCCGTTCGATCGAGGCCTGCCTGGAAGCGCCGGTGCCGTTCATCGCCACCATCATCGGCGAAGGCGGTTCGGGCGGGGCGATCGCGCTGGCCACCGGCGATGCCGTGCTGATGCTGGAACACGCGATCTATTCGGTGATCTCGCCCGAGGGCTGCGCCGCCATCCTGTGGAAGGATGCAGGCCAGGCCCCGGCCGCGGCCGAGGCGCTGAAGCTGACCGCCGAGGATCTGAAACGGCTGCGGCTGATCGATGCCATCGTGCCGGAGCCGCTGGGCGGCGCGCATCGCCATGCCGAGGAAGCCATCGCACATGTCGGCGATGCCATCGCCACGGCGCTGGCCCCGCTGCTGATGATGGACGGCGCGGCGCTGACCGCGCGGCGGCGGGAGAAGTTCCTGGAAATGGGCCGGGACGCCCTGCTCTGACGCGGCCCGAGGGCCTCGGCCTGTCGCTGCTGCTGTGGGGCTGCGGGGCGGCCGGGGCGGTGCTGGGCTGGACGGCGCTGCTGCCGCTGATGCCGCTCGATCCGGCGGCGAGTTCGACCGCGGTGCGGCTCGGCCTGGGGGCGGTGGCGCTGCTGCCGGGGGCCGGGGTTTTGGCCTTGATGCTGCTGACGCAGATGCTGGGCCGCGCGTTCACCGGGCGGATCAACCCGCTGGCGCCAGGCGAACCTGCCTTGCTTCTGATCAACCAGCGCTGCATCAGCAACACGGTTGAGCAGTTCCTGGTCTTCCTGCCGGCCATGCTGGCACTGTCCGCCGCGATTTCGGGGCCGCGCATGGCAGATGTGATGGCCCTCGGCGTGGTGTTTGCGGTGGCGAGGGTGGTGTTCTGGGCCGGCTATCTGGCCGATCCCGTCGCCCGCGCGCCGGGTATGGTGGCGACGGTGACCTGCAATGCGGCGGCCTTGGTTGCCGCGGCATGGTTTTGGCTACAAGCGTAACATCAGGCCCTTTCGGATTTTTCCGCCGCCCATGTCTTCCGTGCAGGTTTCCGAGCTTCCGATCGAAACCGAAGCCGCGCCGGCGCGGCCGACCGGGCGCGTGTTTTTCACCGTGTTCCCCTCCATCGTGCTGCCGATGTTCCTTGCCGCGATGGACGGCACCATCGTGGCGACCGCGCTGCCCGCCATCGCAGCCTCGCTCGGCGAGGTGGAGCGGGTGTCCTGGGTGGTGGTCGCCTATCTCGTCGCGGCGACGATTGCGGCGCCGGTCTATGGCCGCCTGGGCGATGTGATCGGCCGGCGGCGCATGCTGATCATGGCGCTGGGTATCTCGGTGCTGGCCTACGGGCTGTGCGCGATCGCGACCTCGCTGACCATGCTGGTGGCGGCCAGGGTGCTGCTGGGCCTCGGCGGCGGCGGGTTGATGACGCTGTCGCAGGCGATGGTCGGCGAGGTCGTGCCGCCGCGCGAACGGGCGAAATACCAGGGCTACATGGCCTCGGTGTTCGTTTCGGCCTCGATGTTCGGGCCGGTGGTCGGCGGTTGGCTGACGCAGCATTGGGGCTGGCGGTCGGTGTTCATGATCGGACCGCCGATGGCCATTCTGGCGATCCTGCTGGCGCTGCGCCTGCCGCGCCGCTCGACCCCGGCGGGCAGCTTGCATTTCGACTATCTGGGCACGCTGTTCTTCGCCGGTTTCATCGCGCCGGCGCTGATGGCGCTGAAACAGGCGCAGAGCTTCGACCGCGCGGCGCTGCCGATGCTGGCCGGGCTGCTGGCCATCGCCGTGTGCAGCCTGATGCTGCTGCTGCGCCAGGAGCGGCGGGCGAGCGCGCCGCTGCTGCCGATCGCGCTGCTGCGGCAGAGTTCGGTCTGGCGCGCGGACACGCTGGCCGCCTGCATCGGCGCGGTGCTGGTGTCGCTGATCACTTTCCTGCCGCTGTATTTCCAGGTGGTGCGCGGTGCCGGGCCTGGCCAGGCCGGGATGATGATGCTGCCACTGACCTGCCTGATCGCCGCCGGATCGCTGACCACCGGGCGGATCATCAGCCGCACCGGGCGCACCGCGTCGATCCCCTCGGTGGGCATGCCGATGGTCGCCTTGCTGCTGGTGGTGATGGCGCTGCTGGGCCCCTCGATGAGCCTGATGCAGATCCCGATCCTGCTGGGCGTGATCGCGCTGTTCAACGGCACCGGCATGCCGGTGGTGCAGGTGACGGTGCAGATGCTGGCCGGCCCCAGGCAGCTCGGCGCGGGCGCCGCATCGGTGCAGTTCTCCCGCACCGTGGGGGCCGCGATCGGCACGGCGGTGGTGGGTGCGGTGCTGTTTGCCGCCCTCGCCGCCTCCGATCCCGAGGCGGCCGCGATGTTCGGGCGTATCGTGCAGCTTGGCCCGCAGGCGCTGGACGGCCTGCCGGTGGCGCGCGTGGCGGTGATCCAGCAGGAGATCGCCGATGCCTTCCGCCTGGCCTTCCTGACCATTGCCGGGTTTGCGATGGGTGCCGCGGCGATGGCCTGGTCGATCCCGATGCGGCGGATCGGATAGGCTTTCCCCGTTCGGCCAAACGGGCCAGAGTTGGACAAAATCCAACGGGAGGCCACGATGTCCGACACTCTGCCCACCGCCACGCGGGTTGCCGATCCAGGCATTCGTGCGCTCTACCGGCAGCAGAACCGCTGGCAGGCCTGGTTGGACGTCGAGGCGGCACTGGCGGTCGCCCAGGCCGAACTGGGCATCATCCCGCAGGCGGCGGCGGACGCCATTGTTCCCAAGGCACGCCTGGAACTGATGGACCCCGCGCGGATCGACGAGGGGTTCGTGCGCACCGGGCACACGCTGGTGCCGCTGGTGTGGGAACTCGGCCGGATTGTCGGCGAGCCGCATGGCGGCTGGGTGCATTGGGGCGCCACCACGCAGAACATCACCCAGACCGGCGATCTGCTGGTGCTGCGCCAGGCGCATGCGATCTTCCGCGGGTTGATCGGCGAGATCCTGCTGGCCATGGCCGACCTGGCCGAGCGCGGCGCCGAGATGCCGATCGCCGGGCGCACGCATGGGCAGCACGCGGTGCCGGCCACGTTCGGGTTCAAGGTTGCCGGCTGGATCGATGAGCTGCTGCGCCATGCCGAGCGCCTGGAGCAGGCCGCGCCGCGGCTGTTCATCGCCATGCTCGGCGGCGCGGCCGGCACCTATGCCTCGCTGGGTAGGCAGGGGCCGGCGGTGCAGGCCGGCATCGCCCGGCAGCTTGGCCTCGGTTTCATGCGGGTGCCATCGCGAGCGATCGGCGATCACGGGGCGGAGAATGTGGTGCTGCTCGGCCTGCTGGCGGCGACGTGCAGCAAGATCGCGCGCGAGGTGTACACGCTGATGAAGACCGAGTTCGGCGAGGTGGAGGAGCCGGTGCCGCCGGGCACGGTCGGCAGCTCGACGATGCCGCAGAAGCGCAACCCGAAGCTGTGCCAGGACATCGTCGCCGCGGCGGCCGAGGTGCGGGCGATGGTGCCGCTGGCGCTGGAGGCGATGCAGACCGAGCATGAGGCGGACCGCACCACCAGCCTGATGAGCGACACCGCCGAATCCACCGCCGGCATCGCCACCGGCGATATGCTGGCGCGGTTGGCCGAGGTGATGCGCGGCTTGCGGCTGCGGCCGGAGCGGATGCGCGCCAATCTGGACCTGGGCAACGGGCTGATCATGGCCGAGGCGGTGATGCTGGAACTCGGCCTGACGCTGGGCCGGCAGCACGCGCATGACGTGGTCTATGACGCCGCGCAGGCCGCCGCGCTGGAGGACCGGCCGTTCGGGGCGATGCTCGCCGCCGACCCACGGGTGAGCGCGCACCTGGACGCCGCCGCGATCGCCAAACTGCTCGATCCCACCGTCTATACCGGGCTGTGCGCCGACATGGCGCGCGAGAGCGTGGTGCGGGCGCGTGGTTTCCGGGCGGTCGCCGCATAGGCAAGGCAATCGGTAGGAAGCGGTCGCTTTTTTGCAAAAAAGCTCCGCAAAAAACCTTTGTTCTCCGCTCGTCCCCACGTTCGCCGCATGGGACGAGCGTTCGGGCAAGCGGAGAGATTGCGCGTTTTTTATTCCATTATCGCAACAATATGAACGCACGTCTCCCACGGCGACTGGATGGCGTTTTTGTTGTAACTTGCGAACTATTGGCGCCCGGCGTGGTGCGATGTGGAGGGGCGCGGGAGAGGGCTGCGCCGGATGCCGGAGACGCGCGGGGGCGGCGATGGGGAGTGATGCGGGTGTGGCGCTGGGCCCGCTTGGGACACGGCGCGCGCGCAGGCGCGGCGCGGCGATGGCGCGCGGCTGGGCGGACTGCGGTGCGGGCTTGAGGGGGGCGGGTTCGGTCGCTTCCGGGGG
>CAIRTN010000399.1 GCA_903881515.1 uncultured Rhodospirillales bacterium | reverse complement strand
TTTTGAAAAAAAGAACCAAAAAACTTTTACTCGACTGGGCTGAGCTTTCTTGGGCTGACCGGTTGGCCATTTTACGCGGCGCTGCGGACGACGTAGATGGTGCTGCGGCGGGCCAGGGCGATGATGCGGGTGCCGTTGGCGATCACCACGTGATCGCTGTCGTAGTAGTGCTGGCCTTTGCGTTCGTAGACCGCGGTGACGATGCCGGCGGTTTGCAGCGAGTCCCCGACATGGGCGAGGGCGAAATGCTGGGTCTCGGCGGAGACGAAGATGCC
Source organism: uncultured Rhodospirillales bacterium (assembly GCA_903881515.1). Classification (GTDB taxonomy): domain Bacteria; phylum Pseudomonadota; class Alphaproteobacteria; order Acetobacterales; family Acetobacteraceae; genus CAIRTN01. The sequence continues at coordinate 19,725 of CAIRTN010000399.1, read as the reverse complement.
GGGGGTTTCGTGGCGGTAGCTGAGCACGCTGTCGCGCACCATGCGGCGCATGAGGTAGCCGGAATGGGCGACGCCGTGGGCGGCGTAGCCGGGCCAGCTTTCGCGGAATTCGTCGAGGTGCTGATTGAGCACTTCGGCGGTCATCACGATCGGGTTGGAATGGAAGCGCCGGCCGGGGCCGAATTCGCCGACCGGTATGAAGGGCGCGGGATCGACCACCTCGGCGACGGGATAGTCGGCGAGCGGCGGGGGGACGGCGGCGGTGGCGGGCAGGCTGGCGGCGCCGGTTGCGACCTGTTCGCCCTGTTCGTTATGGGCGGCGAGTTGCATGGACAGAGTGCCGTCGGTCTCGGTGATGGGGGAGGCGGAGACGGTGATCATTTCGTCCTGATAGACCGGGCGGCGGCTGTGCGAGCGGATCGTGCCGCGTTCCAGCCAGGGCAGGCCCCAGCTTTCGATCGCGATCTGGCTGAGATAGCCGTAAACGATCGGGCCGGGCACCAAGGCGCCGCGATAGCCGAATTTCTGCGCCGAGCTGTCGTCGTGGATCGACCCCTTGTAGCGCGGGTCGTTGCTCATCGAGGCCTTGATGGTGATCGGGGCGGGCTGGGGTGCGCCGGTCATGCGGGTGCTCCTGCGGGTCAGTGGCGAAGGGACAGGCGGTCGCGCAGCTCGTCGCCGATGCGGTAGAGGGCGAGCACGGTGAGCGCGACGGTGAGGCCCGGCGCGAAGCTGGCGCTGGGGTTGATGACGATGTAGCGGAAGCTTTCCGACAGCGAGCCGCCCCAGCTTGGGAAGGGTGGCTTCAGGCCGACGCCGAGGAAGCCGAGCCCGGTCTGCGCCAGCAGCGACATGCCGGCGATCAGGGTCAACTGCACGACGCAGGGGGCCAGCGCGTTGGGCAGCACGTGGTGCCACATGCGGTAGAGGGCGGAGTAGCCGTAGAGCCGGGTCACCGTGATGTATTCGCGGTCGCGCACGCTGAGCACGCCCGAGCGCACGACGCGCGCCAGCACCGGCGAGTAGACGATGCCGAGCGCGATCATGCTGCTTTGCAGGCTGGGGCCGAGCACGGTGGTGAGCACCAGAGCCAGGATGATGCCGGGAAACACCAGCAGCGCATCGGCGAGGCGCATCAGCAGCAGATCGGTGATGCCGCCGAGATAGCCGGCGGCGAGGCCCCAGGGGATGCCGACCAAGGAAGTGGTGATCAGGGTGATCACCACGCCGAGCAACGCCGGCCGCGCGCCCCAGATCACCCGGCTGAGCACATCGCGGCCGATATTGTCGGTGCCGAGCGGATGCGCGAAGGACGGCGCGGCGAAGGCCATTTTCAGGTTCTGCGCGATCGGGTCGTAGGGTGCGACCAGCGAGGCGAACAGGGCCAGGATCACCAGCAGCAGCAGGAAGCCGGCGGCGAGCAGGAAGCCGAAGCGGCGGCCGGATTCGGCGCGCGGGGCGATGGGGAGCGGTGCGGATGCCATGCTCAGCCCCTGGTCCGCGGGTCGAGCACCGCGCAGGTCAGGTCAACAGCCAGGTTGATCGAGATCACGGCGACGGTCAGCACCAGGGCGACGCTTTGCACCGAGGGGTAATCCTTCTGCAGAACGCCCTGCACCAGCATGGCGCCGAGGCCGGGGATGACGAACACGTCCTCCACCAGCACCGCGCCGCCCAGCAGCCCGCCGGCGACGATGCCGACAATGGTCACCACCGGGATCAGCGCGTTGCGCAGGGCGAAGCGGAAGAAGATCTGCCGCGCCGGCAGGCCGAGCGCCCAGGCGGTGCGGATATAGGTGGAGTTCAGCGCATCGATCATGCCGCTGCGGGTAAAGCGGGTGATCGCGGCGGCCGCACCGGAGGCGAGCGTGACCGCCGGCATCACCAGCGATTGCACATGCGGCCAGAACCCGTCCTCGAGCGCGTTGATGCCGGTGGCGGGAAACCAGGCCAGCTTGAGGGCGAAGATGTTCACCGCCAGCATCGCCAGCCAGAACTCGGGCAGGGCGAGGCCGAGGCCGGAGACGCTGGTGATCGCCGAGTCCACCGCGCTGTAGCGCCGCACCGCCGAGGTCACGCCGAGCGGCACGCCGACCAGCAGGGCGATCACCAGGGCGGCGGAGGTGAGTTCGATGGTGACGGGCAGGCGGTCGAGAATGCCTTCGCCGATATTGCGGTTGTCGAGCAGCGAATGGCCGAAATCGCCCTGCATCGCATCCCACAGCCAGGAGAGATACTGCACATGCAGCGGCCGGTTCAGGCCGAGCTGATCGCGGATCGTGGCGATCAGCTCGGGCGAGGCGTCGGCGCCGGCCAGGGTTTCGGCAGCACCGCCGGGGATGATCTGCACCAGCATGAAGATCAGCACGCTGCCGAAAAAAGCCGTCGGCAGGATGGCGATCAGGCGGCGGCTGACGACACGCAGCATGGCGCTTCCTATGGCTTGAAGAAGAGGCTGGTCAGGTTCGGCTTGCCCTGCAGGTTCGGCAGTTCGCCGGCGAGGCTGCGGCTGTAGACGGCGTATTGTGGCCGGTAGAACAGCAGCACGAACGGCGCGTTATCGATCCATAGCCGGTTGAGCTCCTCGTAGAGCGGCTTCTGGGCCTCGCGGGTGTAGGTGGCGACGATCTTGTCGAGCAGGGCATCGACGCCGGGGAAATTCGAGCCGCCACGGTTGTACTGGCCCGAGGTGCCGAAATTCTGCTGGTAGGTGAGGAATGGGTCGGGCCGGCCGGAGAATGCGCCCTGCCAGGCGTGGAACTGCGTGGTGCCGTTGAAGGTTTGCAGGCAGGCGCTGCCGGGCATCACCGAGACATCCAGCGTGATGCCGGCGGGTTTCATCTGTTCGCGTTCGATGTCGGTGATGTCGGTGCCGTAGCCGACCAGGGGGGTGGCGCAGATCTTGATGGTGATGCCGTCGGGGTAGCCGGCCTGGGCGAGGAGTTTCTTGGCCTGGGCGGGGTCGTAGCGGACGCTGTTCTCCAGCGATTTGCTGTAAGCGAACCAGGAGGGCGGGATCGGCATCAGCGCGTTGCCGCCCGACATGCCCGGGCCGAGGATCGCATCGGCCAGCACGCCGCGGTCGACCGCCATACTGAGCGCCTGGCGCACCAGCTTGTTGTCGGTGGGCGGCATCGCCTTGTGCAGGGCGATCTCGTAATAGGCGGTGCTCGGCTCGACGGCGACGCGCAGGCGGGGGTTGGCGGATAGGATCGGCCAGTTCTTCGGGTCGATGTTGAAGCCGTGATCGACCTGGCCGGAGAGCAGGGCGCTGACCAGGGAGGTCGGGTTCAGGATGGTGCGATAGGTGATGCCGGCGAGCTTGATGCGCGCCTTGTTCCAGTAGTCGGGGAAGCGGACGAGTTCCAGCGAGGTGCCTGAGGTCCATTGCTTCAGCATGAACGGGCCGGCGCCGACGGGATGGCGCTGGAAATCGGTGCCGTATTTCTGCACCGCGGTGGGCGAGACCACCATGCCGGCGCGATCGGACAGCACGGCGGGCATCACCGAGTAGGGCTTGGTCAGTTTCAGCCGGACCTTGTCGGCGCCCACGACGTCGACAGCGCTGACCTCGTCGAGGTCGTGGATGCGGTTGGCGGTTTTGAAGTGCAGCAGACTGGACTTCACCGCCTCGGCATCCATCGGCGTGCCGTCCTGGAATTTCACGTTGGGACGGATGGTCAGTTCCAAAGTGAGCTTGTCGTCGCCGATGAATTCCCATTTCGTCGCTAGGCCCGGCAGCAGTTCCATGGTGGCGGGGTCGAAATCGATCAGGCGGTCGTAGAGGCTGTAGAGGTTGGGGTAGTCGAAGCCGGACAGGCCGGTGGCGGGGTCGAGCGTGAAGGGCTCGCTGCCCATGCCCACCACCAGGATGTTGTTGCGGGAGTCCGCGTTGGCCTGCGGGACAACACTCAGCAGCAACGCCGCGATGCATCCGATGAGCTGTTTCATGAAGCGCTCCCTGTTCGTTTTCGTTGGCCGGCTCTCAGGCAAGTTCCTCGACGCGATGGCAGGCGACGCTGCGCCCCTGGTAGGGGCGGGCAATGGGTATTTCGCGCGCGCAATGGGCGTTGGCCGAGGGGCAGCGCGGATGGAAGCGGCAGCCCGAAGGTGGGCGGGCGGGGTCGCCGATTTCGCCGGTCAGGCGCATTCGCGCCGGCATCGCCAGGCCTTCGAGCGAGGGTACGGCGCGCAGCAGCGCCTGGGTATAGGGGTGCGCCGGCGCGCCGATCACCTGTTGTGCCGGGCCCTGTTCGACGATCTGGCCGAGGTACATGACGGCGACGTCGGTGGCGATCTGGATCACCGCGCCCATGTCGTGCGAGATCAGGAGGTAGGTGAGCCCGGCCTCGCGCTTGAGGTCGTCGAGCAAAGCGAGAACCTCGTTGCGCACGGAGACGTCGAGCGCGGAGACGGCTTCGTCGAGGATGATCAGGCGGGGTTCGGCGGAGAGCGCGCGGGCGATGGTCACCCGCTGGCGCTGGCCGCCGGAGAGCTGGCTTGCGCGGCGATCGGCCATCGCGGCATCGAGGCCGACGCGTTCGAGCAGGGCCACGGCACGGGCGCGATGACGATCCGGCGAAGGCGGGAACAGCCGGCCGCGCGGCTCGGCGACGCTGCGCCAGATTGGCCAGCGCGGGTCGAGCGCGGTGGTTGGGTCCTGAAAGACGATCTGCACTCCGATCTTCCCCGCGGCGACGGCCCGATCGGGGGCGGCGGTGACGTCGGTGCCGGCGATGGTGATGCTGCCGCTTTCGACCGGGCCGAGGCCGCAGACGGCGCGGGCGACGGTGGATTTGCCGGAGCCGGACTCGCCGATCAGCGCCAGGGTGCGGCCCTGGTCGAGTTGCAGCGACACGCCGCTGACCGCGCGCAGGGTGCGCCCGAAGCCGAGGCGGTAGGTAACGACCAAATCGCGGATTTCGAGCAGCGCGGTCATGCCCGGGCCCGCCAGCAGCGGACCGCGCCGTCCGGGGGTTCGTCGCGCAGCACCTGGGCTTCGTCGCAGCCGTCGCCGGCCTGCGGGCAGCGCGGGGCGAAGCGGCAGCCGGTGGGCCAGCGGCCGGCGGCGGGCGGGTTGCCGGGGATGCCGCGTTGCAGCACGCCGACTTCGTGCAGCTTGGGAACGCAGCGCACCAGGCCCTGGGTATAGGGGTGCCGCGGCGCGCGCAGCAGGGTCTGCGTTGCGCCGATCTCCACGATCTGGCCGGCATAGGCCACCGCGATGCGATGACAGAGCCGGGCGACGAGGCCGAGATCGTGGCTGATGAACAGCACGGAAATGCCGGTGTCGCGGGCGAGTTGTTCGATCAGGCCGACGATCTCTTCCTGGATGGTGACGTCGAGCGCGGTGGTGGGCTCATCGGCCACCAGAAGCCTGGCGCCGCCGGCCAGCGCCATGGCGATCATCACCCGCTGACACAGGCCGCCGGAGAGTTGGTGCGGGTAGAATTTGCGCCGGCTGGCCGGATCGGGAATGCCGACCTTGCCGAGCAGTTCGATGACACGCTCGCCGGCCTGCCGGTCGGTCATCGCGGTATGGGCGCGGATCGCGGCGCGGATCTGCGCGTCGATGGTGAACACCGGGTTGAGGGCGGCGGTCGGTTCCTGAAAGATCATGCCGATCTGCCCGCCGCGCACGGTGCGCAACTCGCGTTCGGACATCGCGAGCAGGTTGCGGCCGTCGAGTTCCACCGAGCCGGTGGCGTGCAGGGCCGGCAGCAGCAGTCGCATCAGGGCCAGCGCGGTGAGCGTTTTGCCGCTGCCGCTTTCGCCGACCAGACCGAACACCTCGCCGCGGCCGATATCGAAGGACACGCTGTCCACCAGCCGGATCGCGCGAAACGTCACCGAGAGATCGCGCACGGCCAGCAGAGGTGACGTCATGCGGGAATCGCCGAGATGGTGCCGGCGGCGTCGAGGGCGGCGATCTCGGCCTCGGACATGCCGAGCAGATCGCGCAGGATGTCGTGCGTGTCCGCGCCCAGGCAGGGGGCGGCGCGGTCCTGCACGCCGGGGGTGGCGCTGAGGTGGAAGGGCAGGCTGGGATAGGGGTGCCGGCCAGCCTCGGGGTGATCGAGCACGGTGAAGAAGCCGCGGGTGCGCAGGTATTCGCTGGCCACCGCGTCTTTCGCGGTGTGCACCGCGGCGGCGGGGACGCCGGCTTCCTGCAGCGCGCGGGCGATGTCGTGCTTGTCGCGGGTGCTGGTCCAGGCCTCGATCGGGGCGCGTAGGGCGGACTGGTTGCGCAGGCGTTCGGGCAGGGTGGCGAAGCGTGGGTCGGTGGCCAGGGCGGGCTGGCCGATGACGCCGCAGAGGGCGGCCCATTCGGCATCGTTGGTCACCGCGATGGCGACCCAGGCATCGGTGCCGTCGGCGGCGAAGGTATCGTGCGGGGCGGCCCAGGGGACGCGGTTGCCGTCGGGCACCGGGTCGGTGCCGCTGGCGACGGCGGCGAGCAGGATGTCGCCGATATAGTGCATCGCCGCTTCGCATTGCGGCATCTCGACATGCTGGCCGTGGCCGGTGGCCTGACGGTGCAGCAGCGCGGTCATCACCGCCGAAGCGCCGTGAAAGCCGCCGACGGGGTCGAGATAGGCGGGGCCGGTGACGGTGGGCGGGCCGTCGGGGTAGCCGATCAGGGCGGCCATGCCGGCGACCATTTCCATCGTCGGGCCGAGCGCGGTGTTGTCGGCGATCGGGCCGGCGAGGCCGTAGGCCGGCATCTCGACCAGGATGATGTCAGGCTTGATCTTGCACATGTCGGCGTAGCCGAGCATCAGGCGGCCCAGCGTGCCGGGGGTGAAGTTGCACAGCACGGCATCGGCGGTGCGCAGCAGGCTGACCAGGGCATCGCGGCCGCCGGGCTTTTTCAGGTCGAGCGCCATCGAGCGCTTGTTGGTGTTCTGCGAGTTGAACAGCGAGGTGCGGTTATAGGGCCGCTCTCCGGGTTGCCGGTCGGGGTAGCGATTGGTGTTGAAGGTGACTTTCGGGTGCCGCCAGGAATCCGGCCGCGAGGCCGGTTCGATGCGGATGACGTCGGCGCCGAGGAAGGCCAGCGAGCGGCCGGCGAAGGGGCCGGCCCAGGCGGTGGTGATCTCGACGATGCGGATGCCGGTCAACGGTCCCATCAGACCACTCCTGCGCGGCGCAGCGCGTCGATTTCGGCGGCGGCGAGGCCCATTTCGGCAAGTTCGGTGGGATTGGCGTTGCCGATATCCGGCGGGCCGCCGCGGACGTGGCGCGGGGTGGCGCTCATACGGAACTGGGGGCCGAGGATGGGGCGGTCGCCCTGTTCCGTCGGCACGGTTTCCCAGTAGCCGCGTTCGCGCAGATGCGGGAAGGCGTGAAACAGGTCGTTGGCCTGCCAGGCCTTGGCGACGATCAGGTTGCGTTCCTGCCAGCGGCTGACGAAGTCGTCGGCAGGCCAGTCTTTCACCAGCTCCTGCACCACGTCCACGAGTTCATGCCAGTGCTTCTGCCGGGCGGCGGCGCCGGTGAAGCGGGCTTCCTGGGTCAGATATGGGGCGCCGAGGGCGGCGGCAGCGTCGATCCAGTGGTGCTCGTGAATCCAGAAGGCCACCCAGGCATCGCGGCATTTCACGAAGCCCAGCGGCTGGCCGCGTTCGCCGCGCGGTTCGAGCCAGCCGTTGTAGACGTATTGCGAGGGGTAGGGGTACCACATCGAGGCGGCGGTTTCGGCGACGTCGACCTGGACCTGCTGGCCGTGGCCGAGCTTCGGGCGGGTGAACAGGGCGCTGAGGATCGTGATGTAGCTGGCGATGCCGGCGGCGATCGAGGCGCGTTCGCCGCAGCCGTAGAGCGGTTCGCGGGTGCTGATGCCGTTGTGGTTCATCATGCCGGAGATCGCGAGATAGATCATCTCGCTGCCCTTCCAGTTGGCGAACGGACCGTCGTCGCCGAAGCCGGAGACGAAGGCGATCACTGCCTGTGGATTGGCTGCCTGCAACGCGGCGCGGTCGATGCCGGGGCCGACGATCAGCACGTCGGCTTTGGCCGCGAGCGCGAGCAGGATCTTCCAGCCGGAGGGCTGTTTGACGTCGAGGCTGAGCGAGGTTTTGCCGTGGTTGAGATGGAAGAACAGCATCGACGGGCCGGTTGGATTGGCGGCATCCGTCGGACCGAGATGGCGGATGAGCGAACCGGCGGGCGGTTCGATCAGGGTGACATGTGCCCCGTAATCGGCGAGCATGCGGCCGCAGAACTGGCCGGCGACACTCTCGCTGAGATCGAGGACGCGGAACCTATCGAGTGCCCCCGCCATCGCTATGCTCCCTGCCGTCGCGCGGCGTAGATCGAGGTGCGCCGGATATGGGCGGCGACCGTCTGCCCGTTGCTGATCACCACGTGCTCCGATTCGTAATAGTGATTGCCTTTGCGTTCGTAGACGGCGGTGATCACCCCCGAGGTGGTGAGCACGTCCCCGACCCGCACCGCGGCGAAATGCTGCGCCTGTCCGGAGACGAAGATCGGGGGGGTGGAGAGGTGGTAGCTTTCGATCGCGTGGCGGTTGGCGAAGCGCTGCAGGTGCGTGGGGTGCACCAAGCCCTTGGCCGCGTAGTCCGGCCAGGTCTGCCGGAAATACGCCAGAGATTCCGCATGCACCGCGGGCGTGATCGGCTCGGGACGGGTGCCGAAGCGGTCGCCGGGGCGGAAGCTGCCGGGGGCGATCGGAGGTGGGGCTTCGGCGATGGGGATCACCGGGAAAGCGGCCGGGTCTGGCGGGGTGGGGGCGCGGGCGGGAAGGGTCGCGTTGCCGGTGGCGGCGATGTTGCCGTCGGGGTCGGCGATTTCGAAATCGACCGCGAGGCCGTTCCCTTCATCGCGCACGGCGGAGGCGCGGATTGTGATGTCCTGGCTGTCATAGACCGGGCGGCGGCTGCGGGAGCCGATGGTGCCGCGGGTCAGCCAGTCAATGCCCCAGGCCGGGACGACCAGGGCGCAGAGCTGCGCGGTGAGGAAAATGCCGGGGACGAGGGCGCCGCGGTAGCCGAACTGGCGGGCGGAGTTGTCGTCGTGAATCGTGCCTGGGAAATGAGGCTGTTGCCCCACCGTGGCTGCAAGCGTTACCGCTATAGGGTCTGTGCCGATTGCCAGCATCGTTTTCTCCCAGAGACGAGAACTCTGAGAACGCGGATGGGGAAAGTCAATCGGCGCGGGGTGATGTTTTATTTCTATATCGTAATTAAATAGGTATGCGTCGGCGATGTGGCTAAGGAGGGCTAAAATCGTCGTCGTCGGCGGCGGCGTGGGATGGGGATGCCGGGCAGGCGCGGATGCGGCTGCATGGTCGCAGATTGCGGTTGCGGCGATGCCGGGGGGAGCGTGCGGGGCTTACGCGGCTGTGCCGCGGCGGGTTGCTGGATGCGGCGCGTGGCGGGCGCACGCGGGGTGCGCGGCGACGGCGCGCGGGGGGCGATGCTGCGCGGGGCAGATTCGGGGTGTGGGGTGGCTTGCGGTGCGGGGGGCGCGGGTTGCGGCGGTACGGGGAGGGTGCCGTTGCGCCAGGCGGTGAACATTGTGTCGAGCGCTGCGGTGAGACGACGGATTTGCAGCCAAAGCAGGAAAATGGACGCAGTTGTCGCCAGGGATTTTTGCAGCTGGGTGAGGGTGCGTGTCCATGCGTTCATGGCAATGTTTTAGGCTTACTGGTTTTTTGTTGCCAGTTAAAAAAACGTGAAATTGCGTTTTTTGATGCTGAGCGCCGAGTGCCGGGATAGAAGTGTCGGGTGCGCTTCGCTTGCCCGACCTACGGTATCGCTTTGAATGAGATCAGATTTTTAGGTGTTCGGGAATATTGAGCCCAAGCCGCACCGGCAACGGCCATTCCTCGGCGGACTGACGGGTGATGCGGAATCCGGCGCGCTGGTAGGTGGGCAGGGCGCGGGGGTGGTCGGCGGTGCAGGTGTTCACGGTGACGGCGCGGGCGCCGAGGTCCCAGGCGGTGTCGACGGCGTGGCGCAGGAAGGCATAGCCCATGCGGTGGCCGACGGCGTGCGGCATCAGGCCGAAATAGCTGAGGTTCACCGTGGGCATGCCGCCGCGATCGAGTTCGTAGAAGCCGGCGATGGCCCCTTCGTGGTGCAGCACGTGGATGCTGACGCGCGGGTTGCGCAGCAGGCTGGCCAACTGGGTGTCGGGCATGGTGCGACGCAGCCACCAGACATAGTCCTGGCCGACGGTGTTGTAGAGCGTGCGGTAGAATTCGACGGAGCAGTTGCGCTCGATGCGGACTTCCGCGCCGTCGGGCAGAGGGGGCGCGACCTCGGTGGGGCGGCGTTCCATGCGCAGGAACGTCACGACCACACCGACGTCGATCACCGGCTCCGGCAAGACTAGTCGTCCAGGAAGCTGCGCAGCTTGCGGCTGCGGCTGGGGTGCTTGAGCTTGCGCAGCGCCTTGGCTTCGATCTGGCGGATGCGTTCGCGGGTGACGTTGAACTGCTGGCCGACCTCTTCGAGGGTGTGGTCGGTGTTCATGCCGATGCCGAAGCGCATGCGCAGCACACGCTCCTCACGCGGGGTGAGGCTGGCGAGCACGCGGGTGGTGGCTTCGCGCAGATTGGCCTGGATCGCGGCATCGAGCGGGATGACGGCGTTCTTGTCCTCGATGAAGTCACCGAGATGGCTGTCTTCCTCGTCACCGATCGGGGTTTCGAGGCTGATCGGCTCCTTGGCGATCTTCAGCACCTTGCGGACCTTTTCCAGCGGCATGCCGAGCTTTTCGGCAAGCTCCTCGGGGGCGGGTTCGCGGCCGATCTCGTGCAGCATCTGGCGCGAGGTGCGCACCAGCTTGTTGATCGTCTCGATCATATGCACGGGGATGCGGATGGTGCGGGCCTGATCGGCGATCGAGCGGGTGATCGCCTGACGGATCCACCAGGTGGCGTAGGTGGAGAACTTGTAGCCGCGGCGGTATTCGAACTTATCCACCGCCTTCATCAGGCCGATATTGCCTTCCTGAATCAGGTCGAGGAACTGCAGTCCGCGGTTGGTGTATTTTTTCGCGATCGAGATCACCAGGCGCAGGTTGGCCTCGATCATCTCCTTCTTGGCGCGGGCGCTGTCACGCTCGCCACGGCTGACGGTGGAGAACACGCGGCGGAATTCGGCGATCGGCAGGCCGGCGTCGGTGGCCACCGCGGAGATCTGGCCGCGCAGCACGGCGATATCGGCCGGGTGCTTGGTGGAGAACAGCTTCCACGCCTTGCCGGGCAGCTTGGAGATGCGGTCGAGCCAGTTCGGGTCCAGCTCGTGGCCGCGGTACTGGCCGAGGAAATCGTCGCGGGCGACCTTGCAGGCCTCGGCCATGCGCAGCAACTGGCCTTCGAGACCGGTCAGGCGCTGGTTGAGCTGCTTGAGCTGGGTGACCAGCTCTTCGATGCGGTTGTTGTGCAGGCGGACCTGCTCGACCTTGGCGACCAGCTCCTCGCGGGTTTTCTCGTAGGTCTTCTCGCTGCGGACGTTGACCGCCTCGCCGGAGGTCATCGTCTCCAGGCGCTTGGACTGCATCTTGTGCAGCTTTTTGTAGAGCGCCTCGATCTCCTCGAAGTTCGCGAGAACCTCGGGCTTCAGCTTCTCTTCCAGCGCGGACAGCGACAGGCCGGCGCCTTCGCCTTCCTCGCTGTCGTCGTCATCGGGCGGCGGCGGGGGGGGAGCGGCCTCGAAGCTGGCGGGCGCCACTTCGGCATCGGCATCGGCCGGCGGGCCGCCCTGGGTGGCTTCGAGGTCGATGATGTCGCGCAGCAGCATGCGCCCGGCCTTCAGAGCGTCGTGCCAGGCGATGATGGCGCGGAAGGTGAGCGGGCTTTCGCACAGCCCGCCGATCATCATGTCGCGGCCGGCTTCGATCCGCTTGGCGATGGCGATTTCGCCCTCGCGCGACAGCAGTTCGACGCTGCCCATCTCGCGCAGATACATGCGCACGGGGTCGTCGGTGCGGCCAATGCTCTCGGCATCGACGTTGCCGGTGCTGCCGCCTTCGGCCTCTTCCTCTTCCTCGGCCTTCTCGGCCTTGACGACGGGGGCCTCGCCTTCTTCGGCTTCCTCGCCCTCGACGACCTGGATGCCCATCTCGGAGAGATTGGCCATCACGTCCTCGATCTGCTCGGAGGAGTTCTGGTCCGGCGGCAGGACGGCGTTCAGCTCATCAAAGGTGATGTAGCCACGCTCCTTGCCGCGGGCGATCAGCCGCTTCACAGCGGCGGACTGCACGTCCAGCAAGGTGTTTTCCGCGTCCTGCTCGGCAGCAGAGGCTTCGGTCGTCACGGTCGGCTTGGTCGCCATCGATCAGCAATCTCCGCAAGGGGTGAAGCCGGAGGCCAGGGTCATCGTCACGCGTCCACATCTCCCTCTTCGCCACGCCGCAACGCCTCCCGCGCCGCACTGAGGGCGACGAGGCGGCGCTGTGCCGTTTCGTCCGCCCGTTCGGCGAAGTCCCGGCGCGCGGCCGCGACTTCGGCCTCGAGGCGGCCGGGATCCATGAGACCGAAAAAATGCCACCAGCCGGCCTCGGCCTCCGCCGGCATGGCCTCGGGAGATGAACACGCAGGCAAAGGCACCGGCACGGAGGCCAATACCTGCGTCATCTCCGACTCCATACCGGAAAGTGTCAGGTGGGACATGAGGGCAGCGGAGTCAAGCCGTTGCGCACCCTCCCCCCACTGCAGAATCGCATCCCTCAGTCGCGTCAGCCCGGCAGGCATATCGAGCGAGCCGAAGGCTTCCTCGACATCGGGGAGAAGGTTCGGATGGTGTAACAGGATTGCCACCAGGGCGCGGGCACGCTCGCGGGCGGCATTGCCGGGGCTGGGGCGGGTGCGCTGCACCAGCAACGGCGGCGGGCCGGACTTCTGGCCGCGGCGCGGGGTGGAGGTGGCGGCGAAGAAGCGCTCGATCCAGGTGCGGCGGTATTCGCCGGCCAGGGTCTTGTCGGCGATGCGGGCGGCGGCGTCGGTCAGCCGGGTGCGGAACGCCGCGCGCTGCTCGGGGGTCTGCACCGCGGAGGCGGCGCGCAGCGCATCGTAGAGCGCGTCGGCCACCGGACGGGCGGAGTCGAGGATGGCCTGCACCGCCTCGGCGCCCTGGTTGCGCAACAGGCTGTCAGGGTCCTCGCCGGGAGGCAGGGTGGCGATGCGCAGGGTCTGGGCGGAGGACAGCAGGGGCAGGGCCAGTTCCATCGCCCGGCCGGCGGCGCGCAGGCCGGCGTTGTCGCCGTCGAAGCACAGCACCGGGGAGGGCGAGAGACGCCAGAGTTCGGCCAACTGCTCGTCGGTCAGTGCGGTGCCGAGGGGGGCGACGGCGGCGCGGAAGCCGCCCTGGTGCAGGGCGATGACGTCCATATAGCCCTCGACGGCCAGCACGGTGGCGCCGGTGCGGACGGCCTCGCGGGCGAAATCCAGGCCGTAAAGGGTGCGGCGCTTGGAAAACAGCGCGGTTTCCGGGCCGTTGACGTATTTCGGCTGACCGTCACCCAGAATGCGGCCGCCGAAGCTGATCACCCGGCCGCGGCGGTCGCGGATTGGGAACATCACCCGGTTGTAGAACAGCTCGCCGCCGGGGGAGCCGTCCTCGGCGCTGCACAGCAGGCCGGCCTCCTGCAGCAGATGGGCCGGCATGTCCTGTTGCGCGAGATCGGCGAGCAAGGCGCCGCGGCCCTCGCCGGACCAGCCGAGGCCGAAACGCTCGATGGTCTCGTCGGTGAGGCCGCGATTGCGCAGATAGGCCAGGCCGCGCGCACCCTCCGGCAGGCGCAGGCGGCGTTGGTAGAAGGCCAGGGCGGCCTGCATTACCTCGGCCAGGCCGGCGCGGCGGCGTTCGACCTCGGCGGCCTGCGGGGTGGCCTTCGGCACCTGCAGCCCGGCCTCGCCGGCGAGTTGTTCGACAGCGTCCATGAAGCCGATGCCGTTGGCCTGCATCAGAAAGCCGATGGCATCGCCATGCGCGCCGCAGCCGAAACAGTGATAGCCGTCCTCATAAACGTAGAAACTGGGCGATTTCTCATTATGGAACGGGCAGCAGCCCTTCATATTCTTGCCCGACCGCGACAGCTTGACGCGCCGCGACACCAGCGCCGCCATCGGCGTGCGGGCGCGCAGCTCGTCAAGGAAGTTGGGCGGGAGAGACATCAGCCGCCCAGCTTCGCCTTCACCAGCGGGCCAGCCTTGCCCATGTCGAGCGCGGCACCGTGCTTGGCACGCAGCACCGCCATCACCTTGCCCATCTCCTTGATGCCCGTGGCGCCCAACTCGGCAATGGCCGCGACAACAGCGGCGTCCATCGCGCTGTCATCCAGCTGCTGCGGCAGGAAGCTTTCGATCACCGCAATCTCCGCCTCCTCCTTGGCCACCAGCTCCGGTCGGTTGCCCTGCTGATAGAGGGCCACACTCTCCCGCCGGGACTTGGCCATGCCGCGCAGCATGGCGATGATCGCGTCATCGGGCACCTTGTCGACGCCGGTGGGTCGGGCGGCGATATCGACGTCCTTCAGTTTCGAGGTGATCATCCGCAAAGTGGATACGCGCGGGGCGTCCTTGGCGATCATGGCGGTCTTGAGCTGTGCGGTGAACGCATCGCGAAGGGACATTGCTGGATTCCTGTCGTTTGGGCCTGGCCGGCCCCGGGGGCGTGGCGGCTTGGGGGCGGCGTTATAACAACATATTGAAATAAAAGAAGTTTTCAAGGGAGGCAAGGCCCGGGGGTGTTGGATTGCCCTTCATGCGCGGGCGGCTGACCAATTGGCTCGACGTTCGACGCCGACGGGGTTTCAGCGGGGGCAGAGGGGGCTTGGCTTTGGACGAAGGACAGGAAGTAAGGAGTTTGACCACAGAGACACAGAGGACACAGAGGGCACAGAGGAAGGAAGGCGAGGAAGAAGGAGGTAGAGGAGGTAGAGGAGGTAGAGGAGGTAGAGGAGGTAGAAAATGTAAAAAAAAATAACGAAAAAAAATCAAAAATAGGAAATTTCAATAATAATAAATTTTGATCCGAAAAATCTTTCTTCTCGCCTTTCCTTTCTTCCTCTGTGTCCTCTGTGTCTCTGTGGTTTATTTTTCTTTCTTTCTTGCTTTCAACCGACACCCCCACGCCGAAATTTGGTAATTGAGCGGGAGCAAGTCCCGGCATCTCTGGCTCACCCGCGCCCGACATATGCCGGGAAGAAATTTCCCATCCGCGTTCAGCGCGGTTGTGATGGGAAATGGTTTCCCATAGAACATCTCCATGACCCAAACCGTGGACGAGATCATCGACCGGCTTGGTGGCGCTGATAGGGCGGCCACTTTGCTGGGAGTGGGCACCGAAGCCGTGCGCAAATGGCGCCAGACCCGCGCCATTCCCGCTCGCCACTGGCCCGCCATTCTGACCGCCACCGGCCTGACCCTGGCCGACCTTAACCCAGCGAGTCCCAGCATGCCCGATCCTTCGACGCCCCCCCCTGGCGCCACCGCTGTGCTGGTGCTTGCCGATGGCAGTGTGTTCTGGGGCGCCGGTTTTGGCGCGCAGACGGCGGCCACAGAGCCCGCGGAAGTGTGCTTCAACACCGGGATGACCGGGTATCAAGAGACGCTGACCGATCCGTCCTATGCCGGGCAGATCATCACCTTCACCTTTCCGCATATCGGCAATGTCGGCACCAACAGCGACGACATCGAGGCGAACCGGATTGCGGCGCGGGGGCTGGTGGTGAAGCAGGACATCACCGAGCCGGGGAATTACCGCTCGACGCAGGGGTTGCAGGCCTGGCTGCGCGGCCAGGGCGTGCCGGGGATTTCGGGGGTGGATACGCGGGCGCTGACGATCCGGATCAGGGATGGCGGGGCGCCGTCGGGGCTGATCAGCTATCCCGCCGATGGGCGGTTCGATATTGCGGCGTTGATCGCGAAGGCGGCGGCGTGGCCGGGGCTGGAGGGCATGGACCTCGCCCGCGAGGTGACGTGTGCGCAGAGCTATGGCTGGGACCAGACGGAGTGGGCGTGGGACGTGGGGTTCGGCACGCAGGCGGCGGCGAAGCATCATGTGGTGGCGGTCGATTACGGGGCGAAGCGGAATATTCTGCGCTGCCTGGCGAGCGCGGGCTGCAAGGTGACGGTGGTGCCGGCGAGCGCGACGGCGGAGGATATTCTGCGGCATGCGCCGGATGGGGTGTTCCTGTCGAACGGGCCTGGCGATCCGGCGGCGACCGGGGTGTATGCGGTGCCGGCGATCCAAGGCGTGCTGGCGGCGGGCAAGCCGGTGTTTGGCATCTGCCTGGGGCATCAGTTGCTGGCGCTGGCGCTGGGCGCGAAGACCTACAAGCTGGCGCGCGGGCATAGGGGCGCGAACCAGCCGGTGAAGGACCTGACGACGGGGAAGGTGGAGATCACCAGTCAGAACCACGGGTTTGCTGTGGATGAGGCGAGCCTGCCGGAGGGCGTGGTGGTGACGCATCAGAGCCTGTTTGATGGCTCGAACGAAGGCATCGCGTGTGCGGCCAAGCGGGCGTTCAGCGTGCAGTATCATCCCGAGGCGAGCCCGGGACCCACGGATAGCCATTATCTGTTCCACCGCTTCGTCGCGGTCATGGAAGGCCAAGCCTGATGCCCAAACGTACAGACATCAAATCGATCCTGATCATCGGCGCCGGGCCGATTGTTATCGGGCAGGCTTGCGAGTTCGACTACTCCGGCGCGCAGGCGTGCAAGGCGCTGCGGGCGGAGGGCTATCGGGTGATCCTGGTGAACTCCAATCCGGCGACGATCATGACTGATCCGGGGTTGGCGGATGCGACCTATGTCGAGCCGATCACGCTCGACATGGTCGAGAAGATCATCGCCAAGGAGCGGCCGGACGCGCTGTTGCCGACGATGGGCGGGCAGACCGCGTTGAACACCGCGATGCAGCTTGAGGCCGCGGGGGTGCTGAAGAAATACGGCGTGGAGCTGATCGGGGCGAAGGCCGAGGTGATCGATCGCGCCGAGGACCGGCTGAAGTTCCGCGATGCGATGGCGGAGATCGGGATCGAGAGCCCGAAGAGCGTGATCGCGCATTCGATGGAGGAGGCTCGGGCGGCGCTTGTGGTGGTGGGGCTGCCGGCGGTGATCCGGCCGTCGTTCACCTTGGGCGGCACCGGCGGCGGCATCGCGTATAACCGCGAGGAGTTCGAGCGGATCATTACCAGCGGGCTGGATGCGTCGCCGACCACCGAGGTTCTGGTGGAAGAAAGCGTGCTGGGCTGGAAGGAATTCGAGATGGAGGTGGTCCGCGACAGCGCGGATAACTGTATCATCGTGTGCGCGATCGAGAACGTCGATCCGATGGGCATTCATACCGGCGACAGCGTGACGGTGGCGCCGGCGCTGACGCTGACCGACAAAGAATATCAGATCATGCGCGATGCTTCGATCGCGTGTCTGCGCAAGATCGGGGTGGATACTGGCGGGTCGAACGTGCAGTTCGCGGTTAATCCGGCGGATGGGCGGCTGGTGGTGATCGAGATGAATCCGCGGGTGTCGCGGTCCTCGGCGCTGGCGTCGAAGGCGACGGGATTCCCGATTGCCAAGGTGGCGGCGAAGCTGGCGGTCGGGTACACGCTGGATGAGTTGGCCAACGATATTACCAAGGTGACGCCTGCGAGTTTCGAGCCGACCATCGATTATGTGGTGGTGAAGATCCCGCGCTTCACGTTCGAGAAATTCCCCGGCACGCCGGCGATGCTGACGACGTCGATGAAGTCGGTCGGCGAGGCGATGGCGATCGGGCGGAGTTTTGCCGAAGCGCTGCAGAAGGGCCTGCGCAGCATGGAGACGGGGCTGGCCGGGCTCGATCCGGTGGAGGCGCCGGGGGATGGCACGCTGGATGCGTATCGCTTCGCGCTGTCGCAGCCGAAGCCGGACCGGATTTTGATGGCGGCGCAGGCGTTGCGGGCGGGGCTGTCGGTGGCCGATGTGCATGACGCCTGCAAGTTCGATCCGTGGTTCCTGCGCGAGTTGCTGCGCATCGTTGAGGCGGAGCGGGCGGTGGAAGCGGGCGGGTTGCCGCAGGACGCGATGGGGCTGCGTACGCTGAAGGCGCTGGGGTTCTCCGACAAACGGCTGTCGGTGCTGGCGGGGATCAAGGAGCCGGCGGTGACGGCGCTGCGGGCGAAGCTGGGGGTGTTGCCGGTGTATCGGCGGATCGACACCTGTGCCGGCGAGTTCGCCTCGGCGACGCCGTATATGTATTCGACCTATGAGGGCGGGTTCGGCACGCCGGTGTGCGAGGCCGATCCGTCGGCGCGGGAGAAGATCATCATTCTCGGCGGCGGGCCGAACCGGATCGGGCAGGGTATCGAGTTCGATTATTGCTGCGTGCATGCGGCGTATGCGCTGCGCGAAGCTGGGTTCGAGACCATCATAATCAACTGCAACCCGGAGACGGTGAGCACCGATTACGATACCTCGGACCGGCTGTATTTCGAGCCGCTGACCGGCGAGGACGTGATCGCCATCGTGCGGCGGGAGCAGCAGAACGGCACGGTGCTGGGCTGTATCGTGCAGTATGGCGGGCAGACGCCGCTGAAGCTGTCGCAGTCGCTGTCGAAGGAGGGGATTCCGATCCTGGGTACCTCGGCCGATGCGATCGACATGGCCGAGGATCGCGAGCGGTTTCAGGTGATGCTGAAGAAGCTGGGGCTGCGGCAGCCGGAGAACGGGATTGCGCGCTCAGTGGAGGAAGCGATTACCATTTCCGAGCGCATCGGCTTCCCAGTGGTGATCCGGCCGTCCTACGTGCTGGGCGGGCGGGCGATGGAGATCGTTTATGATACCGCGGGGCTGCATCGCTATATGCGCGAGGCGGTGCGGGTGTCGGGCGATAATCCGGTGCTGATCGACCGCTATCTGAACGATGCGATCGAGGTCGATGTGGACTGCATCTCCGATGGCGAGACGGTGTACGTCGCCGGGGTGATGGAGCATATCGAGGAAGCCGGCATCCATTCCGGTGACAGCGCCTGCTCGCTGCCGCCCTATACGCTGGCCCCGGCCATGGTGACGGAGCTGAAGGCGCAGACGGAATCGATGGCCAAGGCGTTACGCGTCGTGGGTCTGATGAACGTGCAATACGCGATCAAGGACCAGGCGGTGTATGTGCTGGAGGTCAACCCCCGTGCTTCGCGCACCGTGCCCTTCGTTGCCAAGGCGACTGGCGTGCCGGTGGCCAAGATCGGCGCGCGGGTGATGGCCGGCGCCAAGCTCAGCGAGTTCTCGCTCGATGACCAGGCGATTGCGCCGCATGTGGCTGTCAAGGAGGCGGTGTTCCCATTCGCCCGTTTCCAGAACGTGGACACCATCCTCGGCCCGGAAATGAAGTCCACCGGCGAGGTGATGGGGCTGGATTCCAGCTTCGAGCGTGCTTTCGCCAAGAGCCAGCTCGGCGCCGGGGTGAAGCTGCCGATGGCGGGCACCGCCTTTTTGTCGGTGAAGGATGCCGACAAGACGGTGATGGTCCAGGCAGCCCGCCGGCTCTCCGAGATGGGTTTCGCGCTGCGGGCCACCAAGGGCACGGCTGCGCGCATCCGCGAGGCGGGGCTGGAGGTCAGCGTGGTCAACAAGGTGCTGGAGGGAAGGCCGCATTGCGTGGACGCCATCCGCTCCGGCGAGATCCAGCTGGTGATCAACACGGCGTCCGGCCCGCAATCGGTTGCGGACAGCTTCGACATCCGCCGCTCGGCGCTGATGCACGGGGTGCC
>CAIRTN010000398.1 GCA_903881515.1 uncultured Rhodospirillales bacterium | reverse complement strand
GCCACGGCCGCCGCCGCCGAGATAGGAGCGGCTCAGCTCGCTGACCGGGATCAGCACCGCGGCCCCCAGCAGCGGGCCCCACAGCGTGCCGACACCGCCGAGCACGGCTGGCAGCGCGATCAGGATCGACAGATGCCCGGCCATCACGCTGTCCGGGTCGATATAGCCGACATATTGCGCGTAGATCGCGCCGCCCATGCCGGTGAAGAAACCGCTGATCGCGGTGGCCGCCATCTTGGACGCGAAGATCCGCACGCCGAGCGAGCGCGCAGCGATCACGTCGTCGCGCACCGCGCGCCAGGAATAGCCCCAGCGCGAACCCTCGATCAGAAAGGCGGCAAGCCAGGTGGCGGCGGCGAAGCCGAGCACGACAAAGTGGTAGGGCAGCTTGGCGGTGCGGAACTGCAACGCCGCCCAGGACTCGCCCTTGAACGGCACGTAGACGCCGGTGGCGCCGCCGACATAGTCCCAGTTCAGGAACAGCAGATAGCCGATCTCGCCGACCACGACGGTGGCGATCGCGTAGTAGTGGCCGGACAGCCGGAAGCAGGGCCAGCCCACCAGCAGCGCCGCCAGTCCGCCCAGCGCGCCGCCGGCGAACATGCCGATGGTGGGTGGGATGCCGGCCTTGAGGAACAGCAGGGTCGAGAGATAGCCGCCGAGGCCGAAATACACCGCGTGGCCCAGCGAGATCTGCCCGCAATAGCCGCCCAGGATGTTCCAGGCCTGCGCAAGGCCGGCGAACAGCACGGTGATGATGATCAGGTTCTGAGTGTAGACGTCATGCGTCAGTGTCGGCAGCACCGCGGTGACGGCCAGGACGATGGCGCCGACGACGAGTTCATGCCGACGGCGGCGGGTGATGGCATTGTCCACGGCTATAGTTTCCCGAACAGGCCGCGCGGCCGCAGCATCAGCACCACCATGTAGATCGCATAGACGCCGATCTGTTTCAGCGAGGGCTCGAACACGGCAGCGGTGATTGCCTCGACCTCGCCGATCAGCACGCCGGCGACCAGCGCGCCGGTCAGGCTGCCGAATCCGCCGAGGGCGACGGTGACATAGGCGATCAGCGCGAAGCTGGCGCCGACATTGGGGCCAACATAGTAGAACCCGCCCAGCATCACCCCGGCGACGCCGAGGGTGGCGATGCCCAGGCCCCAGCCCATCGCGAAGATGCGGTCACGGTCGATGCCGATCAGGGCGACCGCGTCACGATCCTCCCGCGTGGCTTCCAGCGCGCGGCCGAATTCGGTGCGGCTGATCGCCAGCAGGCCCGCGAAGGCGAGCAGGCAGACGATGCTGGCAGCCAACTGCGGCACCGGGACGAACACGCCGCCGATCTCCAGCGTGCGATTGGCCAGGATGTGCTTGGAGACACTGCGGAACTCGCCGCCGAAGGCGAACTGGGCGGCGCCGCGGATGAAGATGGCGAGACCGAAGGTGACGAAGATCTGCACCATGCCGCGATTGAATTGCACCGACAGCGCCCGCGCGATCAGGCCGCGATAGATCGCCACCCCGCAGCCGGCCAGCAGCACGGCGATCAGCGGGATCTGCAGCAGTGGGTCCATCCCCGTTGCCTGCCAGATGATGAACACCGCGTACATGGCGAGCATCAACAGCTCGCCATGCGCGAAATTCACCACGTCCATCAGTCCGAAGATGAGGCTCAGCCCGGCTGCGACCAGCGCGTAGATGAGCCCCATCAGCAGGCCCCCGATGAGGACCTGCGCGATGTCGGCGCTCAGCAATGCATCAGGTTCCGACGTTCCAGATCACGTCGGCGGCGGCGACGTTGAACGGCCAGACGGTCTTATAGACGCCGTCGAACACCTGGGCGATCACCGGGTTGCATTTGATGTTCTGCCCGGTCTCGTCGAACTTGATGCCGGCCCACGGCATGATGGTGTTATCGCCGGGGACGTCGGTGGCCTTCAGCGCGTCGAGCAGCGCGGTGTTCTTGGTGGAGCCGGCGCGGTTGATGGCGTCCGCCAGCACGGCCAGCGCGGTGAGTTCGCGTGAGGTGTTGTCGTTGAAGTCCTTGTTGTTCTTTGCGCGGTAGAGCGCGTTGGCCGGCACGATCGCCGGGCGCGATTTGGTGGCGTCGAGCGCGAAGGAGGTGCGGCTCATCACGCCGTTGGCGAGCGCTGCTGCACCATCGAGGAAGCCCTGTTCCTGGAAGCCGGCGGCTTGGGCCAGCACCGCTTTCGGACGGTAGCCGATTTCGGCCATGGCGCGCATGATCAGGATCGCATCCGACGTGTACGACGACGGCAGGATCACGTCGGCGTTGGCGCTTTTCAGCTTCTGCGCTTCGGTGGACAGCGAGGGGGAGTTGGCGCGATAGCGGATGTCGGCGGCGATGGTGATGCCGGCTTCCTGAGCCAGCTTGCGCTGCACGTTCGAGCTGTCGGTGCCGAAGATCGAATCCTCGTAGAACAGCGCGACCGACTTCGCGGCGCGGCCGGTTTTGGTGGCGGCGTCCTTCATGAAGTCGAACATCGCGCGGCTGAACATCTCGTCGTGCGGGCCGGTGCGGAAGAACCACTTGAGGCCGCGCTGGTTCAGGCTGGGCGACGAGTTGTCGGCGGAGATGTAGGGGATCTCGTAGCGCTCGGTGACCTGGCTGATCGTGGCGGCGGTGGCCGAGGTGTAGCTGCCGACGATGGCGCAGACCTTGTCCTGTGTGATCAGGCGCTCGGCTTCGGCGCGGGCTTTCTGCGGGTCGTTCTGGCTGTCGGCGAAGACCAGTTTCAGCTTGGCGCCGCCGAGCTTCGGCAGGCCGCCGCCCTGGCCCATCAGCATGGGGATCGGGGCGTGATTGCCGTTGATGATCTCGGCCATGGTTTCGAACGCAGCCTTGGCGTCGAGCCCGACCTGGGCGCCGTTGCCGGTGAGCGGATAGACGAAGCCGATCACCACCTCGTCGGCGGCCCAAGCGGCCTGATTGCCCAGTGCGAGGGCAGAGGCTGCTGCGGTCAAGAGCGTACGGCGCTTCATATGCGGTCTCCCATTAGGGCGCGGTGGTTCGGTGTTCCGAACCTAGCACGCGCCATGCCATTCCCTGAGCGCGCATCCTGCACGCTCAGGGCGGGAGGGCAAGCGGGAACCGTTACGCGTCGATCAGGGCCGTTGCACTCCCTGAAACGACTTCGCGGCCGTCCTGGTTGACGGTGGAAACGCTGAAGTCGGCGAAGGTCTTGCCATCTTCGTTACGGATGGCGGTGACGGTCACCGTGGTATCCAGCGAATCGCCGGGCCAGACCTGGTTGGTGAAGCGGACGCCGTATTTGCGGACGCGATCGGCGCCGACCCAGTCGGTGACGACTTTGCCGGACAGGCCCATTGTCAGCATGCCGTGCGCGAAAACGCTGGGGTAGCCGGCTACCTGCGTCACGTAGACTTCATCGGTGTGCAGCGGGTTGTAGTCGCCGGACGCGCCGGCGTACTGGACGAGTTGGGTGCGGGTGAGGTTTTCGACGACGCGTTCGGTGCGGGTGTCGCCGATTTTGAGGTCGGATGCCTTGAGTGCCATCGGTGTCAGCCCTGTGCGACCGGTCGTTCGGTGGTGACGCCCACCAGCGTGGCGCGGCAGACCAGTTCGCCGGTCTGGTCGCGGTATTCGGCGACGCGTTCGCGGAAGGTCAGTTTGCCCGCGCGCTTGCTTTCCTTTTCCCAGGTTTTGCCGGGGCCGTATTCCACCGTCAGCACATCGCCGGGGCGCAGCGGGCGGAAATATTCGAAATGCTGCTCGGCATGCAGGCCGCCGGAGGAGGGAGCCTTGCCTTCGACGCCACTGGCGGTTTTGCCGGAGCCGAACCAGGGCTGGCCGGGTTTCGGGCGCAGGTAGTAATCCGGGTCGAACTGGGCGACGGATTGCGGGAAGGTGGGGGGGGCCACGCTGTCGGCGCCTGCCTGATACGCTGGATTGGTATCGCCGATTGAACGCGCGAACATCATGATGTGCGACGCTTCGACGGGGAATGTGATCTTGGTCACCGCTTCTCCTCCTTCATTCTTGCCGGGCGAACATTACCGCCGGCCCAACATGCAAGGCAAACCGCGCCGATGACATTGCCGCATCCGATCTCCCGCTTCTTTTTCTCGCAGGGGCTGCGCCTGCATTACGTGGATTGGGGCAACCCCGAGGCGCCGCCGCTGCTGCTGGTGCATGGGGGGCAGGATCATTGCCGGAACTGGGACTGGGTGGCGAACGACCTGGCGAAGGATTGGCACATCATCGCGCCCGATCTGCGTGGGCATGGCGACAGCGACTGGTCGCCGGGTGGGGCGTATGTGATGAGCAACTACATCCAGGACCTGGTGCAACTGATCCATCAGCAGAAGCTGGCGCCGGTTTCGATCGTGGCGCATTCGATGGGCGGCAATATCGCGCTGCGGACGAGCGGGATCTATCCGGAGCTGGTGAAGCAGATCGTGGCGATCGAGGGGCTGGGGCCGTCGCCGACGCGGCTGGTGGAGCGGGCGGAGAAGGGCATCGCCAAGCGGATGCGCGAGTGGATCGAGGACCGGCGCCGGCATGCGGCGCGGCCACCGCGGCGCTATGCCAGCATCGAGGAGGCGTTCGCGCGGATGCAGGAGCAGAACAAGCATCTGTCGCCGGCGCAGGCGCGGCATCTGACGGAGCACGGGGTGAACCAGAACGAGGACGGCAGCTACTCGTGGAAGTTCGATAACGAGACGCGGAACTGGATGCCGTTCGATATGAGCCAGGCGGAGATCGAGAGCCTGTGGCAGGCGATCGAGTGCCCGACGCTGCTGCTGTATGGCAAGGAGAGCTGGGCGAGCAATCCGGTGGAGGATGGGCGGATTTCGCATTTCCGCACCGCGCGGGTGATCTCGTACGAGCGGGCGGGGCATTGGGTGCATCACGACCGGCTGGAGGCGGTGTTGGCGGATGTCCGCGGGTTTCTAGTGAAATAGTTTCGAAATAGCAACAATATCGGCGTGTTTGGATAGGGAGCCCCAGTTCGTCGCAATTTTTGGACGATGGGGTGGAGGCGCGGTTGCCGGCGCGGGAGGGCGCGGGGCGGTTGCGGCGCGGGGTGGGCGGGCCGGGGCGTGCGGGGGCACAGCGCCGGCTTTGCGGACGGCCGGGGGGCGCGATTTTGGCGCGGCGCACGGATTCT
>CAIRTN010000397.1 GCA_903881515.1 uncultured Rhodospirillales bacterium | reverse complement strand
GCTGACCGAGGATCACCCCTACCCGCAGATAGCCAAACACCGCGGCGCCCGGGTGCGCAAAGCCAGCTATTTCGGCCCCTTCGCCTCCGCCTGGTCGGTAAACCAGACCGTCACCGCGATGCAGCGCGTGTTCCTGCTGCGCTCCTGTGCCGACACCGTGTTCGCCAATCGCTCCCGCCCCTGCCTGCTGTTCCAGATCCGCCGCTGCTCGGCCCCCTGCGTCGGCCGGATCAGCGAGCCTGACTACGCGGCCCTGGTCTCCCAGGCCCGCAACTTCCTCTCCGGCAAGGCCGGCAGCGTGCAGGCCGATCTCGCCGCCGAGATGGAACAGGCCGCAGAGGTGCTCGAGTTCGAACGCGCCGCGGCCATCCGCGATCGCATCCGCGCGCTGACCTCGGTGCAGGGCAAAGACGTCATCAACCCCGCCAGCGTCGGCGAGGCCGACGTCATCGCCGCCTGGCAGGCCGCCGGGCAGACCTGCGTGCAGGTGTTCTTCTTCCGCGGCGGCCGCAACAACGGCAATCGCGCCTATTTCCCCACGCACACCCGTAACGAAGACACCGCCGAGGTGCTCGCCGCCTTCCTCGCGCAATTCTACGACGACAAGCCACCCCCCCCCCTCGTGCTGCTCAGCCACGAACTCGCCGAACAGGATTTGATCGAGGAAGCGCTGACCCTGAAGGGCCAGACCTTCGGCGCCACCCGCAAAGTCGAACTCGCGGTGCCCAAACGCGGCGAGAAACACGACGTCGTCGCCCACGCCGAACTCAACGCCCGCGAGGCGCTGGAACGCCGCCTCGCCGAAACCGCCGGCCAGGCCCGCCTGCTCGACGGCCTCGCCACCACCCTCGGCCTGCCCGGCCCCCCCGAGCGGATCGAGGTCTACGACAACAGCCACATCATGGGCACCAACGCCTACGGCGTGATGATCGTCGCCGGGGCGGAGGGCTTCAACAAACAGGCCTATCGCAAATTCTCGATCAAAGGCCCGATCACTCCCGGCGACGATTTCGCCATGATGCGCGAGGTCTTGCACCGCCGCTTCGCCCGCGCCATCGCCGAGGGTGACGAGGCCGCCTGGCCCGACCTGGTGCTGATCGACGGCGGCGCCGGCCAACTCTCAGCGGCCACCGCGATCCTCGAGGAACTCGGTATCGACGACGTCCCTCTGGTCGGCATCGCCAAGGGGCCGGACCGTGACGCCGGCCGCGAATGGTTCCACAGCGCCGGCCGCGCGGCCTTCCAGCTGCCGCCGCGCGATCCCGTGCTGTATTTCCTGCAACGCCTGCGCGACGAAGCGCACCGTTTCGCCATCACCACCCATCGCGCCGGCCGCTCGAAAACCCTGGTCAGCAGCGAGCTTGACGAAATCGCCGGTATCGGCCCCGGCCGCAAGCGCGCGCTGTTGAACCATTTCGGCTCGGCCCGCGGCGTGAAACAAGCCGGGCTCACCGATCTGGAGGCCGCCCCCGGCGTGTCGAAGGAAATCGCCCGCCGGGTCTACGCGCATTTCCACCCCGGCACCCGCTTCGACTCCCCCCCTGGCCACGCCTGACGTCCTGCGGCAATCTTCCCCCGCTTCGGAGGAACACGCCGCCATGGATGCCAACTATCCGCGCTTCGCCACCGAGATGGTCACCGCGCGCGACGGCATCCGGCTCGCCACCGACATCCATCTGCCCGAAGGCCCCGGCCCCTGGCCGGTGATCCTGGAACGCACCCCCTACGGCCGCGACGAAACCAGCCGCAGCGAACGCACCGCCGCCGACGCACAGCCGATCCCCCGCCCCGACTTCGCCCGCATCTTCACCGAACGCGGCTACGCCGTGGTGTTCCAGGACAATCGTGGCCGGCACGGCTCCGAGGGACGCTTCGTCAAATATTTGTCCGACGGCGAGGACGGCGCCGACGCCTGCGCCTGGATCATGCAGCAGCCCTGGTGCGACGGGCGGATCTGCACCATGGGCCTGTCCTATGCCGCGCACACCCAGGGCGCGCTGGGCTGCCTGGCCCCGCCCGGCCTGGTGGCGCAGGTGCTGGACTCCGGCGGCTTCTGCAACGCCTGGCAGGGCGGCATCCGCCAGTTCGGCGCCTTCGAGCTGAAACAGGCGACCTGGGCGCACAAGCAGGCGATCCTCTCGCCGGAGGCCGAGGCCGACCCGGTGATGAAAGCAGCCCTGCTCGCCGAGGACATCCGAGACTGGTTCACCCGGATGCCCTGGCACGAGGGCCACTCGCCGATCCGCCACCATCCGGACTACGAGGCCTATCTGTTCGACCAGTGGCGCCACGGAAAGTTCGACGACTACTGGACCCAGCTCGGCATCTACGCCGCCGGCTGGCATCACCGCTACGCCCAGGCCGACTGCGTGCATATGTCGAGCTGGTTCGACCCGTATCCGCTGACCGCCACCGGCAACTACATGGGCCTGAAACGCGCCGGGCGCGGCACGCAGCGGCTGATCCTGGGGCCGTGGACGCACGGCAACCGCAGCGAAACCCGCTTCGGCGACGTCGAATTCGGCCTCGACGCCACCATCGACAGCTGGGCCGGCGACTGGCGGCAATACAGGCTGCGGCATTTCGACCATGTGATCCACGACACGCCGAACCCCGAACCGCCGGTGCGCGTGTTCGTCATGGGCGGCGGCTCCGGGCGCAAGACCGCGGACGGCCATCTCGACCACGGCGGACGCTGGCTCAGCTTGGCCGACTGGCCACCCCCCGCCGCCCAATTCACCGCCTATCACCTGCACGGCGACGGCAGCCTGACCCCCACGAAGCAGCCCGAGGCCGCCGCCCCGCTCGCCTATGATTTCGACCCCACCCACCCGGTGCCGACCATCGGCGGCAACCTGACCAGCCTGGAACCGGTCGCCTCCGGCGGGTCGTGGGATCAGGTCGAGTCGCCCGAATTCTTCGGCTGCCAGCCGCCCTACCTGCCGCTCGCCTCCCGCGCCGATGTGCTGGTGTTCCAGACCCCGCCTTTGTCCGAAGCGATGCAGATCGTCGGCCCGATCGAGGCGACGCTATGGGTGGAAACCGACGGCCCCGACACTGATTTCACCGCCAAGCTGATCGACGTGCATCCCGCCAGCCCCGACTACCCGCAGGGCTACGCGATGATCCTCACCGACGGCATCGTCCGCCTGCGCTATGCCGAGGACCCCGCCAATCCCCGCCTGCGCACACCGGGCGAAATCACCCGGATCACCGTCACCCTGTTCCCCACCGCGAACCTGTTCCTGCCCGGCCATCGCATCCGGCTCGACATCTCGTCCTCCAACTTCCCGAAATTCGACGTCAACTCCAACACCGGCGAACCCGAAGGCCAGGCGCGGCGCCGCCGGATCGCGGTGAACACGCTTTACGTCGACGCCGCCCGCCCCTCCCACATCACCCTGCCGCTGCTTCCGGAGACCGCATGATGTCCGAACCCGAACTCCAGGCCGGCGAGGAACTCGCCCATATTCGCGGCATCGCCGGGCAGACCCCGGTACCGGAGGCGAGCACGCGCGACCGCGGCATCGGCCCGTTCAACCGCCTGGTGCTGCGTGGCGGCACGGTGATCGATGGCACCGGCGCCCCGCCGCTGGGGCCGGTGGACATCGTCATCGAGCGCGACCGCATCGTCGAAATCCGCAAGGTCGCCGCCGCCAAACGGCCGATCAAGCAATCCGCCCGCCCGGCCGAGGGCGATTACGAGATCGACTGCCACGGCAAATGGATCACCCCCGGTTTCATCGACTGCCACGCCCATGCCGGCGTGCCGTATCACGCGGTGAACGGCTGGGTGCCGTCGGTCGACTATGTCTACAAGCTGTGGCTGGCGCACGGCGTCACCACCGTGCGCGAAATGGGTAGCATGAACGGCCTGGCCTGGACCTTGCGGCAGAAATCACGCTCGGCATCGGGCGAGATCGCCGCCCCCAACCTGGTCGCGCATGCCTATTTCCCGGCCGTGAACGACATGCTGAAGATCATCCACACCCCCGAGCAGGGCCGCGAATGGCTGCGCAAGGTAAAGGCGATGGGCGCGGACGGCATCAAATTCTTCGGCGCCCCGCCGGCGATCATGCAGGCAGCCCTCGACGAATGCCGCAAGATTGGCCTGCGCAGCGGCTGTCATCACGCGCAGATGGCGGTGACGCGGATGAACGCGCTGACCTCGGCGAAATGGGGCCTGACCAGCGCCGAGCATTATTACGGCCTGCCCGAGGCGCTGTTTGAAGACCGCATCGTGCAGAACTATCCGCTCGATTACGACTACAACGACGAATATTTCCGCTTCGCCTATGCCGGGCAAACGTTCGCGCAAGGCGCCAAGCCTGGCAGCGCCAAGTGGAACCAGGTGATGGACGAGTTCCTGGCGCTGGATTTCACCTTCGTGCCCACGTTCAGCATCTACGACGCCAACCGCGACCTGATGCGGGCGCGGCAGGCCGACTGGCATCACGACTACGCCTGGAAATCGCTGTGGAAATACTTCCAGCCGCAGCGCGGCGGCCATGGCTCGTACTGGGTGAACTGGACCACCCAGAACGAGATCGAGTGGAAGCAGAACTACCGGGTGTGGATGCAGTTTATCAACGAGTACAAGAACCGCGGCGGCCGGGTCTGCGCCGGCAGCGATTCCGGCTTCATCTACCAGATCTTCGGCTTCGGCTATATCCGCGAGCTGGAACTGTTGCAGGAGGCCGGCTTCCATCCGCTGGAGGTGCTGCGTGCCGCCACCATCGAGGGTGCCAACCTGCTCGGCATCGCCGACGAGGCCGGCAGTCTGGAGACCGGCAAGCGCGCCGACCTGCTGATCCACGACCACAACCCGCTGACCGATTTCAAGCTGCTCTACGGCACCGGCGCGCTGCGGCTGAACGACGAGACCAACACCGCCGAATGGCACCGCGCTTTGCGCCACACCATCAAGGCCGGCATGGTTTTCGACGTCGCCGAACTGCTCGCCGATGTGCGGGAGATGGTGGTGCAGAGCTACGCGGACGACCCTTCCGAAAGGCCGTGACGCTTGACCTGACCATCCTCACCGGCTTCCTCGGCAGCGGCAAGACGACGCTGCTGCGCGAGTGGCTGGCTTTGCCCGAGGCGGCCGGCACCGCGGTGATCGTCAACGAGGTCGGCGATATCGGCCTGGACGGCGCGATCCTGGCCGAGGGTTCCGGCGGGCTGCGCATGGCGATGCTGGCCAATGGCTGCGTGTGCTGCGCGCTGGGCGGCGAACTGGCCGGCACCATCGAGGACTTGCTGGCCAGCACCGACACCCCGCCCAGCCGCATCGTGCTGGAGACCAGCGGCCTGTCCAAACCGGGCCCGATCCTGCGCAGCCTGCAAAGCCTCGCCGGACTACGGCTGCGGGTCTCGGTGCTGGCGACGTTCGACTGCGTGCGCG
>CAIRTN010000396.1 GCA_903881515.1 uncultured Rhodospirillales bacterium | reverse complement strand
TATCTGGCGGACGCCATCGAGATCGACGTGGATTGCCTCTGCGACGGCAAGGATGTCTTCATCGCGGGCATCATGGAGCATATCGAGGAGGCCGGCATTCACTCGGGCGACAGTGCCTGCGCGTTGCCGCCCTATACGCTGTCGCCGGCGATGGTCACCGAGTTGAAGGCCGAGACCGAGGCGATGGCGCGCGCGCTGGGCGTGGTCGGGCTGATGAACGTGCAGTACGCGATCAAGGACAACGAGGTGTTCGTGCTCGAGGTCAATCCGCGGGCGTCGCGCACGGTGCCGTTCGTGGCCAAGGCGACGGGCGTTCCGGTGGCCAAGATCGGCGCGCGGGTGATGGCCGGGGCGAAGCTGTCGGATTTCAAGCTGGACGACGAGGCGATCGCGCCGCATGTCGCGGTGAAGGAAGCGGTGTTCCCGTTCGCACGGTTCCCGGATGTCGATACCATCCTGGGCCCCGAGATGAAGTCCACCGGCGAGGTGATGGGCATCGATTCCAGCTTCGAGCGGGCGTTTGCCAAGAGCCAGCTGGGCGCCGGGGTGAAGATCCCGCTGGAGGGCACGGTGTTCCTGTCGGTGCGCGACAGCGACAAAGGCGCGGCGGTGGCCGTTGCGCGGCGGCTGATCGACAACGGCTTCACCATCATGGCCACACGCGGCACGGCGAGCCGGCTGCGCGAGGCCGGCGTCGAGGTGAAGGTGGTGAACAAGGTGCTGGAGGGCCGGCCGCATTGCGTGGACGCGATCCGTTCCGGCGAAGTGCAGCTGGTGATCAACACCGCTTCGGGGGCGCAGTCGGTTGCCGACAGCTTCGATATCCGCCGCAGCGCGCTGACTCATGGGGTTCCGCACTACACCACAATCGCCGGCGCGCGGGCTGCGGCGCACGCGATTGCGGCGCTACGATCCGGAACACTTGAAGTCGCGCCGCTCCAGGCGTATTTTCCTCAACCGGTTTGACGGCCCGCCGCCGCCGCCCGAAAGGGTTGGCGGCGGCGAACGTCTGATCCGCGCGGTTGCAGCCCCGACGACGGGGCTGTTTCCGCTTCTGAACGCCGGCACTTGTTTTCCACCCTTCCGCATCGTCGAGGTTAACGCTGTGCAGAAATTCCCGATGACCGCTCCCGGCCTGAAACGGTTGGAAGATGAGCTGCGAACGCTGAAGAGCGTCGAGCGGCCGGCGGTTATTCGTGCCATCGCCGAGGCGCGCAGCCATGGCGATCTCAGCGAAAACGCCGAGTATCACGCCGCGCGCGAGCGGCAGTCCTTCATCGAAGGGCGCATTGCCGAGTTGGAGGAAATCGTCTCGGCGGTGGAGGTGATCGATCCTGCCACGCTGTCGGGCGATCATGTGAAATTCGGCGCGCATGTGCGGCTGGTGGATGAGGAGACCGAGAAGGTCGCCACCTATCAGATCGTCGGCGTGCATGAGGCCGACATCAAGTTTGCCCGGCTGTCGATTTCTTCGCCGCTGGCCAAGGCGCTGATCGGCAAAAAGGTGGGCGACACCATTTCGGTCCCTGCCCCGGGCGGCGACCGAAGCTACGAGATCCTGTCCGTCAAATTCGGATGATCAGTCTGGCAGACGTGCGGGCAGCCGCCGCACGCATCAAGGGTTCCGTGCAGCGCACCCCGTCGGTGCATAGCGACGTCATCAGCCGCGTGGTGGGCGCGCGCGTCACGCTGAAGCTCGACAACCAGCAGGCGACCGGCGCGTTCAAGGAACGCGGTGCGGCGAACCGGCTGGCAATGCTGAGCGAAGCCGAGCGTAGGGCCGGCGTGGTCGCGATGTCGGCGGGCAACCATGCCCAGGCCGTGGCGCGGCATGCCAGCCTGCTGGGCATCCGCGCGGTGATCGTGATGCCGAAGCACACGCCGTCGAACAAGGTGACGCGCACCGCCGCCTGGGGCGCCGAAGTGGTGCTGCATGGCGATACGCTTGCCGAGGCGGCGGAGCACGCGCATGGCCTGTCGCGCAGCGAAGGCCTGGTGTTCGTGCACCCCTATGACGACCCTGGGGTGATGGCCGGCCAGGGCACGATGGCGCTGGAAATGCTGGAGGACACGCCAGATCTCGACACGCTGGTGATCCCGGTCGGTGGCGGCGGGCTGATTGCCGGCTGCGCCGTGGCGGCCGCCGGGATCAAGCCGGGCATGGAAGTGATCGGCGTCGAGGTGGCAGCCTACGCCGCGCTGGCGCAAAAGCTTGCCGGGCAGCCGGTGTCTGTGGGCGGGGCAACCATCGCCGAGGGTATCGCCGTGCGCGATATCGGCGAGGCGCCGTTCCGGGTGATCCGCGCCCATGTCGCCGACGTGCTGGTGGTGCCGGAACGCGCGGTCGAGGAAGCCATCGCCTTGCTGGCCGAGGGCGCAAAAATTGTCGCCGAAGGTGCGGGCGCGGCGGGTGTAGCCGCCTTGCTGGCGTTCCCCGAGCGGTTCGCCGGGCGCAAGGTCGGCGTGCCGATCTGCGGCGGCAATATCGATCCGCGGGCGCTGGCCAATGTGCTGCTGCGCAACCTGCTGCGCGATGGCCGCCTGGTGCGACTGCTGCTGGAAATTCCGGACCGGCCGGGCGTACTGGCCGACATCTCCGGCAAGATCGGCGGCGCCGGCGGCAACATCATCGACGTTTCGCATCACCGGCTGTTCGCCTCGCCCAGCGTGCAGACCGCGCAGCTTGAGGTGATGTTCGAAGCCCGCGATGCCGCACACAGCGCGCTGATCGTCGCCGCGCTGGAGGAAAGCTACACCGTCAAGCGGATCTAGCCACCGTGCGCGTGCTCCGCGCCGCACGTGGAGTAGCCCGCGCCGCGGCGATGCTGTGGCGGCAGCGCCACGCGATCTACCACATGTTGGCCCGGCTGGACGCGGATGCGAACCGGCTCAACACCCGTACCATCCATGTGCCGATCCTACCGGTGATCGGTACCACCCCGCAGCCGCACTACATGCAGTGGTCAACGTGCAGTGCCGCGGATTTTCTCGATCCGCGGTTTCACGCGGTCTGCGCCGCTTTGGGCCATGTGCCGCGGTTTCACCGCAAACTCTGGGAATTCGTCTACGTGTTCCATCACCTGGAACAGGCCGGCATGCTGGCGCCGGGCCGGCGCGGTATCGGCTTCGGCGTCGGCACCGAACCAATGCCCGCCGCCTTCGCCGCGTGCGGCGCCGAGATCCTGGCCACCGACGCGCCCCCTGCCCTCGGCGTCGCCGCCGGCTGGGCCGCAACCGCACAATTCGCCAGCGGACTCGACACCCTGCCCCGCGCCGGGCTCTGCCCCGAGCACATTTTCCGCCGCAACGTCAGCTTCCGCCCGGTCGACATGACCGCAATCCCCGCCGACCTCGCCGGCTTCGATTTCTGCTGGTCGGCCTGCTGCTTCGAACATCTCGGCAGCCTGCAAGCCGGCCTCGATTTCGTGCGCCACACCGTCGAGCACGTGCTGGCACAAGGCGGCATCGCCGTGCACACCACCGAGTTCAACCTGTCCTCCGACGACGCGACGCTGGAAACCGGCGGCACCGTGATCTACCGAAGGCGCGACATCATCGCCTTCATCGCCGAGATGCAGGCCCGCGGCCACATCGTCTCCGCCCTCGCCATCGCACCGGACACGCATCACATGGATGGCTGGGTGGACATCGCGCCCTATTCGAACGACGCGCATCTGAAGCTGGCGCTGGGGCAGTACACCTGCACCTCGGTCGGCCTGGTCATCCAGCGCGGCCGCTAAACAGCCGCGATATCGAACCCGCCAATCCGCCCGGCCAACAGGCCGGAGGTGCTGATCCGCACCACTAACCGCGCGCCCGGCGACACCGTAACCTCCGCCCGCATCCCGATCGGCAACAACGGCGTCTGCGGCCGCACCACCCGCGCCAGCAACCGACCCCCCGCCTCCGCCTCCAGCGTCAGCAACCCGGCACACACCGCATGGCGCAGGCTTCGGAACGGCCGATGCCCAGAAAACGCCAGCGAAACGCGATAGCGCCCCGGCGCCAGATCGAGCGGCCCGGTATGGCAGACCAAGCCACTGCGCGACCCCTGAATGCGAATACTGCCGGTGCTCCGGTCCCACGCCCCCGCAGGCCCCGGCACCAACGGCGACGCCGTGCTGCTCGGCGTCACAAAGCCCTGCCGCACCCAAGTCGCCGCCGGCGCCAGCGTCGCGCCGATCGCGTTCAGCACCGGCCCCTCGGCGGCATTGCCGACCGTATTGACCGCGATAACCCGCCGCGGCGGCGCACCGGGCCGGGCCTGCTCGGCGGCGACAATCTGCTGCAACGCCGCCAGCCCCGCCGCCGTCACCGCCTTGTCGGTGGGGTTGCCAAAATCCAGCACGAACAGATCGGCCTCCGCCAGCAGCCTCGCCAACGGCACCGCAACCGTGCCGGCGGGCAGGCCAACGACGCTCTCGGCCACCATGATCGGCTGCCGCATACCCAACGCCGGCCAGGCCCGCGCCGCTGCCTCCAGCAGATCGGCCCGCGCGGGAAACCAGCCCAGACGCGTCTGCGGCTTCTGGCTCGCCAGACTGTCGAGCAGGAACGGCAACACCTGCTGCGGCACATAATCGATCCGGTCGAACCCGGACGGACCAAGCACAAAGCCGCGCGGTTCCACCTGCGGCGCCGGGATCGCCGCGGCCAGCCCCGCCAGCAGCAGCGGCGGCTTGGCCAGATCGATCTCCTCGATCTCCTCGCCGGCAAACCCCCAATCAGGCGGATTGGGTGCCACCTGTGCGGCGTTGGTCACGAACGTGACCCAGTCATTCTCCTTCGCATTCGCCCGATGCGCCGGCGTCGCCTGCCGCGTGTGGTCGCAGTGATAACCCCGGATCTGTGCCGTCAACGCGCCAGGCCCGCGCCCATGCCGCAGCATCAGCCGCTGGGCGATGTTGGAATCGACATGCCAGCCCAGGTTCATCCGCTCGTCGAACCCCTGCATCTCCAACAGGTCCCGCCGCGCGATCAGCTGAAAATCCCCCGGCCCGTCGAACATCACCGACGCGATCTCATTGCGCACCACGGTATCGAGATGAAACGCCTTCGCCCAACCGGCAACCGTGGCGATACACCCCGCCGGATCGCGCCGATCAAGCGACTCCCACAGCGATTCCGGCAACTCCATCCGCGGCAGATGATAATACCCAGCCGCCAACCCGCCCGCGATCGCCGACAGCGACCGCCCCCCCGCCGGCAGAAAAATCATGTCGGTATTGGTCGACAGCACCCAGGCGTTGGCCGGGTTCATCCGCCGCAGCGCCACATTGCGCGCCACCGGCTCCAGCACCCCCAGATGCGACTGTCCGCGCACGCGCTCATGCAACGGCGGCCGCACCCGCAGCACCCGCAACCGCCCGATCGCTTCAGCGGTCAGCGTGTCGCGGATCGCCTCCGGAAAGCTCGGGAAATCATCCGGCGTGTTGTAATCGACAAACAGGATCTCATCGTCCGGATCGTCGAGCACCGCGGCGATACAGTTCAGGCTCAACGCCGCCCGCTTGTGCAGGTTGTAGCCATGGCTGTCGTTGCGGCCGTAGAGAATGACCGAGATCACGGGCGATATCCTCGTTTCGCTGCAACAGGGCTTGCCATAGCGGGCAGGCTGAGGAAAGACCAAGGCTTGGCGCGAGGAGAAGTTTCGATGACGTATTCGCTGCTGGGCCGCTGTGCCCGAACCGGACAGCTGGGCGCGGTGGTCACCACCTCGGCCATGTCAGTCGGCTCGCGCTGCCCCTTCGCCCGCGCCGGCGTCGGCGCCGCCCTGACCCAGCATCGCACCGACCCGCGCCTCGGCCCCCTGCTGCTGGAACTGCTCGCCCGCGGCTACCCCGCACAACAGGCAATGGACGCCGTCGTCGCCGCCACCCCTGATCGCGACTGGCGGCAACTCGCGGTGATCGACGCCCAAGGCGGCATCGCCCATTTCACCGGCGCCAACGTCCGCGAGGTCCGCTCGCTGGCACATGGTCCAGACTGCCTCGGCCTGGGCAACATCCTTGCCAACACCGAGGTCGCCCCCGCCATGGTCCGCGCCTTCACCGCCAACCCCGAGGCCGAACTCGCCGCCCGCCTGGTTGCCGCCATCCTCGCCGGCGAAGCCGCCGGCGGCGAACGCGCCGCCGTCACCTCGGCCGCCCTGTTGGTGGTGGACCGCGAAAGCTTCCCCTATGTCGACCTGCGCGTCGACGAACACGCCACCCCGCTCGACGAACTCGCCCGCCTCTGGTCGCTCTACGCCCCCCAAGCCGAAGACTACGTCCGCCGCGCCGTGGCCCCATTGACCGCCGCCGCCTATGTGCCGCCACCGGCGAAGGCGGGCTGAGCGGGTTAGGAAGGCCAGGGCTCTGCCCCATAGGCGCGAAGACACGGCGCCAAGGGGAAGCAAGCACTCCTTTTTTTGCAG
>CAIRTN010000395.1 GCA_903881515.1 uncultured Rhodospirillales bacterium | reverse complement strand
GCAGCAGGGTGGATTTGCCGGCGCCGGAGCGGCCGATGATGCCGAGCATCTGGCCGTGCGGGACGGTGAGCGAGACTGCGTCCACCGCCGTCTTGGGGCCGAAACGGCAGGTGAGCTGGTCGATGATCAGGGGCGGATGCTGCATGGGCGAAGTGTAGCCATGCCTGGGCGGGCGGGGAAAGCCGTTGTATGAAGGGCGCTCACTCAGGGGAGGAGCTTCCGGTGATTGTCGACCTGCGCATTTACACCTGCAAACCCAACAAGATGGCGGCCTTCGTGAAGATCTACGAGGAGAAGGCCTGGCCGTTGCAGCAGAAATATCTTGGCCGTTGCCTGGGCTGGTACACCACCGTCGAGGGCCCGTTGAACCGCGTTGTGCATATGTGGGGCTACGAGGACCAGGGCGACCGCGAGCGCCGGCGCAAGGCGATGGCGGCCGATCCGGCGTGGGGCGGCTACATCGCGGCGGTGCAGGAGGCCGACGTGCTGGTGGAGATGGAGAACCGGATCATCGCGCCGACGAGTTTCTCGCCGGTTCAATAGTTGGAGCGTGATGACCGCAGGTGGAATCACCGGCGGTCTGAATCACGCGACCAACTAATACGTTAGATCAGGATGAGCCATCGCTCATTCTGATCTAATCGTCGCCGGCGGCCTGTTCCGCACGGAATGTGGCCGCCGGGTAGACGCCGAGGATGCGGACCTCGCGCGAGAAGAACATCAGTTCTTCCAGGGCCCGGCGCAGCGCGGGTTGTTCCGGGTGGCCTTCGACGTCGCAGAGGAACTGCGTCGCGGTGAACTGGCCGCCGACCATGTAGCTTTCCAGCTTGGTCATGTTGATGCCGTTGGTGGCGAAGCCGCCGAGCGCCTTGAACAGGGCGGCGGGCACGTTGCGCACGCGGAAAACGAAGGTGGTCATCAGGCCGGGCTGATCCTGGGGGAAGGATTTCGGCTGACGCGAGAGCACGTAAAAGCGGGTGGTGTTGTGCGACTCGTCTTCGATGTTGCGGCGCAGGATGTCGAGGCCGAAGAGTTCGGCGGCGAGTTCGGAGGCGATGGCGCAGTCTTCGGGATTGTTCCAGCCGGCGACCTGTTCGGCGGCGCCGGCGGTGTCGGCCTCGACGATCGGCTGAAGATTGAGTTCCTTCAGGATGTTGCGGACCTGGCCCAGGGCGACCTGGTGCGAATGCGCGCGCTTGAGGTTTTCGATCTTGGCGCCGCGGGGGGCGAGCAGGCAGTGCTCCACGCGCTGGAAGGCCTCGCCGATGATGTAGAGGCCGGAGCCGGGCAGAAGCTGATGGATGTCGGGCACGCGGCCGGCGAGGCTGTTCTCGGTCGGCATCATCGCGAGTTCGGCGGCGCCGGAGGCCATGGCGTCGAACGCGGCCTGGAAGGTCTCGCAGGGCAGGGTCTGCATGCCGGGGAACATTTTGCGGCAGGCCAGGTCTGAGTAGGCGCCGGGACGACCCTGGAAGGCGATTTTGGAGGTCATGCAGATATCTTTTTGTGGTTATGCGAGGGCGATTTTGGCGCGTTCGAGATCGGCGGCGGTGTCGACGCCGAAGGGGGCGATCTCGACGCGGGCACAGGCGATGCGCATGCCGGCTTCCAGCGCGCGGAGTTGTTCGAGGCTCTCGCGGCGTTCGAGCGGGGATTCGGGCAGCGAGACGAAGCGGGCCAGGGCGGCGCGGCGGAAGGCGTAAATGCCGATATGGTGCCAGAGCGGGCCGTCGCCCCAGGGGATGGCGGCGCGGGAGAAGTAAAGTGCCGGCGAGACGGCGCGGCCGCCGTCGAAGGCGCAGGCGGCCTTGACTACCGAGGGGGCGTTGCGCTCCTCGTCGGTGGTGATCGGGGCGACCAGGGTGGCGATGTCGATCGCGGGGTCGGAGAGCGGGGCCAGCACCGTGCGCAGATAGTCGGGCGGGATGGTGGGCAGGTCGCCTTGCAGGTTGACGATGATGTCGTGCTGGCCCTGAGGGTCGAGCACGGCCAACGCGGCCTGCACGCGGTCGGACCCGCGGGGCAGGGAGGGGTCGGTGAGCACCGCGATGCCGCCGTCGGCGCGGACGGCATCGACGATCGCCTGGTCGCCGGCGGCGACAGCGACGGGGCCGATGCCGGCTTCGCGGCCGCGATCCAGCACGTGCAGGATCATGGCGCGGCCGTGGATATCGGCCAGCGGTTTGTTCGGCAGACGGGTCGCAGCAAGGCGCGAAGGGATCAGGACGATGGGGTTCATGGCCGCCACGGTTGTTATTCCAGTGGGGGTCTTTTAGGTAGCCGGGATGCTCTAGGCAATGAGGTGGGACATGGCGGATCTCGACAGGTTCATGCGCGCGGCGGAAGCGGCGGCGGATGTGGCGGGGGCGGTGATCCGGCCGTTCTTCCGGGCGGGGGTGTCGGCGGACCTGAAAAGCGACGAAAGCCCGGTGACGATTGCCGACCGCACGGCCGAGCA
The DNA here is from genome assembly GCA_903881515.1 of uncultured Rhodospirillales bacterium. Classification (GTDB taxonomy): domain Bacteria; phylum Pseudomonadota; class Alphaproteobacteria; order Acetobacterales; family Acetobacteraceae; genus CAIRTN01. The sequence continues at coordinate 13,193 of CAIRTN010000395.1, read as the reverse complement.
GGCGATCCGCGCGGTGCTGTCGCAGCGGTTTCCGGAGCATTCGATCCTGGGCGAGGAATTCGGCGAAGATAACCCCGGCGCGCAGTATCAATGGGTGCTCGACCCGATCGACGGCACGCGAGCCTTCATCACTGGGCGGCCGGTGTTCGGCACGCTGATCGCGTTGCTGAAGGACGGGGTGCCGGTGCTGGGGGTGATCGACCAGTGCGTGACCGGGGAGCGCTGGATCGGCGCGGGGGGTAAGACGGTGTTCCGCGGGCCGTTCGGCGGCGTGGCGGGCTGCCGGCCCTGTCCGACCCTGGCGACGGCGGAGCTGTCCTGCACCTCGCCTGAGATGTTCATCAACGACGAGTTCAGCCGCTGGCAACGGCTGAGCAAATCGGTGCGGCGGACGTCGTATGGCGGGGATTGCTACGCCTACGGCCTGCTGGCGCTGGGGCAGATCGATATCGCGGCGGAATCGACGATGAAAATCTGGGACTGGGCGGCTCTTGTGCCGGTGATCGAGGGTGCCGGCGGGCGGCTGACGGACTGGACCGGCGCGGCGTTGACGGCGGCAAGCGCCGGCGATGTGCTGGCGGTGGGCGATCCGCGGCTGCAGGCGCCGGCGATCGCGTTGCTGAAAGCTTGACCGCAGGCCGCTGATCCCGTTCATGGGCATGCACTAAAGGGAGTATTCGCCATGCGGTTTCTGGCCGTACTCGTGCTGATGACGGGCAGCGCGTTGGCGCAGGTGCCTACGCATGCAATATCGCTGCTGGGAGAACCGGCGCTGCCGGCGAATTTCACGCATTTCCCCTATGCCAACCCCGATGCGCCCAAGGGCGGCGAGGTGACGCTGGGCAGTGTCGGCAGCTTCGACAGCTTCAACCCCTTCATCGTGCGCGGCACGCCGGCCGCCGATGCCGCGCGGGTCTACGACACCCTGATGCGCCCCAACGCCGACGAGGCGGAGACCAGCTACGCGCACCTGGCGGCCAGCGTCACGCTGTCGGCGGACAAGAAATCGGTGACGTTCGCACTGCGGCCGGAAGCGAAATTCCATGACGGCACCCCGGTGACCGCCGACGACGTCGCCTGGACGTTCGAAACGCTGCGCGAGAAAGGCCGGCCGAACTACCGGCAGTACTATGCCGATATCGACAAGGTCATCGTCGATGGGCCACACCATGTCAGCTTCCATTTCCGCACCGATCAGAACCGCGAACTGCCGAGCATCCTGGGGCAGTTGCCGGTGCTGCCGAAGCATTGGTGGGCGAGCCGGGATTTCACCAAGCCGCTGACCGAGCCGCCGCTGGGCTCCGGCCCCTACCGGGTCGGAAAAGTGGAGTTCGGCCGCACCCTGGTGATGGAGCGGGTTGCGGATTACTGGGGCAGGAACCTGCCGACCGCGCGGGGGATCGATAATTTCGGGACCCGACGCACCGAATATTTCCGCGATTCGACGGTGGCGCTGGAGGCGTTCAAGGCCGGGCAGACCGATTACCGCAGCGAGAACGTCGCCAAGGACTGGGCCACCGCCTACGACTTCCCGGCGGTGCAGAAGGGCCTGGTGAAGAAGGAATTGCTGCGTCACCGGCTGCCGACCGGCATGCAGGGCTTCGCCTTCAACACACGGCGCAAGCTGTTCCAGGATGTGCGGGTGCGCGAGGCGCTGGCCAGCGTGTTCGACTTCGAGTGGGAGAACGCCAACCTGTTCTACGGCGCCTATACCCGCACCCAGAGCTATTTCAGCAACAGCGCACTGGCCTCCACCGGCGTGCCGGAAGGCGCCGAACTGGCGCTGCTCGAGCCATTCCGCGCCAAGCTGCCGGCCAGCCTGTTCACCCAGCCCTTCAGCCTGCCGGTGACCGATGGCAGCGGCAACAACCGCGCGCAGTTGCGCCGGGCGCTTGAGCTGCTGAAGGCCGCGGGGTGGGACACCAAAGAGCGCAAGCTGGTGAACCAGCAGGGCGAGGCGTTCAGTTTCGAAATTCTGCTGGACAGCCCGAGCTATGAGCGCATCGCGCTGCCTTATGTGCAGTGGCTCGCCAGGCTGGGCATCGAAGCCCGCGTGCGCACCGTCGATCCGGCGCAGTACCAGCGGCTGACCGACTCGTTCGACTACGACATGACCGAATCCGGCGTGCCGCAGTCCGACAGCCCCGGCAACGAGCAGGTCGGGTTCTGGAGCTGCGATTCGGCGAAATCCGAGGGCAGCGACAATCTGATGGGCGTGTGCAACCCGGTCGTCGAAGCGTTGCTGCCGAAAGTGATCCACGCCGCGAACCATGCGGAGCTGCTGGCGGCAACGCATGCGCTGGACCGGGTGTTGCTGGCCGGTTGGTACATGGTGCCGCAATGGTACCTGCAATCCGTCAGGGTCGCCTACTGGGACCGCTTCGGCCGCGTGGACATGCCGCTGCGTAGCGGCATCGCCTTCGACGCCTGGTGGATCGACCCCGCCAAGGCGGCGGCGACCGACGCAGCACGGCGGATGGGGAATTGATGCTGTCTTCGGGGCGAAGGGAACTTTTAGAGAAGAGAGTAGGAAGCACTCCTTTTTTTGAAAAAAAAGGAGCAAAAAAACTTTCACCCTCTCCGCTTGCACGAGCGCTTGTCCGATGCGGCAAACGATGGGACGCGCGGAGAGAAAAGTTTTTTTGGTTCTTTTTGTTCACAAAAAGAACGCCTTCCTTACGTCCTTCATGACAGCCTACCTCCTCCGCCGCCTGCTGCTGGTGATCCCGACCCTGTTCGGTATCATCGCCATCAACTTCGCCGTGGTGCAGTTCGCCCCTGGCGGCCCGGTAGAGCAGATGATCGCCGAGCTGAAGGGCAAGGGCGGCGACTCCACCAGCCGGATGACCGGCAACGGCGCCGGCGAAGTGACGGCGCCGAGCGAGAACGGCTATCGCGGCGCCCGCGGGCTGGACCCGCATGTGGTCGCCGATATCAAGAAGATGTTCGGCTTCGACAAACCGCCGCTGGAGCGGTTCGGGCTGATGCTGAAGGGCTATCTCAGCTTCGATTTCGGCCGCAGTTTCTTTCGCGACGACAGCGTGATCCATCTGGTGGCGCAGAAGATGCCGGTGTCGATATCGCTGGGGCTGTGGTCGACGCTGCTGATCTATTTCGTGTCGATCCCGTTGGGCATCGCCAAGGCGGTGCGCGACGGCAGCCGGTTCGATGTGGCGAGTTCGGCGCTGGTGCTGGTGGGCTATGCGATCCCGGGATTTCTGTTCGCGATCATGCTGGTGGTGGTGTTTGCCGGCGGCAGCTTCTGGCACGCGTTTCCGCTGCGTGGGCTGGTGAGTTCGGGCAGCGAGGCCTGGCCGTGGTGGGACCGGGCGCTGGATTACCTGTGGCACATGGTGCTGCCGACGGTGGCGCTTGTCGTCGGCGGGTTCGCCAGCCTGACGATGCTGACGAAGAACTGCTTCCTGGAGGAGATCCGCAAGCATTACGTGACCACGGCGCGGGCCAAGGGGGCGAGCGAGGCGCGGGTGCTGTACCGCCACGTGTTCCGCAACGCGATGCTATTGATCGTGGCGGGGTTTCCGGCGGCGTTCGTGGGGATTCTGTTCAGCTCGGCCTTGCTGGTGGAGATCGTGTTTTCGCTGGATGGGCTGGGGCTGCTGGGCTTCGAGAGCGCGATAAGGCGGGATTATCCGGTGATGTTCGGCACGTTGTACATGTTCACCCTGCTGGGCCTGGTGATGCAGATCGTCGGCGACCTGATGTACACCGTGGTCGATCCGCGGATCGATTTCGAGAAGCGGGGCTGAGGTGAAGCTGTCTCCGGTATCGCGGCGGAGGTGGGGGAATTTCCGGGCCAATCGGCGCGGCTACTGGTCGTTGTGGATTTTCCTGGCGCTGTTCGGGCTGTGCCTGTTCGCCGAATTGATCGCCAATGACCGCCCGCTGCTGGTGCGCTTCGAGGGGCATTACTACGTGCCCTTCGTGCAGAACATCAGCGAAGACACCTTCGGGGCGGACATGATGCCGACCGAGGCGGATTTCACCGATCCGGAACTGCGCGAGCGGATCGAGGCGAAGGGCTGGATCCTCTGGGCGCCGATTCCCTACAGCTACGACACCATCGTGAAAAACCTGCCGGTGCCGGCGCCGGCACCGCCGAGTGCGCGCAACCTGCTGGGCACCGATGACCAGGCGCGCGATGTACTGGCGCGGGTGATCTACGGGTTCCGGATATCGGTGCTGTTCGGCTTCACGCTGACCATCCTGTCCTCGGCGATCGGCATCGCCGCCGGCGCGGTGCAGGGCTATTGGGGCGGGCTGACCGATCTGCTGTTTCAGCGGTTTATCGAGATCTGGTCGGGCATGCCGCAGCTGTATCTGCTGATCATCCTGGGCAGCGTGATCGTGCCGAGCTTCTCGGTGCTGCTGGTGTTCCTGCTGCTGTTCAGCTGGATGAACCTCACCGGGGTGGTGCGGGCGGAATTCCTGCGCGGGCGGAACCTGGAATATGTGCGCGCGGCCCGCGCGCTGGGGGTGTCCGATCTCGGCCTGATGTGGCGGCATATCCTGCCGAACGCGCTGGTAGCGACGCTGACGTTCCTGCCGTTCACCCTGTCGGGCTCGGTGACGATCCTGGCGAGCCTGGACTTCCTGGGCTTTGGCTTGCCGCCTGGTTCGCCGTCGCTGGGCGAGCTGGTCAGCCAGGGCAAGAACAATCTGATGGCGCCCTGGCTGGGGATCACCGCGTTCTTCGTGCTGGGCGGGGTGCTGACGCTGTTGATTTTCGTCGGCGAAGCGGTGCGCGACGCGTTCGATCCCAGGCGCGGCACATGAGCCTGGTCGAGGTCTCCGGGCTGAACGTGGCGTTCGGGCACCGGCGGGTGGTGCGCGATGTCGGTTTCGACGTCGCGGCCGGCGAGGTGCTGGCGCTGGTCGGCGAAAGCGGCTCAGGCAAATCGCTGACCGCGCTCAGCCTGCTGCGGCTGCTGCCGCCCGGCGCGGCGTGCACCGGGCGGGTGCGGCTGGGGGGCGAGGAGGTGCTGACGGCACCGGATGCCACGCTGCGGCGGCTGCGCGGCGGCGTGGCGGGCATGGTGTTTCAGGAGCCGCTGTCCAGCCTGAACCCGCTGGCGCGGATCGGCACGCAGGTGGACGAAGCGATCCTGCTGCATCAGAGCCTGCCGCCGGCCGCACGGCGGGCGCGGGCGGCCGCATTGCTGGAGGAAGTCGGGTTCGCCGACGCCGTGCAGCGGCTTGAGGCGTTCCCGCATCAGCTCAGCGGCGGGCAGCGGCAGCGGGTGATGATCGCGATGGCGCTGGCCAACGACCCCGCGCTGCTGATCGCCGACGAGCCGACCACGGCCTTGGATGTGACGATCCAGGCGCAGATCCTGGCGCTGCTCAGCGCGCAGAAGGCCAAGCGCGGGTTGGGGGTGCTGCTGATCACCCACGACCTGGGCATCGTGCGGCGCTACGCGGACCGCGTCGCGGTGATGCAGGACGGCGCGATCGTGGAGATCGGCAGCGCCGCGGCGATCTGCCGCACGCCGGTGCACCTCTATACCAAGATGCTGCTGGCCAGCGAGCCGCGCGGCGGGCCGGCGCCCTTGCCGGAACAACGCCAGGTGCTGGCCGAGGCCGAGGACGTGAAGGTGCATTTCGCGATCAAACGCGGATTGCTGCGCCGCACGGTGGGGCTGGTGCGGGCGGTCGACGGCATCAGCCTCGCGGTGCATGCCGGGGAGACGGTGGGGCTGGTCGGCGAAAGCGGGTCGGGCAAGTCCACCATGGGCCTGGCGATGCTGCGGTTGCAGGCCTGCGCCGGGGTGGTGCGGTTCTGCGGCCAGGATCTGGCGACGCTGGACCGCAAGGCGCTGCGGCACCGGCGGGCGGACATGCAGATCGTGTTTCAGGACCCGTTCGGCAGCCTGTCGCCGCGCCTGCCGGTGGGCGAGGTGATCGCCGAGGGGCTGAAGGTGCACAGCCCGAGTCTGGATGAGGCCGCGCGGCGGGAGCGGGCGATCGAGGCGCTGGCGACGGTGGGGATGACGGCGGACGCGGTGGACCGCTACCCGCACGAATTCAGCGGCGGGCAGCGGCAACGCATAGCGATTGCGCGGGCGATGGTGCTGCGGCCGCGTTTCGTGGTGCTGGACGAGCCGACCAGTGCGCTGGATATGACGGTGCAGGCGCAGATCGTCGATCTGCTGCGCGAATTGCAGGTAACGCACGGGCTTGGCTATCTGTTCATCAGCCACGATCTGCGGGTGGTGCGCGCCTTGGCGCATCGGGTGGTGGTGATGAAGGACGGGCGGATGGTGGAGCAGGGGCCGGCCGAGGAGGTGTTTGCCCGGCCGCGTGCCGACTACACGCGGGCGCTGCTGGCCGCGGCGTTCAACCTGGAGGCGGTGGCGTGAGCCTGCCGGTGCAGGTGCGCGCGATGCTGGTGCCGGGGGCGGCGGGGGTGCTGGCCGGTCAGGTGGCGGTGGCGGGACTGCTGGCGAGCGACGTCGCGGGGTTGCGCGGGCTGATCCTGCACAGCGATGCGCCTTTTGTGCCGGTGCTGCTGCTGTGCTTCGGCTTTGCGGTGACGTTCGGGTCGGTGGCGATCGGGGCGTCGATTATTGCCTTGGGTGAGGACGATTGACGCTTGCCTGGAGGGCCGGCGTCACCACCTGACTTGTACAAAACAACAGGGGGTCGCCATGGGTGCCATCGGTCGCAGGTCAGTGTTGCTGGGGGCGGGGTTGCTGCCGCTTCTGCGGATTTCGGGCGCCGCGGCACAGGCGCCGGGCCCGTTCAGCCTGCCGCCGCTGGGGTACGCCTTCGAAGCGAACGAGCCGCATATCGATGCGCAGACCATGATGATCCATCACGACCGGCATCACGCGGCCTATGTCGCCAACCTGAATGCCGCGTTGAAGGACTATCCGCAGGTCGCGGCGATGCCGCTGGAGGCCATGCTGGGCAAGCTGGCCGAACTGCCGGAGCCGATCCGTGCCGCGGTGCGCAACAATGGCGGCGGGCACGCCAATCACACGATGTTCTGGGGCGTGATGGGCGGCAAGGGCGGCGCGCCGTCTGGCAGTCTGGCCGAGGCGATCACCCGGGATTTCGGCGGGCTGGAGGCGTTGCAGGGCGCGTTCAACAAGGCGGGACTGGGGCAGTTCGGCTCTGGCTGGGTGTTCGTGACAGTGGCGAAGGACGGCAAGCTCGGGCTCGTCGCGCGGCCCAACCAGGACACGCCGCTGCAGGACGGCGCGCGGGTGTTGCTGGGCAACGACGTGTGGGAGCACGCTTACTACCTGAAATACCAGAACCGCCGGGCGGATTACCTGGCGGCGTGGTGGAACGTGCTGGACTGGACGCGCATCGCCGCGCGGTTCGAGGCGGCGAAGGCGGGGACGCTGGCGATCTAGGCGGTTTTGGGGGAGGAGCCCCTCCCTCCGCCTATGAAGTGACGCGCTGCACACCGCCACGGACGCCGGGCTTGCCGCCGCCGCTGACGCAGCGCTGGTAGAACGCGTTCTTGGCGGCGTTAACGTCGGCGAAGTCTTTGGCCGAGGCGTTGGAATTGGACGTCGCGACGATCGCGGTGCGGACCGCTGGGTCCTGATACATCGCGGTGCGGCAATTCGCGTCGGGATAGGCGGAGTCGAGTGCAAGCGTGTCGCAGCCGGCGAGGCCGAGCAGCAGCGCGAGAAAAGCGGCGTGTTTCATCCTGCGGCGATCCAGTCTTCGATGAGGCGGCGGGCGATGCTGTCCGCACGGGGAAGGGAGAAACCGAGTTCGCGATGCGCGCGCATGTCGGCGCGGCTGAACCAGCGGGCGTCGGCGAGTTCCTCGGGGTCGATGGTGATCTCCTCGGTCAGCGCCTCGGCGTAGAAGCCGAGCATGATGCTGGCAGGGAACGGCCAGGGCTGCGAGGAGTGATAATGCACCCGCCCGGTGCGCACCCCGGCTTCCTCGAACACCTCGCGGGCGACGGCTTCCTCCAGGCTTTCGCCGGGTTCGACGAAGCCGGCCAGGGTGGAATACATCGTGGTGTTGGGGAAACGACGGGAATGGCCGAGCAAAGCGCGATCGCCGGCGTGCACCAGCATGATCACGGCCGGGTCGGTGCGCGGAAAATGCTGGGTGTCGCAGGCGGTGCAGTGCACCACGTTGCCGGCGGATTTCGCAGCGGTCGGGGCGCCGCAGACGCCGCAGAACAGATGGCGGCTGCGCCAGTGCATCAGGCCGCGGGCGTGCGCCAGGATCGAGGCCTCGGGGCCGGGCAGCAGGCCGGCGGTGGCGCGCAGATCGACGAAGGTGCCGAGGCCCTCGGGCAGCAGGGGTAGCGGGTCCTCGGCGGCGGAGAGGTCGATGGTGAACAGTGGCGTGCCGTCCTGCAGGCCGAGGAAGGCCCAGGGGCCGCCCTGCATATGCAGGCTGGCGGCCGATTCGCCGGTGAGGAACACCGCCTCGGGGCGGCCATCGTCCATGCCGCGCAGCAGGGAGCGGGCGCGCCAGATCGGCGCGATCAGGGTGTCAGGCGCGAGGCGGGCGGTCTCGACCCAGGCTTCGTCGTCGCGGCGTTCGGCGGCGCGGTTGAGCGGGCTGCCGGTGTAAACATTGGGTCGGCTGGCGAGGATCAGGGTCATGCGAGGGGGGCTCTCCGGGCGATCGGCAGGGTGCCATGCGGTTGTTTGCACGGCAACCTTGCGGGCGGACGCGGAATCGCCGATATGTGGGGTGGGAGGTCGGCGGCGGACGGGCGCCTCGCCAACCTGGTCAGGACCGGAAGGTAGCAGCCACAACGGGTTTACGCTCGGGTCGTTTAGTCGGCCTCCCACCTTCCCTGCTCAAATGCGGTGTGCTGTCCATGTCGGGTTTGTTCGGGGACGATCCTCCTCCTCCACCAGATGGTCCCGGGTTGTTCGGCGATGCGCCGGCAGCCGCGGCCACGCCGTATCGCGTGCTGGCGCGGAAATACCGGCCGATGGGGTTCGCCGACCTGATCGGGCAGGAGGCGATGGTGCGCACCCTGCGCAACGCTTTCGCCCAGGGCCGCGTGGCGCACGCCTTCATGCTGACCGGGGTGCGCGGGGTGGGGAAGACCACCACGGCGCGGATCATTGCCCGCGCGCTGAACTGCACCGGGCCGGATGACCAGGGCGGGCCGACGGTGGAGCCGTGCGGGGTGTGCGCGAACTGCCGGGCGATCATGGCGGACCGGCATCCGGATGTGGTCGAGATGGATGCGGCCTCGACCAACGGTATCGACGATGTGCGCGAGATCATCGAGGCCGTGCGGTTCCGGCCGATGCAAGCGCGGACCAAGGTGTTCGTGCTCGATGAAGTGCACATGCTCAGCAAGCCGGCGTTCAACGCGCTGCTGAAGACGCTGGAAGAACCGCCGCCGCATGTGAAGTTCATCTTTGCCACCACGGAAATCCGCAAGGTGCCGGTCACCGTGCTGTCGCGCTGCCAGCGGTTCGACCTCCGGCGGATTTCGGTGGCCGAACTGTCCGGGCTGTTCGGGCGGATCGCGCTGCAGGAGGGGATGGGCATCGCCCCCGAGGCGCTGACGTTGATCGCGCGGGCGGCGGATGGATCGGCGCGCGACGGTTTGTCGCTGCTGGACCAGGCGATCGCGCAGACCGAAGCCGGGCAACGGATCGAAACCTCCGCCGTCTCCGAAATGCTCGGCCTCGCCGATCGCGAGGCGGTGTTCGACCTGTTCGAGGCTGTGATGGCCGGCCGCCCGGCCGAGGCGCTGGCGCTGACGGATCGAGCGCATGAGCGGGGGGCTGATCTGGGGGTGATGCTCGCTGACATGCTCGACCTGGTGCATACGGTGACGCGGCTGAAGTCGATCCCGGGGCTGAAGGATTCTACGGAGTTGCCGGAGGCGGAGCGGACGCGGGGGGCGGAGTTCGCGGCGCGGCTGAGCATTCCGGTGCTGGGGCGTGCGTGGCAGATGCTGCTGAAGGGCATTGCCGAGGTCGAGCAGGCGCCGGACCGGCGCGCGGCGGGCGAGATGGTGCTGATCCGGCTGTGCCACGTGGCCGACATGCCGCCGCCGGGGGATCTGGTCCGGCGATTGACCGAGGCCGCTGCGCAGGGCGGGCCGCCGAACGTGCCGTTCTCGCCGGGCGGCGGGACGCGGGCGGTGGCGAACGGGGCGCCGATGCAGAGTGCCGCGCCGCGGATCTCGAGTTTCCGGGAGGTGGCGGCGCTGGTTTCGGCGAGCCGGGAGCCGACGCTGCATGCGCATCTGCTGCATTCGGTGCATCTGGTGCGATTTGCCCCGCCGGTGATCGAGTTGCGGCCGCAGGCTGATACGCCGCGGGATTTCGCTGCACGGCTGGCGGCGTTGCTGCAGGAGGCGACGGGGACGCGGTGGACGATCGCGCTTTCGACCGTTGAGGGCGAGGCGACGCTGGCCGAGCAGGGCAATGCGGCGGACCAGGCGCGGCGGAAGGTGGCGGCCGAGCATCCGCTGGTGAAAGCGATTTTGACGGCGTTTCCGGGGGCGCGGATCGAGGCGGTGCGCGATGCCGGCACCGATGCGTACGGGCTGCCGATGGAACCGATCCTGGGCGGGGCGCATGCCGACCCGGTGATGGATGACGATATGATGGAATTCGCTCCGCTGGACGAATTCTTCGACCAACCTGAGTGAAAGCAAGGACTGATGAAGAATATTGCCGGGCTGATGAAACAGGCTTCGCAGATGCAGGCGAAGATGGCCGAGATGCAGGAGCGGCTGCTGGAGGTTGAGGTCGAGGGCAGCGCCGGGGCCGGGATGGTGGTGGTGCGTCTGAACGGTAAGGGTGAGATGAAGGGGGTGCGGGTCGATCCGAAGCTGGCCGACCCTGCCGAGATGGAAATGCTGCAGGACCTGCTGATGGCGGCGCATGCGGATGCGAAGAAGAAGTCCGAGGCGAAGGCGGCGGAGGAGATGCAGGCGCTGACGGGCGGGCTGCAATTGCCGCCGGGGTTCAAGCTGCCGTTCTGAGATGGGTGGCCCCGAAGTCGAACGGCTGATTGCGCTGCTGGCGAAACTGCCGGGGATGGGGCCGCGCAGTGCGCGGCGGGCTGCGTTGAAGCTGTTGCAGGCGCCGGAGCAGAAGATGCTGCCGCTGGCCACCGCGCTGGCCGAGGCGGCGCGGGCGGTGAAATCGTGTTCGGTTTGCGGCAATCTGGATAGCCGGGACCCGTGTTCGGTGTGTGCGGATTCGCATCGCGAGCAGGGGCTGATCTGCGTGGTCGAGGGCGTGGCGGATCTGTGGGCACTGGAGCGGGCGCATGTGCATCGCGGGCTGTACCATGTGCTGGGCGGGACCCTTTCGGCTCTGGCCGGGATGGGGCCGGAGGATCTGAATATTGCATCGCTGATCGGCCGGGCGGCGGAGGCGAAGGAGATCATCCTGGCGCTGGGGGCGACGGTGGATGGGGCGACGACGACGCATTACCTGATGGACCGGTTGCGGCCGTTGGGGGTGCATGTGACCCGCGTCGGCCAGGGGGTGCCGATGGGGGGTGCGCTGGAGGTGCTGGATGACGGTACCTTGGCCGCGGCGCTGCGGGGACGGCGGGCCTAGTCCCACGGCCAGTCCACCGCGCCGCTATGGGTGACGGCGCCCTTGTTGGCCTGACCGACGACGGCGCGGTATTTTTCCAGGACGCCGCCGAGACGTTGCGGTGAGGGGTTCGGGGCGGTGCGCGTTGAAAAGTCGACGCGGGCGTTGATGCTGGCGATGCCGGGGCTGGCGTCGATGTCGATGATGTCGCCACTTTGGATCAGGGCGAGCGGGCCGCCGGCGGCGGCTTCGGGGCAGGCATAGCCGATGCACAGGCCGCGGGTGGCGCCGGAGAAGCGGCCGTCGGTGAGCAGGGCGACTTTCTCGCCGTTGCCCTGGCCGTAGATCAAAGCGGTGATGCCGAGCATTTCGCGCATGCCGGGGCCGCCCTTGGGACCCTCGTTGCGGATGACGATAACGTCGCCTTCGGCGTAGGCCAGGTTGGCGATGGCGTGCTGGGCTTCCTCCTCGGATTCGAAGACGCGGGCGGGGCCGGTGTGGCGCAGGTTTTTCAGGCCGGCGGTTTTGATCGCGGCCCCGTCGGGGCAGAGATTGCCCTTGAGGATGGTCAGCCCGCCATTGGGCGAGAGCGGGGCGTCGAGGCTGCGGACGATGTCGTTGTCGGGGGGCGGGGCGTTTGCGAGTTCCTCGGCCAGGGTGCGGTTGGTGATGGTGAGCGCGTCGCCGTGCAGGAAGCCGCCGCGCAGGAGTTCGCGCAGGATCACCGGGGCGCCGCCGATCTCGTAGACATCGCGGGCGAGGTATTTGCCGCCGGGCTGCAGGTTGCCGATCAGCGGCGTGCGGGCGAAGACGATGGCGACGTCGTCCATGTCAAACGCGATGCCGGCTTCGTGGGCGATGGCGGGGATGTGCAGCACGGCGTTGGTGGAGCCGCCGGTGGCGGCGACGATGGCGCAGGCGTTTTCCAGCGCCTTGCGGGTGACGATATCGCGCGGCAGCGGGCCGCCGCGCAGCACGGCTTCGGTGACGATGCGGCCGGCTTCGCGGTTCAGGGCGTCGCGGGCGCTGAACACGGCGGGGATCATCGAGCTGCCGAGGGGGGCGAGGCCGATGGCTTCGGAGACCATGCCCATGGTGTTGGCGGTGAACTGGCCGGGGCAGGAGCCGGGGGTGGGGATGGCGCAGGTGGTGAGGCCATCGAGGGTGTCGCGGGCAACGGTGCCGGCGAGGACGCCGCCGATCGCTTCGTAGACGGTGAGCGCGGTGACGTCGCGGCCGGCGGAGCGGCCGGGCATGGTGCCGCCGCCGTGCAGGAAGATCGAGGGCACGTTGCAGCGGATCATGCCCATGATCAGGCCGGGCAGGTTCTTGTCGCAGCCGCCGAGGGCGAAAATGCCGTCGAACTGATGGCCGCGGACCACGGCCTCGACACTGTCGGCGATGAGTTCGCGGGAGACGAGGGAGAAGCGCATGCCGCTATGGGCCATCGACAGGCCGTCGGAGACGGAGACGACCGGGCATTCATGCGGCATGCCGCCGGCGGCGTAGATGCCGGTTTTGGCGTGCTGGGCCTGGGCGGCGAGCGGGGTGTTGCAAGGGCTCATCTCGCCGCCGGTGTGGATGACGGCGAGGTGCGGACGGGCGATTTCCGCCTCGCTCTGGCCGAGGCCGTGCAGGAAGGCGCGCGTGGCGGAGCGGATCAGG
>CAIRTN010000394.1 GCA_903881515.1 uncultured Rhodospirillales bacterium | reverse complement strand
GCCGGCAGGGCGGCGCGGATCTCGTGGCCGATCAGCAGGCCGGACAGGTAGCTGGCGCTCTCGGTCTCCGCCAGCCGGCCGAACAGGCCGAGGGCACGCACGCCGAACAGGTGGTGCAGCAGATGGCCATGCTCGCCGGAGCGCACCAAGCCGCGGGCGAAGGCCTCCGGCACGCTCGGCCCGTCGGCCATCATCCGGCCCAGGATGGTCGCACCGCGCATCGCGGCAAACGCCTCGCCGGAGAAATAGGTGGCAAAGCCGGTGATCCGGCCGCCTGCGACATGCACCCATTTGGAGTGGCTGCCGGGCAGGCAGGCGATGCCCTCGCTCAGCCCGGCGCCGACGATCTGGGTTTCCTCGCCGCGCATCACCTCAGGCGTGCCGTCGGCATCCTCCGCGGACAGACCGGGCACCAGGCGCACCGTCGCGCCCTCGAACGGCACGGCGACCACGGAAGCGGCAATCTCGGAGGCCCCGGCCGGGCAGGGGCAATACGGTGCCTCGATCCAGCCCTGCCGGCTGCCGACCATGCCGGACAGCAGCACGCGGGTTTCGCCAGCGGCGAGCCATGGGGCGATCAGGCCGCGCAATACTTCGGCAAATCCGCCTGCTGGCACCGCCAGAATGCCCTGCGGTGCCGCGATCCGGTCGGTCACCGCACCGTTTTCGGCGATCCGATAGGCGCGCAGGCTCGTTGTACCCCAATCCACACCGATCATTCGTGTTCGATCCCTTGCCCTCAGCGCCGCACAACAGCACCATAGCGCCATGGGTGGCTTCAATACAGGCGGCTTCGGACGGGCATGGCTGTGGCGCGGCGGCGTGGGTGCGGTGTTCGCGCTCGTGCTGCTGCCGATGTTTGCTGTGTTCTGGCTGAGTTTCTTCGATCAGGAGATCGTGTCGTTCCCGCCGGAGGGCTACACGCTGCGCTGGTATGTCAACGCGTGGGACAAGCGGCAGTTCTCCCGCGGATTCGTCAATTCGCTAGAGATCGCGCTGATCGCGGCCTCGATCGGGGTGACGCTGGGCACCGCCGCCTCGGTGGCGCTGGTGCGCGGTGGCTGGCGCGGACGGGGGTTGATCACCGGGTTGCTGTTGAGCCCGCTGGCGATCCCCGGCGTGGTGCTGGGCACCGGGCTTTATGTGTTCTTTGTCGAGGTCGACAACGTCATCGACTTCCAGATCGTCGCCACCCTGCCGGGGCTGATCGCGGCGCATGTGCTGCTGACGATCCCCTGGACCGTGCGCCTGGTCACCGCGTCCCTGATCGGCGTGCCGGCTTCGGTGGAGGAGGCGGCGGCCAATCTCGGCGCCCGCCCGTTCACCGTGTTCCGCCGCGTCACCCTGCCGATGATGCGCGCCGGCGTGGTGGCGGCGGCCTTGTTCAGTTTCATCCAGAGTTTCGAGAACCTCGAATTGACCCTGCTGCTCACCGGCCCCGGCCGCTCCACCTTGCCGGTGGAGATGCTGAACTATCTGAATTTCCGCGTTGACCCGACGCTGGCGGCGGTCGCCACCGTGCAGATCGTGCTGATCGGCGCGCTGATGCTGATCACCGACCGGTTCGTGAACATCTCCAAGGTCGTGTCATGAGTTCGCTGGTGCTGAAATCGCTGCGGCGGACCTATGGCGCCACGGTCGCCGTCGATCGCGTCGATCTGGAGGTGGCGCAGGGGGAGCTGGTCGCGCTGCTCGGCCCGTCGGGCTGCGGCAAGACGACGACGTTGCGCATGGTCGCCGGTTTCATCACGCCGACCGAGGG
>CAIRTN010000393.1 GCA_903881515.1 uncultured Rhodospirillales bacterium | reverse complement strand
TCGCCAGGCACCGGAAAAAGCAGCGTCGCCGCCAAGATCATCCAGGCGACCTGCGAGCGCGGCGAACGCGCACTGTATTTCGCCTACGAGGAATCCGCCGCCCAGATCCAGCGCAACATGCTGTCCATCGATATCGACCTCGCCCCCTGGGTTGCGTGCGGCCTGCTGGAAATCCATTCCTCCCGCCCCACCCTGCACGGCCTCGAGCAGCATCTGGTGATGATGCACGACGCCGTCCGCCGCTTCCGCCCCAGCGTCGTCGCCGTCGATCCGATCAGCAACCTGACCCTGGCCGACGACGACGCCGAGGTGAAACCAACCCTGATGCGGTTGATCGACTTCCTCAAACAGGAGCAGATCACCGCCATCTTCACCATCCTGACCTCAGGCGGCGACGGCACCTCGGCCCAGGAGGACTCGCAACTCGGCGTTTCCTCGCTGATGGACACCTGGCTGCTGCTGCGCAACGTCGAATTCAGCGGCGAGCGCAACCGCACCATCTTCGTGCGCAAGTCGCGCGGCATGGCGCATTCGAATCAGGTGCGCGAGTTCGTCCTCAGCAACAACGGCATTGACCTGATTGACGTCTATCTCGGCGGCGATCGCGTGCTCACCGGCAGCGCCCGCACCGCCCAGGAGGCGCAGGAGCGCGTCACCGCGACGCTGCGCGAGGAGGATCACCAGCGCAAACTCCGCCAGCTCGCCAGCAAGCGCAAGGCGATCGAAGCCCAGATCACCGCCCTGCAGGCCGCCGCCGAGGCCGAAACCGAGGAGGTGCATTTCGCCATCACCCAGGAATCGATGCAGGCCAAGACCGTGCAACAGAACCACGCCGCCATGTCGCAGCAGCGCGGCAGCCGCGCCGGCGACAAGGCGGACCCGCGATGAGCCCCGACCTCGTGCCCCCCTTCCAGCTTCGCCTCTACATCGCCGGGCACACCGAGCGGTCGCGCGCCGCGGTGGCCAATCTGCAGCGGATCTGCCAGACCCACCTCGCCGGGCAGTACAGCATCGAGGTGATCGACCTCATTGAAACCCCGCAACGCGCCGCCAGCGACCAGATCCTCGCCATCCCCACCCTGGTGCGCCGGCTGCCCAAGCCGATCCGCAAGATCATTGGCGATCTGTCCAACGAGGGTCGCGTGCTGGTCGGCCTCAACCTGATGCCCGAAGCGGCGTATTCGTCATGACCGAACCTCGGGTCCATACGGCACCCGCGGCCGACCATTACGTGCTGCGCCTCTACATCACCGGTTCGACCCCGCGCTCGATCCGCGCGCTCTCCAACATCCGCCGCATCTGCAACGAGCATCTTGCCGGCCACTACGACCTGGAGGTGATCGACATCGCCGAACACCCGACCCTGGCCGAGGGCGAACAGATCATCGCCGCGCCCACGCTCATCAAGCACCTGCCGCTGCCGCTGCGCCGCTTCATCGGCGACATGTCGCAGACCGAACGCATCCTGCTCGGCCTCGACCTCGTCGACAGCACCCGGCACCCCTGATCCGCATGGCACCCGATGCCACGATCCGGCGCGAAAACGCTGCCTTGCAGATGCGCCTGGAGGAAGCCGAGGAGACCCTGCGTGCCATCCGCGGCGGCGACGTTGACGCCCTGGTGATCGAAGGCACGTCCGGCCCGCAGGTCTATACCCTTCAGGGCCACGACGCTGAGGCCAATCGCTTCCGCGGAGAAATGCTGGCCCAGGTCAGCGACGCCGTGCTGGCCATCGATGGCGATCAGAGCATTGTCTACCTCAATGCCGCCGCCGAACGGCTTTATGGCTTCACCTTGGCACAGGCGCTCGGTCGCAGGATGTCCGACATCTTCGAAACCCGGTGGGAAATGCCGGCCGATGAGCAAGCCGCCATCGGCGGCCTGGAAAGCGACGGCGAGTGGCGCGGCGAGGCCGTGCATGTCCTTCATGATGGCCGCATGCTGCATGTCGATATCGGCGTGACCCGGCTGCGCAAGGCCAATGGTGCGCCAAACGGCGTGCTTGCCGTCATCCGCGACGTCACTGAGCGCAAGCAGCATGAACTCGCGGTGCTGGTCTCCGAGATCCGCTATCGCCGCCTGTTCGAAACCGCGCATGACGGCATCCTGATCCTCGACCCCGCCACCCGCAAAATCGTCGACGCAAACCCCTTCATGACCCAGATGCTCGGCTACAGCCGCGCCGAACTGGTCGGCCGCGAACTGTTCGAGATCGGCCTGTTGCAGGACGAGGCCGCCAGCCAGGAAATGGTCCGCCGCCTCAACCTCACCCGCCAGGTCCGCTACGACAATCTGCCGCTGGAGAGCCAGTCCGGCCGGCATCAGGACGTCGAGGTGGTCGCCAATCTGTATGACGAGAATGGCCATCCGGTGATCCAGTGTAACATCCGCGACATCACCGAGCGCCGGCGCAACGAAGACCACGTCAAACTGCTGATGGCCGAGGTCAACCACCGCGCCAAGAACCTGCTCGCCGTGGTTCAGGCCGTCGCCGATCAGACCGCGAAATACGGCGACCCCGCCACCTTCGGCGCCCGGCTGTCCGATCGCATCGCCGGCATTGCCGCCGGCCAGGACCTGCTGGTGCGAAATCTCTGGCAGGGCGTCGAGGTCACCGACCTCGTGCGCGTGCAGCTCGCGCATTTTCACGAACTGATCGGCACACGGGTGCATATCGACGGCCCCGCCGCCCGGCTCAGCGCCGCCGCAGCACAAGGGATCGGCATGGCCATCCATGAACTCGCCACCAACGCCGCGAAATACGGTGCGCTGTCCAACCGCGACGGCCAGGTTCACATCGCCTGGTCGCTCAGCACCTCCACCCCGCCGCAGTTCGCGATGTCCTGGCGTGAGACCGGCGGCCCGCCCGTCGTGCTGCCGATCCGCAAGGGCTTCGGTCAGATCGTCGTCGGCCGCATGGTCGAAGCCGCCATCGAGGGCAAGGTCATTACCGAATTCGCCACCTCCGGCTTCCACTGGTCCCTGACCGCCCCCGCCGCCGCCACCCTCGCATCCGCCGAACCGGGAACCTGACAATGCCTTCGCAGCAAGCTCCCTCTCCGCCGCGCGTGCTGATCATCGAGGACGAGCCGCTCCTGGCCTACGTGCTCGAAGAGGTGGTCCGCGACGCCGGCTTCGCCATCGCCGGCACCGCCACCCGCCTGCCCCCCGCGCTCGAACTCATCGCCGCCGGCACCTGCGACGCCGCCATTCTCGACGCCAACCTCGCCGGCGTCAGCGCCGGACCCGCCGCCCTGGCCCTGACCACCGCTGGCGTGCCGTTCATCGTCCTGTCCGGCTACGCGCCCGACCAGCAATCGCGGGCCTTTGCCGCCGGCACCCACCTGCAAAAGCCCTGCCGGCCGGAACGGCTGATCGAGGTTTTGCAGGGGTTACTTGAGTCCCGAAGGTAGCAGGCAGTCCCTTTTTTGTAGGGCGACGGCGAAGACGCCGCGCCGGAAAATGGATCCAAAAAATTTCATTAAATCAATCGGCTACGGGCAGTTTCAGCACACGCAGGTGGATTGTGCGCCGGTCCTGGAACCCTAGCCTGAGATAGGCTTTGCGTGCCGCCTCGTTGTCGGTTTTCACGTGCAGGAACGCGGTCTCGCCACGCGCCGCCGCACGCGTGGCCACCTCCTGCGTCACCAGCCTGCCATAGCCGCGCCCCTGCCACTCCGGATGCACGCACACCCCGCTGATTTCGCAGTACCTCGCCGGCCGCAGCCGGGCACCCGCCATCGCGACCAAAGCGCCCGCCTCGCGAATGCCGACGTAGTCGCCGAGTTCGATCGTCCGCTTTCCGAACGGGCCAGGCTTGGTAAGCTCCACCAGCGCCAGCATCTCCGCCACATCCGCCACCCCCAGCAGCAGCAGGCGGTCACGCAGCGCCGGATCAGGCGCTGCGAGGGGGGCGTTGAGCACCATCTGCGCGATATCGCGGCCATAGACCACCGGGAACGGCGGCGGCGCCTCGGTGTCCAGGAACAACGGCGCCATCCCGCCGTCAGGCAACAGGGCGCGCAAGGCCGCGTAACCCTCCGCATCGGCCGCCGCCAGCCCCACCATCGGCGTCACCTCGGGCGGATAGCGCCTTGCGGACCCGGTTCCGATCGCAAACTCGGCATGGGTCGTGGTCAGCGCCGACCAGCTAGGATTGTCGAGCGGCGAGGGCTCCATGGCGAACTCCTGCGGATGGCCGTGATATTTTAGATTATATTCGACATCTAAATAGAGGGCGATTAGCATGGCCCTGTCAACCGCCACCGCAGCGAGGTCCCATGCGCCGCTCGAAACAGGACACCGCAGAGACCCGAAGGCGGATCGTCGAGTCCGCCGGAACCGCGCTGCGCACGCGCGGCCTTGCCGCCGCCAGCCTGTCCGACCTGATGGCCGAGGCGGGCCTGACCCATGGCGGCTTCTATCGCCACTTCGACTCGCGCGGCGGCCTGCTCGCCGAAGCCTGTGCCGGCGCGATGGCAACGGCGACGGGTCGCATGGCCGCGGCGGCCGCACGCCCGGACGGCGACGGGCTTGCCGCGCTCGCCGGCTATTACCTCTCGCCCGGCCATCGCGACGAAATCGGCGCCGGCTGCCCGCTCGCCGCACTGGGCAGCGAGCTCGTCCGGGCGCCGGTGGAACTGCGCGACACCGCCACCGATGGCGTGCGCGCGCTCATCGCCATCGTCTCCGCGGCGCTAAAGGAGCCTGTCCAACCGCAGGCGGCTGCCATCGTGTCCATGCTGGTCGGCGCGGTCACGCTCGCCCGCGCGGTGAACGATCCCGAGCTGTCTGCGCGCCTGCTGGATGCCGCCAAGGCCGCGGTGAGCCGCCTCGCCCAACCTGAAGGCGGTCGCTGAAACGACCCCGCTCAGGCGAGGGCGAACCGCGCAATCGCGTCGGCGTGGATGCCGGCACAATCGACCAGCGGAAACACGCTGTCCTGCTCATTGTACACCAGGGCAAGATCGGTCCCGCCGAGCATGATCGCCTCGCACCCGGCCTTGTCGAGCAGTGCCCGGCTCGCCGTGTCGAACACCGCGCGTTGCGCCGGCGTCACCACGCCGGCTGAGGCCATCGCGATATAGGCCTGGTGCACCTCGTCCAGCGCGGCGCTCTCGGGTGCGACCAGTTCGGCGCTCGGCACCCCGCCATAGAGCTGCGTCTGCATCGCCGCCTTTGTGCCGAGAATGCCGATGCGCTTCAAACCGCGCTGCGCGATCGCCTGGCCCACCGCGTCAACCAGATCCACCACCGGCAACGGCGACACTGCCTTGAACGCCTCGATGCAGAAATGCCCGGCAATCGACGTCACCACCACACATTCGGCGCCTGCCGCAACCAGCCGCTTGGTCAGCTTCATATAAATCGCGACCTGCGCCGCGGCGCCGCCCGCGGCCAGATTGCCCAGCAGCGTCGGCGTGTCGGCGTGCACAATCGTCAGTTCCAACGGCACGCCCTCCTGGGCGAACCGCGCGATCAGCCGCCGGTAATAGAAATCCGTCGCCGCAGGACCGATCCCGCCAATCAGGCCAATCTGCATCGTCTCACCCTTACGGCAATTGCACGCTTTCGACCTCCGTGTCGCAGGCAGGGTGCACATCCGTCAACGCCGCCGCACGATGCGGCAGTCCCCTCCAAACCGCGCACGGAAAAAAATGCACGATGAACGTTTTTTTCACTTGCCTTATCCGCTATTATCCACTAAGAACGAAACATGAACATAATCGGACGCACCCTCACTGACCTGAAAGGACCCATCGCCAAAAGCGCGTGGGAGAAGTGCGTCTCCTTGCCCGCCCTGCTCCTGTTCTGGTGGAACCTGCGGCGCCTCGCCAACGCGCTCGACACGCTGTTCAACGCCTGGCGCGCCGGCACGCTGCCCGCGCCGCAACCGGCTGCCACCGCCGAACAACCCGCCCCGGCCCCGCCGCAGATATCGGCCGCGCCCGCATCTCTGCGCGCCCATACCGCGTCACGCCCTACCCGCGCGCCGCGTCGCCCCGTTACCCCCGCGCCTCAGCCACGCCCGGCGCCCCTGGCACACCGTGCGGGTCGGCCCGCGTCACCACAATATCGCCCCACAGCGCCGGCGCATCCGCGCCCGCCTGTCCTCGCCGCCGCAAAACCACATTTTGCAAAAACGAGGCTTTGACCACGCCGGGAAACAGGCGTCTATTTTGTTCCGTTATCGAAACAATATAGGAGTTGCGGGCGATCCACCCAGGATCGCCCGCACCCTCAGAACTGCAACGACGTCGCCTGCACCACCAGCGGCAGCGTGCGCACCATTTCCAGCACATCTTCCGGAACCGCTTCGTCCACGCTGACCAGACAGATCGCATCGCCCCCGGCCTCGGAGCGGCCAAGATGGAAGGTCGCGATGTTGATCCCGGCCCCGGCCAGGGTCGCCCCAAACCGGCCGATGAAGCCCGGCTCATCCTGGTTGGTGACGTACAGCATGTTGCGCCCGAAATCGGCTTCGATCTTGATGTCCTTGATCTCGACAATGCGCGGGCGGGAACCGGCGAACAGCGTGCCGGCCACCGCGCGGGTCTGCTGGTCGGTGGTGATGCTGATCCGCACCAGCGTCTGGTAGGCGCTGGGCCGGTCATGCACGGTCTCGGCAACATCGATGCCGCGCTCACGCGCCAGGATCGGCGCATTGACCATATTGGCCCCGGCCATCATCCGCGACAGCAACCCGGCCAGCGCGGCGGCCGTCAACGGCCGGTGATTGAGGCCGGCAACATGCCCCTCATATTCGATGGTCACCCGCTGGATCACCCCATCCCGCGCCTGGGTCAACTGCCCGGCAAACCCGCCCAGCAGCCGGCAAAGCTCCATATAGGGTTTCAGCCGCGGCGCATCCTCCGCCGACACACTCGGCATGTTGATCGCATTGGAAACCGCGCCGGTCAGCAGGAAATCGGCCATCTGCTCGGCCACCTGCAACGCGACATTCTCCTGCGCCTCCGCGGTGGCAGCACCAAGATGCGGCGTGCAGACCACGTTCTCCAACCCGAACAGCGGGCTGTCGGTCGCGGGTTCGGTCTCGAACACGTCAAGCGCCGCCCCGGCGACCTGCCCGCTGAGGATCGCCTCGGCAAGCGCCGCCTCATCCACCAGCCCGCCACGGGCGCAGTTGATGATGCGTACGCCTTTCTTCAGCTTGCCGATCGTTTCCCGCGACAACAGGTTACGGGTCGCCTCGATCAACGGGGTATGCAGCGTGATGATATCGGCCCGCGCGACGATGTCGGAGAACTCGACCTTTTCCACCCCCAGCGCCAAAGCGCGGGCCTCGGTCAGGTAGGGGTCGTAAGCGATCACCCGCATTTTCAACCCCACGGCGCGATCGGCAACGATCGAGCCGATATTGCCGCAGCCGACCAGCCCGAGCGTCTTGCCGGTCAACTCGACGCCCATGAAGCGGTTCTTTTCCCACTTGCCGGCTTTGGTGGAGGCGGAGGCCTCCGGGATCTGCCGGGCGAGGGCGAACATCATGGCGATGGCGTGTTCGGCGGTGGTGATGGCGTTGCCGTAGGGGGTGTTCATCACCACGACACCGCGGGCAGTGGCGGATTTGACGTCGACATTATCGACGCCGATGCCGGCTCGGCCGACAACCTTCAGGTTCGGCGCGACGTCGAGCAGTTGCTTGGTGACCTTGGTGGCCGAGCGGATGGCCAGGCCGTCGTAGTCAGCGATGATGGCGCGCAAATCGGCCGGGGTGAGGCCGGTCTTCACGTCGACCTCGATGCCGCGCGAACGGAAGATCTCGACGGCGGCGGGGGAGAGTTTGTCGGAAATCAGAACCTTGGGCATGGGTGTTACTCCGCCGCCTGTTGTGTGTATTCGGCTGCAACCTGGGCTTCGGCCCAGTCCAGCCAGGGCAGCAGCGCGATGATGTCCGCCGTCTCAACCGTAGCGCCGCCCCAGATCCGCAGGCCGGGGGGGGCGTCGCGGTAGCTGGCGATGTCGTAGGCGACGCCTTGCTTTTCGAGCAGGGTGGCGAGTTTCTTCGCCGCGTCGGCACGGCCGGCTGGGTCGAGCGCGGTGAACCAGGGGGCGGTGATCTTCAGGCAGATCGAGGTGCACGAGCGGGTGGCAGGGTCTTCGGCGAGGAAGCCGGCCCAGGGGCTGGCTTCGGCCCAGACGGCAACCGCGGCGAGATTCGCTTCGCTACGGGCGATCAGGCCGGGCAGGCTGCCGACCGATTCGGCCCAGCGCAGGCCGTCGAGCGCATCCTCGACGCAGAGCATCGAGGGGGTGTTGATGGTTTCGCCCTTGAAGATGCCCTCAGAGAGATTGCCGCCGGAGGTGAGGCGAAACACTTTGGGCATCGGCCAGGCCGGCTTGTAGGACAGCAAGCGTTCGACGGCGCGTGGCGACAGCGCGAGCATGCCGTGGGCGCCCTCGCCGCCGAGCACCTTCTGCCAGGACCAGGTGACGACATCGAGTTTCGACCAGTCGAGCGCCATCGCGAAAACGGCCGAGGTGGCATCGCAGATCGCCAAACCCTGCCGCTCGGCGGCGATGAAGTCGGCGTTGGGCACGCGCACGCCGGAGGTGGTGCCGTTCCAGGCGAACACGAGGTCGTGCGCCGGGTCAATGGCGGCGAGTTCTGGCAGGCTTCCGTAGGGGGCGGTGAGCACGCGGGCGTCGGGCAATTTGAGCTGCTTGACGATGTCGTTGGCCCAGGTCTCGGAGAAGCTCTCGAACGCGAGGATGTCGACCGGGCGGGCGCCCAGCAGCGACCACAGCGCCATCTCGACCGCGCCGGTGTCGGAGCCGGGGACGATGCCGAGGCGCCAGTCGGCGGGCATGCCGAGGATGGCCTGGCTGCGGGTGATGACCTCGGTGAGCTTCGCCTTCGGCTGCTTGGCGCGGTGGCTGCGGCCGAGCGCGGCATCTTCAAGGGCGGCCAGCGAGAAGCCGGGGCGCTTGGCACAGGGGCCGGACGAGAAATGGGGGTTGGCCGGACGCATGTCCGGCGGCGTGGCGATTGCCATAGCGGCTCTCCCTTACAGAAGAAAAGCGCCCCGGTGGGGGGGCGTGACCCGCTGCGGGCTTTAGCGAAACGGGGGGAGAATGGCAAGCATTGGTCAGATCTCGGCGGCGAAGGCGGCCAGGAAGCGTTGCATTTCGACGGTGCGGGCCTGGGCGAGGCGGCTGCCGCAGGCGGTCTGGAACCCATCGGCGAGCTTCAGCAGCTTGGCTGGGAAATGGTCGAGCGCGTAGCGCCGATCGTCGAGCGGGCGGTGCGCGGCGGCCGGATCGGCGGAGTCGTAGAGTTGGGAACCCATGCGGCCGGCGACATAAAAGCAGCGGGCGATGCCGACGGCGCCTATGGCGTCGAGCCGATCGGCGTCCTGCAGGATGCGGGCTTCGAGACTGCGCGGCGGAATGCCGGCGGAGAAGCTGTGCGCGGCGATGGCGTGGGCCAGGGCGTCGAGGCGGGATTCCGGCCAGCCGAGCGGGGCCATGATCTGCCGGGCGCGCTCGGCGGCGAGACTGGAGGCGCGGCTGCGGTCGGGCGAGTCCTTCTCGACGGCGACGCAGTCATGCAGGAGGACGGCGGCGAACAGTAGCTCGGTGTCGCAGCCAGGTTCCTCGGCGGCGATGGCCTGTGCGCTGCGCCAGACTCGCTGGATATGCGCCAGATCGTGCGAGCCGTCGGTGCCGACCGGCAGCGACGGGATCAGCGCGGCGGCGAGGGCTTCGTACGGGGCGAACATCAATCCTCCTGATCCGCGCGCAACGCCCAGCGTTCATGATCGCGCCAGGCGCCATCGATAAACAGGTAGCCGGGCGACATTCCCTCCAACCGGAAGCCAAGGCGCTGTACCAGCGCCTTGGACCGGGCGTTTCCCGGTTGGATGTTGGCTTCCAGGCGGTGCAGGGCGAGGCCGCCGAAGGCCTCTGCGATCACCATGCGCAGGCCGCTGGCCATCACGCCTCGGCCGGCGGCCCAGCGGTAGCCGTAATAGCCAAGATAGGCAGAGCGGAAGAGGCCGCGGACGATCTCGTTGAGGTTGATCACCCCGGCAAGATGCCCGTCGGACAGCACGAGGAAGGACAGATGCCGGCCGGCCCGGGTCTGTGCGAACCAGGTGGCGAAAGCCTCGCCGGTGGTGAACGGCGCGACCCAGGGGGCGTGGAAATCGCGATCGGCGATGTTGGCGGCGATCAGCACGGGGCCGTCGGCTTCGACAGTGGGGCGAATGGCGACTTCACTCATCGCGCGGCATCAGCTGGGCCAGGGTGCGTTCGGGCGCGTTCAGGAAAGCGCGGGTGACGCGGACATGCTCAAGCTCCTCCCAGCGCGCTGGCGCCACGCGGCCTGCCTCGATCTGCAGGATGCTGGCGCCGGGCTGGGCGAGCAGGATCGGCGAATGGGTGGCGATGACGAACTGGCTGCCGGCAGCGACGGATTCGGCGATCATCACCATCAGCGCCAGCACCCGGCTGGGCGAGAGCGGGGTTTCCGGTTCGTCGAGGAAGTAAAGGCCGCCGGGGGCGAGGCGCCGGCGCAGCAAAGCGAGAAAAGTCTCGCCATGCGAGCGGGCATCGGGGTCCTCGCCATAGCTGCGCACGAAGGCGCCGCGCTGGCCGCGGACGACGCCAAGCGCGAGGTCCCGGCCGTAGCCGGGAACCATGGAGGCCTCGATCTCGCTGGCCTCGCGTTCGAGATCGGCCATTTCATCGGTGACGCGGCCGGTGAAGCCGAACACGTCTTCGGCGCGCAGGAACAGGCGGATCTTGGCGTGCCGGGCGCGGGCGAACAGGAAGGCGTTGGCGAAGCGGCGCGCGGCCGCCAGCGTGGGGTCGCGGGCGAGGTCATGCCGGCCGGCGGCGGTGGCGCGCATGCCGGCGGCGATGCCCTCCAGCAGGGTGGATTTGCCGGCGCCGTTTTCGCCGACCAGGAAGGTGACCGGGGCGGTGAAGTCGATGCGTTCGAGGTCGCGCAGCAAGGCGAGGGTGAAGGGGAAACCTTCGCGCGTCGCATCCTCCCGCCGGGTGATGGCGGTGAGGAACATCAGGCCAGCCGGTCCGGCGGCACGGCCATGATGGTCTGCTGAGCAACGGCGACCTGTTTGATTGCGCCCTCGGCGGAGATCGTGGCGACATCGACGGCGGCGATCAGCAACGTCCGTCCGGCGCGGATGACGCGGCCGGTGGCACGCAGCGTGACGCCGGCAGCGGGGGCGAGGAAGTTGATCTTGTATTCGACGGTCAGTACCTGCGCGCCCTCCGGCGTCATCGTGGCGCAGGCGCAGCCGCCGGCGACGTCGGCGAGCATGCCGATGATGCCACCATGGAAGAAGCCGTGCTGTTGGGTGACGGCATCGGAATAGGGCAGCTCGAGCACGCAGCTGCCTTCATCGATCGCGGCAAGCTGGGCACCGATGGTGCGCATGGCACCCTGGCCATCGAAGGTGGCGGCGAAGCGTTCGGCAAGGGTCATGAGCGCAGTCCGGCAAGACGGGCGGGATCGACGGTGACGGCGTGGTTCAGCGGGCCATGCCCGGCGCCGTAGCCGGGGGCGGAGAAGATCGCCGCCTGCACATAGGCGCGAGCGCGGGAGACGGCGGTGAACAGCTCCAGCCCCTGGGCCAGACCGGCGGCGCAGGCCGACGCCAGGGTACAGCCGGTGCCGTGGGTGTGCCGGGTGGCGATGCGCGATGAGCGAAAGGCCAGCACACGCTTCTCAGTAACCAGCACATCGACCAGATCGGGGCCTTCGAGATGCCCGCCCTTCATCAGCACCGCGGCGCAACCGAAGCTCAGCAGCGCCTCACCGGCGCGGCGCATGCCAGCCTCATCGGTGATGCGCATGCCGGTGAGCACTTCGGCCTCGGGCAGGTTCGGGGTGAGCAGGGCGGCCATCGGCAGCAGCGAGCGCTTCATCTCCGCCACCGCGGAGTCCGCCAGCAGCGAAGCACCGCCCTTGGCGACCATCACCGGGTCGACAACGATGGGGATTTGCAGCGGGGCCAGCATTTCGGCAACCAGGCCGACGGTAGCCGCGTCGCCGAGCATGCCGGTCTTCACCGCGTCGGCGCCGAGGTCGGACAGCACGGAGTCGATCTGCAAGCGCAGGAACGCTGGCGGCACCGGATGCACGCCCTGCACACCGAGCGTGTTCTGCGCGGTGAGCGCGGTGATGGCGGTCATCGCGAAGGCGTCCATCGCGGTGATTGCCTTGATGTCAGCCTGGATGCCGGCACCGCCGCCGGAATCCGAGCCCGCGATGACCAGGACGCGGCCGTGCATGCTCCTCCCTCCCCGTCCCGCGCGTCAGGTGGCGCGAACGGCGGCGCCGTCTTCGCCCTGGTCCCGCGCGGCGGTGGCGATCAGGGCGCAGAGCCCTTCGACCACCTGCTCGACGGTGGCTTCGTCCTCGGCCTCGGCCATCACCCGGATCACCGGTTCGGTGCCGGACTTGCGGATCAGCAGCCGGCCGGTTTTCGCCAGACGCGCCTCGGCTTCGGCAATGGCGGATTTCACTTCGGCCTGCTCCAGCGGCGAATGGCCGGTGAAGCGCACGCTCTTCAGCATCTGCGGCAGCTTCTCGAACACGTGGCAGGCCTGGCTGGCCGGCTTGCCCTGGTCGACCAGCACGGCGAGCACCTGCAGGGCCGCGATCAGGCCGTCACCTGTGGTGGCGTAGTCGGACAGGATCATGTGGCCGGACTGTTCGCCGCCGACATTGAAGCCCTCGGCGCGCATGCGCTCCATCACATAGCGGTCGCCGACGCCGGTGCGGGCGAGCACCAGACCGCGGCCCTCCATGTAGCGGTCCAGGCCGAGATTGGACATCACGGTGGCGACCACGCCGCCGCCGACCAGGCGGCCGGAATCGGCCCAGGCGCGGGCGATCAGGGCGAGGATCTGGTCGCCGTCGACGATCTGGCCACGCTCGTCGGCCACGATCAGCCGATCGGCATCGCCATCGAGCGCCAGGCCGAGATCGGCGCCGTGACGGCGCACCTCGCCGGACAGGAAGCCCGGCTCGGTCGAGCCGCAATCACGGTTAATGTTGAAGCCATCAGGCGCCACGCCGACGCGGATCACCTCGGCGCCGAGTTCCCACAGCACGGCCGGGGCGACCTTGTAGGCGGCGCCATGCGCGCAATCGACGACGATGCGCAGCCCGTCGAGCCGCATGCCGCGCGGGAAGGTCGCCTTCACGCTTTCGATATAGCGCCCGCCGGCGTCTTCCAGGCGGGAGACGCGGCCGAGGCGGTGCGGCGGGGACAGGCGGGTGGAGAGATCGGCGCTCATCATCGCCTCGATCTCGGACTCCGTCTGGTCGGACAGCTTGTAGCCATCGGGGCCGAACAGCTTGATGCCGTTGTCCTCGAAACTGTTATGCGAGGCGGAGATCATCACGCCCAGATCGGCGCGCAGATTGCGCGTCAACATGGCGATGCCCGGCGTCGGCAGCGGGCCGACGGTGGCCACGTCCATGCCGGCCGAAACAAAGCCCGCAACCAAAGCCGGTTCGATCATATAGCCGGACAGCCGCGTGTCCTTGCCGATGACGACGCGGTGGCGATGCCCGCCGGTCGTGAACATCAGGCCGGCGGCCTGGCCGAGCTTGAGGGCGATCTCGGCGGTCATCGGATAGAGGTTGGCGGTGCCGCGGATGCCGTCGGTGCCGAAAAGGCGACGTGAAGGAGACATGGTGAGCCCTTACGTAGGATGATGCGTCTCGCAGATGCATTTACCGTGCCTGCGGGATGCGGCCTCGCGCTGCTGTAATCCTCGCCGCGAGACGGCGCAACGGGCGAGTCAGGGGGTGTTCGACCCGCGTACCGCGCGCCATGCGTCGCAAAGTGCAACAGCCGTCATTGCCGCGTCGGCTTCGGTGGTCTGGATACCGCTGACCGAGATGCGCATCAGCCAACGCCCGCGCCATTGCGAACCGCCGGCGAAGGCCACGCCGTCCTGTTGCAGGCGGGCGATGGTCTTCAGCGTCAGGTCGTTGTCGTCGCCGAAGCGGAGCAGCACCTGGTTCAGCACCACGTCGCAGCACACGGTGATGCCGGGCTCGCCGGCCACGCTGTCGGCAATCTGGCGGGCGATGCGACAGTGGCGCTCGACCATGTCGGCAACGCCGCTGCGGCCGAGATGGCGCAGCATGGCCCAGGTGGTCAGCCCGCGGGCGCGCCGGGAAAGTTCGGGCACGTAATGCGTCGGGTCGCGCTCGCCGGCGGCAACGGCCGGCAGGTAGCTGGCGCCGAACGCCATCGCCCGGCGATGCGCCTCGGCATCACGCACGATGGCAAAGCCGCAATCATAGGGCGTCTGCAGCCATTTATGCCCATCGGTGGCCCAGGAATCGGCCAGTTCGACGCCCGCTGCCAGCCCCGCTCGGCCGGGCGCGGCCTTGGCCCAGAGGCCGAAGGCGCCGTCGACATGCACCCAGGCGCCGGCGGCGTGCGCAATGGGAATCAACTGTTCGAACGGGTCGAAGCCGCCGGAATTGATCTGCCCGGCCTGCAACAGCACGATCGCCGGCCCCTGCCCTGCCAGGGCATCGGCCAGCCCCTGCGGCAACATGCGGCCTTCGGCATCGGTGGCGACGCGGGTCAGCCGGGAATGGCCGAGGCCGAGAAATTGCAGCGCCGACAGCGCGGAGACATGGATGTCCTCGCCGACGACAACGCGGATCGGCGGCGCGCCGAACAGCCCATCGGCCTCGACATCCCAGCCGACGCGGCGCAGCACTTCGCTTCGCGCGGCGGCGAGCCCGACCAGATTGGCCATGGTCGCGCCGGTGACGAAGCCGACCGAGCTTTCCGACGGCAAGCCGAGAATGTCCACCAGCCAGGCGCCGGCGACCGTCTCAGCGGCGGCACCGGCAGGCGAGGCCTGATGATTGCCGACATTCTGCCCCCAGGCGGACACCAGCCAATCGGCGGCGACCCCGGCAGGATGCGAACCGCCGATCACCCAGCCGAAAAACCGAGGCCCGGTCATCGCGTGCAGGCCGGGGGTGGCGCGGGTGACCAGTTCCTCCAACACCGCCTCGGCCGGCATCCCATGCTCCGGCACCGGGGCCTGCCAGTCGCTCAGGGCAGCGGCATAGCCATGCTCCGGGCGCTGCAATGCGTCACCGATCCCGCGACGGTACTCCGTCGCGAGCGCGGCCGCACGGGCGAAAAGCGCGCCCGGGTCGTTCAACCGCCTTCCTTCCGTGGAGCAAAGGCCTCCATCGGGCCGCCGGCTTCCCGCCATGCTTTCAGGCCGCCGGCAAGGTCGGTGGCGCCGGCCAGCCCAAGATCACTCGCGGTTTTGGTGGCAAGCGCGGACCGCCAGCCCATCGCGCAATAGAACACGAAGGTTTTCGGCTCATCGAAGATCGGCTTGTGGTAGGGGCTGTCCTTGTCGATCCAGAACTCCAGCATGCCGCGGGTGCAGCGGAACGCGCCGGGGATGGTGCCTTCACGCTCGAGTTCGCGGGGGTCGCGGATATCGACGAACACGACGTCGTCGCGGCCCAGCATGCCGATCGCATCGGCGACGGAAACCTTGGCATTCGTCGCCTCGGCATCCGCGATCAACTGTTTCAAGGTGGTGGTCATGGGCAATCCTCCGGCCGTTGGGGAGAGATTACGCCGTTGGACCAAAAAAAGGCCAGGGGGGGCGACCCTGGCCAGTGCGATGACCCGTTTTGGCCGGGATCAGATATGCCCGCCGACGGCGATGCCCATGGTGAGGACGAGGGCATAGGCGCCGATCAGGGTAATCGCGACGAAGGGCGTAATCAGGGCGGCAAATCCCACGATGCGGGCTTTTTCCTGCCAGGTGCGTGGTTCGGGGCCGAACGTGAACATGACGTCACTCCCATAGTTGAAGGTGAGCCGGATCGTTCAGGACCGTACGGAAGGTGCACCTCAGTAGAGAACAGCGCTTCTTTCTACCGAGAACCCAATCATTGATATTTTTCGCAATGCAAAGCAACAAGAAAGGCAAAAGTGCAATATATTCGTCAAATAGAGCATTCCGCGATAAGACCGCGCCAGACGCGGACGGCCTGCACCGTCTCGGCCACATCGTGCACCCGCAGCAGCGAAGCGCCATGCAGCAAGGCGTGCAGCGCGGCGGCGATGGAACCCGGGGCACGGCGGGCGGGGGCCGCCTCGCCGGAAAGCTTGCCGATGAAACCCTTGCGGGAAACGCCGACGATCAGCGGCCGGCCGAGGCTGAGCAACAGCGGCAACCGGCGCATCAAGGCGAGATTGTCAGGTGGCATCTTGGCGAAGCCGATGCCGGGGTCGATGGCGATTGCTTCCGGGGCAATGCCGGCGGCAACCGCACCGGCGATGCGCTGGGCGAGTTCCTCGGTGACCTCGCGCGCGATGTCTGCGTAGGCGGCATGGGTGTGCATCGTCTCCGGCGTGCCGCGCATGTGCATCAGGATCACCGCCGCGCCATGCGCGGCAACCACTTCCGCCGCGCGCGGATCATGCATGAGAGCGGAGACATCGTTGACGATCCGCGCGCCAGCGCGCAACGCGGCATCCATCGTGCTGGCGTGGCGGGTATCGACCGAGATTGGCACACCTGCCGATGCCAGCGCGGCGATCACCGGCAGGATGCGGGCCTGCTCCAGTTCGGGTGGGGTGGGGGCGGCGCGAGGCCGTGTGGTCTCGCCACCGATGTCGAGCAGGTCGGCGCCCGCGGCGATCATCACCCGGCCCGCGGCAATGGCCACGGCCGGATCGAGATGCGTGCCGCCGTCGGAAAAACTGTCAGGTGTGACGTTCAGCACGCCCATGACCAAGGGCCGGTCGAGCGCAAAGCCACCCCAGGGACCGACAGGAGCGGTCAGGCAGTCAGGTGCCTGCCGGGCCGGAGTGATCGTTCCGGTGGTGGCGTCACGCAGCAGGGTGAAGGCGGCAGGGCCGCCGCGCAGGGGTAACGCAGAACCGCCGGCGATCGCTTGCGCGGCCGCCGACGGGTGCAGAAAACCCAGGGGTTCGAGCAGCTTATCAGCCCGGCGCCGGTGCCGGATCGAGACCGGTCGGCGGCATCGGACGCCCGGCGGGCGGCACCGAGGTGCGGCGCGGCTCGGGGGAGTCGTCAGGTGCCTTACGAATGATCTTCTCGCCGCGCATCATGCCGCGCAGTTCCTCGCCAGAAAGCGACTCGAACTCCAGCAGTGCCTTGGCAACAGCGTGCAACTGGTCGAGATGCTCGGTCAGCAGGCGCTTGGCGCTGGCATAAGCGTTGTCGATAATGCTCTTGATTTCGTTGTCGATCTCGCGCGCAGTGGCCTCGGAGACGTTCTTGTTCTGCGTCACCGAATGGCCGAGGAAGACTTCCTGGCTGTTGTCGCCATAGGCGATCATGCCGAGCTTGTCCGACATGCCCCATTCGGCAACCATGCGGCGTGCCTGATCGGTGGCCATTTTGATGTCGCCCGACGCACCGTTGGAGACCTTGTTGGCGCCGAAGATGATCTCCTCCGCCGCGCGGCCGCCCATCGCCATGGTCAGTTCGGCCAGGCATTTTGACTTGCTCTTCGAGTAGCGGTCGCCTTCCGGCAGGCTCATCACCATGCCCAGCGCACGGCCGCGCGGGATGATGGTGGCCTTGTGCACCGGGTCGCATTCCGGCTCGTGCAACGCGCACAGGGCATGGCCAGCCTCGTGATAGGCGGTCATCTCCTTCTCGGCGTCGCTCATCACCAGCGAGCGGCGCTCGGCGCCCATCATCACCTTGTCCTTGGCGGCTTCCAGCTCGGTCATGCTGACCACGCGCTTGCCCATGCGGGCGGCGAGCAGGGCTGCCTCATTGACCAAATTGGCAAGATCGGCGCCGGAGAACCCCGGCGTGCCGCGGGCGATCACCTTCGGATCGACGTCGGCCGACAGCGGCACTTTGCGCAGATGCACGCGCAGGATCTTTTCGCGCCCGTTCACGTCGGGGTTGGGTACCACGACCTGACGGTCGAAGCGGCCGGGACGCAGCAATGCGGGGTCGAGCACGTCGGGGCGGTTGGTGGCGGCGATGAGGATGACGCCCTCATTGCTTTCGAAGCCGTCCATCTCGACCAGCATCTGGTTCAGCGTCTGCTCACGCTCGTCGTTGCCGCCGCCGAGGCCGGCGCCGCGATGACGGCCGACCGCGTCGATTTCATCGATGAAGATGATGCAGGGGGCGTTCTTCTTCCCCTGCTCGAACATGTCGCGCACACGGGACGCGCCGACGCCGACGAACATCTCGACAAAGTCGGAGCCGGAGATGGTGAAGAACGGCACATTGGCCTCGCCGGCGATGGCGCGCGCCAGCAGCGTCTTGCCGGTGCCGGGCGGGCCGACCAGAAGCACGCCCTTGGGGATCTTGCCGCCCAGGCGCTGAAACTTCTGCGGGTCTTTCAGGAATTCGACGATTTCCTGCAGTTCGCTTTTCGCCTCGTCAATGCCGGCGACGTCGTCAAACGTGACGCGGCCCTGCTTCTCGGTCAGCAATCGGGCGCGGGATTTGCCGAAGCCCATGGCGCGGCCACCACCGGACTGCATTTGCCGCATGAAGAACACCCAAACGCCGATCAAAAGCAGCATCGGGAACCAGCTGAGCACGTAGTGCAGCAGCGGGTTGACGTCGCTTTCCTCGGGCTTGGCGATGACCTGCACGCCCTTGTCGGTCAGGCGCGAGACCAAAGTGGGGTCTTCGGGGGTGTAGGTCTGGAAACTACGACCGTCCGACAGCGAGCCGGTAACGGTGCGGCCCTGAATGACCACGTTGCGTACGCGCCCGGCATTCACCTCGGAGATGAAGTCGGAATACGCGACCTGCGAACTGGCCACACGGTTGCTGCCGGGCTGAAACAGGTTGAACAGCACCACCAACAGCAGCGCGATGATGACCCAGAGCGCGAGATTGCGGCCGAAATTGCTCATCGTGATCCTTGGCCGATCTGGCCACTTTCTGTCCCGCGGTAGCGGAGTGCCGCCGCGCATCCTCATCCGGGAACATAGTGCGTCCCGGCCCGCTGCGCATCCCCGTCGGCGGTTACGGCGCGTTCATCTTCGCCTGGTCCACCCGGAGCCACGCCGCGCCAGCGTGAAACCCGGCCCCGCATACCGGCGCCAACGGAGAAAATACCACGTGCACACCGGCACTTACAACCGCATCACGATACTGCAAATGCGGCACCGCCACCAGCGTTCCGGCCATTCGAAAAGCCGGAAGCACGCGCGCAATTGCGTGAGGTAGAGACCGGCCACGCAGACGCGTGGCGTCGGCGCCGAGCGGGCCGATCGTGGTGCCGGTGGGCAGGTCGCCGCAGACGCGAAACCGCCCGTCCCACAGCGCGCCCGGTGTGGCCGGCACCGGCGCAGCCAGGCGCTCGCGGACCAGCAACAATGCGCCCGCCGACCCGAGCCGGCCGGCCGGCAGCAGGCGTACTCCGCCCAAGGTTGCCGGGCGCGGTGCGGCGGCAAGGCCGGCGAGCGCCGCGCTGGCGGGCGAGAAATCGGCGCCGCCGATCACCCGCAGCAATGCGCCAAGCGCTACTGGCATCAGTGGTCCGGCGGAGAGGATTGCGTAGCCTTCGGGATACAGTGCGGCGCGGTCGGCAAGCTGCTCGGCGCTTGCGGTCTCGCTGTCGGCACGGGCCGTAGCACTGGTCTTGGCTTGCGCGCGCAAAGCCGCCGCTGCGGATGGGTCGGCGGTCAGCGTTTGCCGGGCGCGGGCACGGGCCGCCTTGCGGTCAGCGTTCGAGGGGTCCTCGACCCAGGCCATCGCCTCCGCTTGCAGCCGGGCCCGCAATCGCTGCGGCTCGATCGTAAGAAGCGGTCGCAATAGCCTGATATTGCGACGTTCCACGATCTCGGCCATACCGGCAAGGCCGTCGGGCCCGCTGCCCGCGCCCTGCCGCAGCAAAATGGTTTCGGCCTGGTCCGCCGCGTGATGGCCCAGGAGCAGATGCACGATGCCGCGTTCGGCACAGGCGGCCTCCAGCGCGGCATAGCGCGTCGCCCGCGCCCGGGCCGCCAGACCGGGGCCATGGCGCAGACCGTCCAGCCGCAGCACGCAGGCGGCGATGCCGCGTTGCGCGATCCGCGCGGCGGTCAGTGCCGCCTCGGCCGCCGACTCCGGCCGCAAGGTGTGATCGACGATCAACGCCAGGATTGTCCCGCCGCGCCGACGGGCCCAGACGTCCGCGCACAACGCCAGGCAGGTGCTGTCCGCACCGCCGGAGACCGCGACCGCCAGAACCGGCCGCGGCTCGAACGGCCCCAGCCGGTCCAGGGCGGCAGAAAACTCCGCCTGGCCGAGCGGCGTCAGGCGCAGCCGGCGTGCTGGCGGGCCGCGACGATGCTGTCGCGCAGATCGGCACGCGGGCTTGGGAACTCGGCCTTCAGCTTGTTAAGCGTGACGCAGGCAGTCTTCTTCTCATTGATCGCGGTCAGCGAATTGGCCAGGCCCAGCAGCGCATCCTGCGCCCGCGGGCCGGGCTTGGAGCGGCTATAGGCGTCGTCATAGGCGATAGCCGCGCCCTGCCAGTCCTTCTTGCCGTACAGCGACTGCGCCAGCAGGAACTGCGCATCGGTGCCGCGCGGGGTCTTCGGCGTGGCCAGCACCTCGCGCGCGGCCTTCTCCGCGGTGGCGTAATCGCGCCGGGCCAGGGCGGCGTTGCCTTCCTGCATCGCGAGTTCAGGGGTGCGCTTCGGGGCCGGCGGGATCACTGGGGCAGCAGGCAGGCCAGCCGGCTTCGTCGGAGTCGCAGCCGGTGCGGCTGGGGCCGCGGCGGGCGCGCTCTGCCCTACCTTGAAGGCGAGGTCGTCGATATTCTTCTGCAGGTCTTCGCCCTGGCGTTGGCGGGCGTTCTGTTCCTCGTCGGCGCGGCCCTGCAGCTGGCGCACGCGCTCCTCAAGCTGGGTCACGCGGTCGAGCAGCGCGGCGGTGACATCGGAGGTCGGCGCCGGGGTCGCCGCAATGGGGGCGGAGGACCGGGCTGAGCCCAGCGAGGAACCGCCGCGGCCGACCTGATCGCGCAACGACTGCATGTCGCGACGCATCTCCAGCACCTGGTTGCGCAGGTCGATCAGTTCGCGGCTGTCAGACTGGGCGTGCGCCGAGGCAGCGGCGAACAGCATCAGCGCGGCAAATGCCGCCAGCAGAATCGGCTTCATGCACAGACCTTCCGTCTATCCGGTTGCGCCATTTTGCCACGCGATCCGTGGCGAAGCGATGGCTGCCTCCGAAAAAAGGAAAACCGGCAGCCTTGCGACTGCCGGTTGACCAGTTCGGACGTTCGTAACGCCAGCAACATGCCAGGGCCGAGGCCCCGGCGCTATTACTTCACAGAGGTGATGGCGTTGCGGTTCTGCGCCCACGCCTGCTCGTTCGAGCCGAGGGCGGTCGGGCGATCCTTGCCGAAGGAGATCGTGGTGATGCGCGAAGCAGCCACGCCCTTGGCCTTCAGGTAATCGGCCGAAGCCTTCGCACGGCGGTTGCCGAGGGCGAGGTTGTATTCGCTGGTGCCGCGCTCGTCGCAGTTGCCGGCGACCTGCACGCTGTTCTTCGCCCACTTGGCGAGCCATGCGGCCTGGCGATCCAGCGTCGCCTTGCCTTCGGCCTTCAGGGCCGACATGTTGAAGTCATAGAAAACGCGGTCGCCAACGTTGGCGACGAGGTCTTCCTGGCTGCCGGGGACCGGGCCGGTCGAAACCGGGTTGGTCGGCTGGGTGGCAGCGGTTTTGTCGGAGGAGCACGCCGCCAGCAGCGCCACGGCGGCGAAGGCGCCCAGGATCTTGATGTTCATAGAGTTGCGTCCTTGGTCAACGAGGGTGCAGCAGTATGTGCCCCATTTGGGTCACGGTTTGAAGGCGAAAAATGCACGATAGGCCGCCAAACCCTTGAGCAAGGCGACTTTCCGTGTGGGTACAGCGCTTAAACCTTTCGCACGCGGCTGGTCAAGGCACACGTATCCCGCACTGCACATATCTTCCATGCCGACTGTTACACAGGCGTATGTCACTGCTGCACGGGTCCCCAGGCCGGGTCGGAGGCGTCGGTCGGAGTCGGCATCAGCCGCTCGTTGAAGCCTGTGATGTCGATCGAAGCGAGCCTGGAGGAGTAGCCATCGCCGCGCGCATTGCGGGCGGCCGTTTCGCGGGTGAACATGATCACCCGGCCGTTCGGTGCGAAAGTTGGTGAATCCAGCACGTAACCTTCCGAAAGGATGCGCTCGCCGGAGCCGTCCGGACGCATCACGCCAAGCTGGAAGGTGGATGCGGTAAACTTCACATAGGCGATCAGATCCCCGCGCGGCGACCATACCGGCGCGCCGTAGCGGCCCTGCCCGAAGCTGATCCGCTTCACCCCCGACCCATCGGCGTTCATCACGTAAAGTTGCTGATCACCGCCACGGTCGGAGTTGAACACGATCTGCGTGCCATCCGGGCTGTAGCACGGCGAGACGTCGATCGCCCCCGCCGAGTCGGTCAGCCGCCGTGCGCCGGTGCCGTTGGCGCCGACGCTGAAGATCTCCGCCCCGCCGCCAACCGTCTGCGACAGCAGCACCGAATTGCCGTCCGGATGGTAGCGCGGCGCCAGGGTCATCTCGCCGAAATTGCCCAGCACCTGCGCCCGCCCGGTGCCGAGGTCGAACATGTAGACCCGCTGGCGGTTGTTGGCGTTGCTCATGAAGGTGATCTGGTCCTTCGTCGGGTGGAACCGCGGCGAATACACCAGATAGCTGCCATCGGTGAGGAACTGGTTGCGTTCCCCGTCCTGATCCATGATCGCCAGCCGCTTCACCCGCCGGTCACGCGGGCCGGACACAGCGACATAGACGATGCGGGTGTCGAAATAGCCCTTCTCGCCCAGCAGGCGCTCATAGATCACGTCGCTGATGATGTGCGCGATGCGGCGCCAGTTGGCGGCTGGCGCCGTGTAAGCAGTGCCCTGGATCTGCGCCTGCGGCAGCACGTCCCACAGCCGGAACTCGACGCGCACATTGCCGCCGCTGGCGGCATCCACCTTGCCGGTGACCAGCGCCTGCGCGCCGATCGCCTTCCAGTTGGGGAAATTCGGCACATCGGCCCCCGGGGCGCCGCCGATGAACGCGGCCGGATCGACCGGGCGGAACAGGCCGGACCGCGCCAGATTATTGGTGATCACGCCCGCGATGTCCCGGCCAAGCTGGCCGTCGCCCGCCAGCACCGGAATGGCGATGGGAATCGGCTCGGTGCGGGCGCGATCGACGGTGATCTCGGCGGTCTTGCCGGCCGTTTGCGCCATAGCACCGCGCGCCATCAGCAGCCCTGCCGCCGCCCCGAACAGGCCGCGCCGTCCGATGCTGCCTGGCAGATCGCTCACCGTAATGCCTGCACGGATTAGGCTCTCGCCGGGTATCATCATACTGTCACCTATAAGGTCGCTTACTCAGGGTTTGAACCGGAACGTCAGCTTGCCCACCTGGCCGATCTCGGCCTTCGGCAGCGGCAGGCTGGCGCATCTTGGATCGCGGACGGCACGCACCGCCCGCTCGGCGAAGGCACGGAAACGAATATCGCCCAGCCGGCCGGAATCATCTGGCCCAACCTCGGCAATCCGCACCGTTCCCGCCTCATCATACGTCACCACCAGTTGGACCGACTGCTTGTCGATATCCAGTGCTCCGGCATCCTTGGTCCAGCACTCCCGTACCTTGTCGCCGATCGCCCCGCGCTGGGCATCGGTCAGCTTGCCGGTGACATCGCCGTCGGTACGTCCGCCCAGAGTGGGCGCGCGCGCGGCGTCGGGGTTGGCCTTGGCGGTCGGTGGCTTGGTCTGGCGCTGCATGGCGCGCAGCTTTTCCAGCGTGTTCTCGATTTCCTTGCTGTCCGGCGCCGGGTTCTTGGTTTCGTTCGGCTGCGATGTCTTGCTCGGCGGCGCCGGCGGTGGCGGTACCGGGGGCGGCGGCAAGGGCAAGGGTGGCGTGGGCGCAGGCGGTGTAGGCGCCGGGGGGGTGGGGGGCGGGGGCGGCTTCACCGGTGCCGCCGACGGTTCGGGCGCGGGTGCCGGCGGGGTCGGCGCGGGCGGCGTCTGGTCGGCCGGCGCCGGAGGGGGCGGCGGCGGAGGTGGGGGAGGCGGAGGCGGCGGGGCCTCGATTTGTTTCTTCTCGTCGGGCTTGTCCGGCGCCGGCGGCGCTTCGACCGCCTCGTTGGCGGCAACCGTCGCGGCCTGTGGCCCGTCCACCGGGGCTTTCATCGCCGCTTCGCTCGCCGGGCCAGGCTCCACGGCGAACTCGACCGCCATTTCCTGAGGCGCATCGTCCGGCTTGGTCAGGTTGACGCCGATCAGCAGCAGGGCGCCCACAACGACGTGGGCCACCGCCGAGACAATCGCTCCGCGTTTCAGCTGCCGGTTCATACGCCGGCCGGATCAGCCGCGCCCCGGCGGCTTGGTCGCGCCGGGCGCGGCGGCGGGGGCCGCAGCGCCGGACGGGTCGGTCAGCAGCGACACCTTGGTAAATCCACCCTGGATGATGGTACCCATGATCTCCAGCATCCGGCCGTACGAATTGGCCTTGTCGCCGCGCACAAAGATGCGGCGGTCCTTCTGTTCCTTGGCGATCGCGGTCAGCTTGGCGACCAGTTCCGGCAGCTCGGTCGCCTGGTCCATCAGGAACACCTGCCCCTGCGCATTGACCGACACGTTCAACGGCTCGCTGTCGTTGTTCACCGGGCTGGCCGTAGTTTTCGGCAGATCGACATTCACCGCGGTGTTCATCAGCGGCGCCGTGACCATGAAAATGATCAGCAGCACCAGCATAACATCGACCAGCGGTGTCACGTTGATTTCCGCCAGCGGCTTGTAGCGCCCGCGCCCGCCGCCGCGCCCCATCATCCCGCCGGCCATGTCAGGCGCGCTCCTCGGACTGCCGTGACAGGATGCCGCCGAATTCGGTGGCAAAGCCTTCCATCCGCGCGGCGAACCGCGCCATGTCGGTCGAGATCTTGTTGTAGGCGAGCACCGCCGGGATCGCCGCCACCAGGCCGATCGCGGTCGCCATCAGCGCCTCGGCAATGCCGGGCGCCACCACGGCCAGATTGGTGTTGTGCATCGCTGCGATCGCCGAGAACGAGTGCATGATGCCCCACACCGTGCCGAACAGCCCGATGAACGGCGCCGTTGAACCCACCGAGGCCAGGAAGATCATCCATTTCTCCAGCGATTCCATCTCGCGCTGGATGGTCACCCCCATCGCCCGTTCGATCCGGTCGCGCACAAAGCCGCGCGCCAGATCCGCGCCGGACGCCCGCGCAGACCGCCGCCACTCCAGCATCGCGGCGCCGAACACGGCGGCAATCGGGTGCGTCGGCTTGGCGCCCTCGTCGTCGAACAGTTCTTCCAGGCTGCCGCCGGACCAGAACCGCTCCTCGAACGCATCGGCCGCCCTGTTTGCGCGGCGCAGGCCCATCGTCTTCTCAAATACGATGGCCCACACCCAGATGCTGGCAGCCAGCAGCATCAGCATGACGATCTTCACCACCATGTCGGCCTGCAGGAACAGGCCCCACAGCGACAAATCGCCCCCGGGGGCAGCCAGGTTCACGGCGTCGACGGCTCCGTTCACGTGCAGTCCTCTCGTTCAACGCACCCGATACTGCGGGTGTCTTGTGGCCTCAAAATGCCCCGATCGGGGCCGAATCATGTCCGTCCATCAGCCCTACCAGCACCTCGCGATACCGCGCCGGCATCCGTGCGGCGCGCTGGTCGCCCATCCGCACGCAGGCCAACTCGATCTCCACCCGTACCAGCCCCCGCGCCGCATCGGCCCGGCGCACCACCTGCAGAATCGTCGCCGACGCTGCCCCGACCTTCAGCGGCCGGGTCACCACAAGCAACGAATCGTCCAGGAGCGCAGGCGCCAGATAATCCAGTTTGACGCGCCGCACCATAAACATCAGGCCATGCTGCGATGTCATTTCCGCGTGTGGAATGGCGGCATCGCGCATCGCCTCGGTCCGCGCCCGTTCGCAGAAGCGCAGGTAGTTGGCGTGATACACCACCCCGCCGGCATCGGTGTCCTCGTAATACACCCGCAGCGGATAGTGATGCCCGCCCGTCGGCGCGGAGTCCTGCGGATGAAGCTTCATTCATCTTCCCCCAGCAGATCCATCTGCGCCTGCACCCCAACCGGCGGGACGATGCCCAGATGCTTCCACCCCCGCTCCGCCAGCACCCGACCGCGGCTGGTGCGCAGGATCAGCCCCTCCTGGATCAGATAGGGCTCGATCACATCCTCGAGCGTATCGCGCGCCTCGGCCAGCGCCGCGGCCAGCGTCTCGACACCCACCGGCCCGCCGCCATGATGCTCGGCCATCCGGCGCAGATAACGCCGGTCCATCGCATCCAACCCCGCCGCATCGACCTCCAGCCGGCGCAGCGCCGCATCGGCGATGTCGCGGTCCACCGGCGCATCGCCGGCGACATGGGCGAAATCGCGCACTCGGCGTAGCAGCCGGCCGGCCACCCGCGGCGTGCCGCGCGAGCGCCGGGCAATCTCCCGCGCCCCCTCGGCGGTCAGCGCAAACCCCAGCTTGCCCGCACCGCGCGCCACGATCAGTTCCAACTCTTCCGGCGTGTAGAACACCAGCCGCAACGGAATGCCGAACCGGTCGCGCAACGGCGTCGCCAGCAGCCCCGCCCGCGTCGTCGCCCCCACCAGGGTGAACGGTGCCAGGTCGATCCGCACCGACCGCGCCGCCGGGCCCTCGCCGATGATCAGGTCAAGCTGGAAATCCTCCATCGCGGGATACAGAATTTCCTCGATCGCCGGTTGCAGCCGGTGGATCTCGTCGATGAACAGCACATCGCGCGGCTGCAGATTGGTCAGAATCGCCGCCAGATCCCCTGCCCGCTGGATCACCGGCCCGGACGTCGCGCGAAAGCCCACCCCGAGTTCCCGCGCCACGATCTGCGCCAAGGTCGTCTTGCCCAACCCCGGCGGGCCATGCAGCAGCACATGGTCCAAGGCTTCGCCACGCGCCCGTGCCGCCTGAATAAATACCGCCAAATTCTCCCGACTGGACCGCTGCCCAGTGAAATCCGCCAGCGTCTGCGGCCGCAGCGAAGCCTCGGCCGCATCCTCCTCGGCGCGCACGCCGGAAACCGCGCGCTCACTCATCGCGCCAGTTCCTTCAAGCTCTCACGGATCGCGGCATCCAGCACCGCGCCCTCACCGAGCCGCTCCAGCGCCCGGCCAATCGCCGCCTGCGCCTCCGCCCGCCGATATCCAAGATTGAGCAACGCCGACATCGTATCGGCCTCCACCCCCGCCACCACCGGCGGCAGCACCGGCGAAAACCCAACCCCGGCCGGCATCGCCCCCGCCTTCTCCCGCAACTCGGTCAACAACCGCACCGCCAGCTTGGCACCCACCCCCGAAGCCCGGGTCAGACTGCCGCGATCCCCCGCCTGGATCGCCGCAATCAACTCGCGCGGCGACAGCGCAGACAGAATGCTCAGCGCCACCTTGGCGCCCACCCCCTGCACCGTGGTCAACAGCCGGAACCAGTCCCGCTCCGCCGATTCGGCAAACCCGAACAAGGTGATCGCGTCCTCGCGCACCTGCATTTCCACCAGCACCGTGGCGATGCCCCCCACCGGCAACGCCGCCAGCGTCCGCGTCGAGGCATGCACCAGATAGCCAACTCCGTTCACATCAACGATGCACGACCCCGCTTCGACCGCGTCGATCCGACCGCTCAACCGCGCGATCATCGCGACACCGCCGCGGCATAGCGGTTCGCGGTCGCCCGGTGATGCGCGTGGCAGATTGCCACCGCCAGCGCATCGGCCGCATCCGCCCGCTTGATCACCGCCCCCGGCAACAACCGCCGCACCATCGCCTCGACCTGGTCCTTGCTCGCGCCGCCAGTGCCCACCACCGACATCTTCACCGTCTTGGCGCCATACTCGCTCACCGGAACCCCGTGCAAAGCCGGCGTCAACAACGCCACCCCGCGCGCATAGCCCAGCTTCAAAGTCGCCGTGGCGTTGACGTTGACATACGTCTCCTCCACCGCCGCCTCATCCGGCTCATACTGCGTCAGCACCGCCACCAGACCGTCATGCAACACCTTCAACCGGTCCGGCACCGACCAGCCGCTATCCGTCGCAATCACCCCATCGGCGACATGGCTCAGCCGGTTGCCAGCCGCATCCACCAGCCCCCAGCCGGTAAACCGCAAGCCCGGATCGATGCCCAGCAACCGCGCCAAGCTCAGCCCGACAGCTTCGCCATGACATCCTCGGGGATCTCGAAATTGGCGTACACATTCTGCACGTCGTCGCTCTCCTCCAGCACATCCAACAGCTTCAGCAACGACCGCGCCCGATCCTCATCCAGCGTCACACTGGTGCTCGGCCGCCAATCGAACTTCGCCGTCTCCGG
This sequence comes from uncultured Rhodospirillales bacterium, assembly GCA_903881515.1. GTDB lineage: Bacteria > Pseudomonadota > Alphaproteobacteria > Acetobacterales > Acetobacteraceae > CAIRTN01. The sequence goes on along the minus strand of CAIRTN010000393.1, from coordinate 8,889 downwards.
CGCGCCAAACCGGCCCTCCAACGCATCCCGCACGGCAAACAAACTCTCCACCGCGCAACTCACCTCATGCCCTTCGGCCGAACTGACCACATCGTCCGCCCCCGCCTCGATCGCCGCCTCCAGCATGTCGTCCTCGCTGGCAACCGTACCAGGATACCGGATCACGCCGAGCCGTGAGAACAAAAAAGAAACTGAATTCGTCTCGCCCAACGCCCCGCCATATTTGGCGAACGCTGACCGCACGTCGCTCGCCGTCCGGTTACGGTTGTCGGTCAACGTCTCGACAATCACCGCCACCCCCGCCGGCCCATAACCCTCATACCGAACCTCGACGTAATCTTCCCCCGCCGAAGCCCCCGCCGCCTTCTTCACCGCCCGCTCAATGGTGTCGCGCGGCATGTTCACACTGCGCGCCTCCACCATCGCCGAACGCAACCGCGGATTGAACGCCGGGTCCGGCAACCCCTGCCGGGCCGAAACCGTGATCTCCCGAATCAACTTCGCAAACGCCCGGGCACGCTTGGCATCCTGCGCCCCCTTGCGATGCATGATGTTCTTGAATTGCGAATGCCCGGCCACCAGCCACCTCCATCGTTGAATGCGTGTGCTCTGGTGCAGGAAGACAGGCAAGGCCGGGGCTCTGCCCTGGACCCGCAAGGGGACAGTGGTCCCCTTGACCCCATTACCTAAAGAGCCGGTCTCAAGAGAGAGGGGCCACACGTGCCCTGATGAAGGCCGAGATGGCCCCTCTCTCTTAAGACCGGAATACTTCAAGTAGCGGGTCCAGGGACTTCTGTCCCTGGTGGGGTCCAGGGGCAAAGCCCCTGGCCTTGCCTACCTACCGGCGCCGAAGCGCGCGCCTTCTACACGATGGGGATGGATTGGGACAGGCGGCCGCCGAGTCGGACCGCTTCGATGCGGGTGGCGAGGCCGGTGGTGTCGTTGGTTTCGACGTAGGTGCCGCAGAGCGTGGCTTCGCCGTCGGCCGGGTGCAGGCGTTCGGAGGGCATTTTGTGCCAGAACCGGGTGGTGGCGCCTTGCTTGGACATGCCGATCACGCTGTCGTAATCGCCGCACATGCCGGCGTCGGTCTGGTAGGCGGTGCCGCCCGGCAGGATCTGGCAATCGGCGGTCGGGCAATGGGTATGGGTGCCGACGACGAAGGAGACCTGACCGTCAAAGCTGTGGCCGAAGCCCATTTTTTCGCTGGTGGCTTCGGCGTGGAAGTCGATGACGATGGCCTGTGTGGTCACGCCGAGTTTGTATTTGGCCAGTTCGATGGCGGTGCCGCGGAACGGGCAGTCGAGCGGGTCCATATAGAGCCGTCCCATGGCCTGCATCACGGTCGCCTTGCGGCCATCGGCCAGTTCGACGTTGGTGACGCCCTGGCCGGGAGTGCCGGGCGGGTAGTTCAGCGGGCGGATGACGCGGGGTAGGTCGTTAATGCCGCCGATCATTTCCTTGCGGTCCCAGGAATGGTTGCCGAGCGTGATCACGTCTGCGCCGGCGGCGAGTATTTCGCGCGCCATGTCGGGGCCGAGGCCGAAACCATGGCTGGCGTTCTCGCCGTTGATGATGACCAGATCGGCGCGGAGCTGGGCGCGCAGGCCGGGAAGTTTGGCAACGACGCCATCACGGCCGGTACGCCCGACAATGTCGCCCAGGAACAGGATTTTCATAGTGGGCTTTCAGAATCGGATGACGCCGCGCTCGGTGGCGACCGCGGTCAGCGGCGCGTCGTACTCGCCCGATGGCACGCCGTCCAGTTCCTGTGCCGCGAAGGCACAGCCGATGGCGGGCCGCCCGGGCAGGCTAGCCAGTGTCCGGTCGTAGAACCCGCCGCCATAGCCCAGCCGGTGGCCGGCGCGATCGAAGGCAAGCAGCGGCACCAGCAGCAGGTCGGGCGTACCCTCGGGCCCGTCGGGGTGGAAAGTGCCGAAGCGCTCGCGGATCATCGGCGCACCGGGTTGCCAGAGGCGGAACGTCAGCGGGTTGCCGCGCTTGGGGGTAACGGGCAGCAGGATCGGGTGGCCACGCGCGTGCAGCGTGAGCAGCAGCGGGCGGATGTCGATCTCGCCGTCCATCGGCCAGAAACCGGAGATGGCGCAACTGGGTTGAAACGGCCATTCGGCCAGCAGATGCGCCGCCAGCTGCGCCCCCAGCGCCGGGTGGCAGCTTTGCCGTGCCGCAAGCGCGCGTTGGCGCGCATCGGCTTTCAGCGCATCGAGGGAAGGGAAGTGTGGAGCTGCCATGGCCGTTGGCGTAGCATCCTCCTAAGGCCCGCTTGCGCAGGTGGGCGCCAGGTACCGTGACCAGGATCGCGGCAGAGCCAGCTCCCGAGGAGTTTGCTTATCGGCCCCGGGGATACATTACCTGACGCACCTGGAAGCCCCACAGACGATAGATAGCACGTCGCGGGACCATTCACACCCCTGATGAAAAATTCAGCCGCCGCCCGGCAGGTCCAGCGAGTCGGCGATCGCCTCGGCCTTCGCCGCCAGCTTCGCCATCTTGCGCGCGGCGTCGCCGGCACTCTTCTTCGCTGCCTTCGCCACCACGGCACGGGCGGATTCCAGCTCTTCCTTCAGGTCATGCAGCTCGTCGGCCATCAGCAGGGCCGCCAGCGCCAGCAGCTTGCCTTCGCCGGACTGCCCGCCCAGCCGCTTGATGCTATCGATGCGGCTTTCGACCTCGGCCGCCATGGCATGGGTATGCTCTTCCTGACCGTCCTGGCAGCCGACGATGTAGGAATATCCGTTGATCTTAAGGGTCACCTGGGCCAAGGCGTGGTCTCCGTCTCTACTGTGCCAGCGTGCCGCGCAATCGCGCGATCAGGCTGTCCAGCCGGCTGGATAGCGCGGTGGTATCGGGATTGGGCGGGGCGACCTGCGGCATTTCAGCAGGCCGGCTCTGCGCGCGCTGCGCAATGCGATCCAGCGCCGCTTCCAGCCTGGCCGCAGCCTCCTGCTCTGCCTGATCCTCCACCACAGCCCTCCTGTAAAGCTTGCGAAGAAGCCCGCAACCCTCTTGAACGTCAAGCATGTTCCACTCTGAGACCGTGATCGTGCAAGGGCTAGCGGAAATCCGTGCAATTTTTCGCGGTAAACAGCGCGTGGTGTTGCGTTCGACGCCCGGCGCGGGGCTGTTTGCCGGCGCCGGCTGGTGGCGCGCACTGATCGCGGCGGCCGAAGCCGAGTTCCCCGGAAGGATCGAGGCCGACATCCTCGACTGCGCCGACGCCCCCGGACAGGCAATGGCGGCGCTGCGCGCCGGCTGCCGGCACGTGGCGCTGGACCGGGCATGCCCCGCCTGGAACGCGGTTGCAGGCGCCGCGGAGGCCTGCGGCGCCATCCTGTTGGCGTGACAATCTTGCCTCTGTGGAGTAGGACGCGCCCCCAGTATTACAGCCATTACTGCCAGGGAGCGGCCACATGCGGATCACGCAACGCGTCAAGAAGATCCTCGACGGTTACGAAAGCGACAACCCCGGGACGAAATCCAACCTCGCCCGCATCCTGATGGAGGGCAAGCTCGGCGGCACCGGCAAGCTCGTCATCCTGCCGGTGGACCAGGGCTTCGAGCATGGCCCGGCCCGCAGCTTCGCGCCGAACCCCGCCGCCTATGACCCGCATTACCACTTCCAGCTCGCCATCGAGGCCGGTCTGTCGGCCTACGCCGCCCCGCTGGGCATGATCGAGGCCGGCGCCTCGACGTTCGCTGGCGCGATCCCGACCATCCTGAAAGTGAACAGCAGCAACTCGCTGGCCACCAGCAAGGACCAGGCAGTCACCGCCTCGGTGTCCGACGCTTTGCGCCTGGGCTGCTCGGCGATCGGCTTCACCATCTATCCGGGCAGCGAATACGCGTTCGACCAGATGGAAGAACTGCGCGAGATGGCCGAGGAAGCCAAGGCCGCCGGCCTGGCCGTGGTCACCTGGTCCTATCCGCGCGGCCCGAACCTCGACAAGACGGCCGAAACCGCGGTCGACATCTGCGCCTATGCCGCGCACATGGCCGCCCTTATGGGGGCGCACATCATCAAGGTGAAGCCGCCGACCTCGGTGATCAGCCTGGACGCCGCCAAGAAGTCCTATGTCGGGATTGACGTCTCGACCATGGCCAAGCGCGTCGAGCACGTCGTGCAGTCCTGCTTTAACGGCAAGCGCATCGTCGTGTTCTCCGGCGGCGAGGCGAAGGACCTGGACGGTCTGTTCAATGAAATCCGTGGCCTGCGCGATGGCGGCGCCAACGGCTCGATCATCGGCCGCAACACCTTCCAGCGCCCGAAGGCCGACGCGCTGGCGATGCTGGCCAAGATCATTGAGATCTACCAGGGCAAGGCCTGATCCATGGCCAACGAGGGCTGCCGGATCTATCTGATCACCCCGCCGGCCTTCGACCCGCTCGCTTTCCGCGACACGCTGGCATCCGCCTTGGATGCCGGCGACGTCGCGGCAGTGCAGCTACGCCTGAAAGACGTCGAGGACGACGCCCTGATCGCGGCGATCGAAGCCCTGCGCCCGGTGGCGCAGGACCGCGGCGTCGCGTTTTTGATGAATGACCGGCCGGACCTCGCGGTCGCCTATGGCTGCGACGGCGCCCATGTCGGCCAGACCGACACGCCGGCCGCGGTGGCGCGCAAGATCCTCGGCAAGCTCACTCTGGGCGTCACCTGCCACGACAGCCGCGACCTGGCGATGGAAGCCGGCGAGGCCGGCGCGGACTATGTGGCGTTCGGCGCCTTCTTCCCCACCGCCACCAAGGAAACCACCGTCCAGGCCAGCCTCGAGACCCTGGAGTGGTGGCACGAACTGATGGAACTGCCCTGTGTCGCCATCGGCGGCATCACGGCGGAGAATTGCGGCCCGCTGGTGCGCGCTGGCGCCGATTTCCTGGCCGTCGTCGGCTGCGTCTGGAACCACCCGGACGGCCCCGCCGCCGGTGTGCGCGCACTCAACGCGGCGATCGCCGCCAGCTAGCAGGCATTTCCACGCAAGCTGAACGCCGCAACCTTGCCGCCGACGATCTCGAAACTCGTCTCGCACACCAGTTCCACCGCCTGTGGCCCAAACCCCCCGCCGCCAAACGGTCGAAACGCGCCGTATGGCCCGACCGGCCCACGATAGCCATAAGGTCCCGGCACGAAATCGACCCGCCGCTCCTCGTACACCACAAACCGCCTGCCCCCGGCCTCGACAGCCCGCGCCGGTACCCCGGCCTGCTGCACCAGCGCGGCCTCGGTCTGCCCGATGAACTGCCCGGCCAACGCCTCGCGCTCGGCCAACCGGTTGGCACACCCGGCCAGAAGCACAACCATTGCCAGAATTGCGTAACGCATCTGCCTCTCCATCCCGGTCACGCCAGCCACAGCACCTGGTCGATCCGCTCGGCGCCCGAGGCTAGCATCACCAACCGGTCGAACCCCAGCGCGATCCCCGCACACTCCGGCATCGCCGCAACCGCTACCAGGAAATCCTCGTCGATCGGCCAATCCTCGCCCGGATACAGCGCCACCCGGCGCGCCCGATCAGCCTCGAACCGCGCCCGCTGCTCCGCGGCATCGGTCAGTTCCACGAAGGCATTCGCCAGTTCCATCCCCCCGGCAAACAGCTCGAACCGCTCCGCCACCCGCGGATCGGCCGGGTCGCGCCGCGCCAGCGCCGCCTGCGCCGCCGGCCAATGCGTCAGGAAGGTCGGCCGCCCCCGCCCGATCGCCGGCTCCACCCGCTCCAGCAGCAGCCGGAAAAACAGATCCTCCCAGTCCTCGCCGTCCCGCAGCCGCACCCCGGCCTGCGCCGCCAATTCCGGCGCGTCATCGGCGGTGCCCAGCACGTCGGCACCGACATAGCGGGCAAACGCTTCGGCAACTGTTAGCCGTTCAATTATCGTAAAATCAATAGCTTCCCCACGATAAATGATCTTCGGCGGCAGCACCGCCCGAAGCAGCGCCTCGGTCTCATCCATCAGGTCGGCCAGCGTGCCGCCCGGCCGATACCATTCCAGCATGGTGAACTCCGGCGCATGCAACCGGCTGCCCTCGCCGTTGCGCCAGACCCGCGCCATCTGGAAAATCCGCCCTGCCCCGCCCGCCAGCAGCTTCTTCATCGCGAATTCAGGGCTGGTGTGCAGCCGCAACCGCTGCCGCGCCCCGTCCGGCCCGGCCCGCTCAGTCGCGAACGTCGCCAGATGCACCTCCTCGCCCGGCGCCATCACAGCGTAGGGCGTCTCCACCTCCATATAGCCGCGCTCACTAAAGAACGCCCTGACCCCCGCGGCCACCATCTGCCGTCGGCGCAGAAACCCCATCCGGTCCGCCAGCCCCTGCCAACTCACGGCAGCCGCAGCAAACGCCCCTCCCCCACCACGACCGCACCGCCGCCAATGGAAATCCCGGTCGCCACACCGGCCTGCCGCGTCACCGTCGCCCGAATCAGGCTCGGCCGTCCCATCTCCACCCCCTGCGTGATATCGATCCGATGCGTGCCATCCGGCCGCGGGATACTGCCCGCAAACGCCGCCGCGGCCGATCCGGTCGCCGGGTCCTCGCCCACGCCCATCGTCGGCGCATACATCCGCGCATGCACCGTCTCCGCCCCGGTCACCGCGAACACGAACGCCATCGGCCGCCAGAACCGCGGCGCCATCGGCTCCCACAAATCCCGCCGCAGCCGCGACGCCGCCACCGCCGCGCGATCCCGCAGCGGGATCATCACAAACCCGGTGCCATAGCTCGCCTGCCACGGCACGCCCGCCAATTCACTCCCCACCGCCCCCGCAATCGCCTCCGCCAGATCCGGCAGCATCTCGATCTCCGCCGGCCCATCGCGGAAGAACGTCGCCTCCCCCTCGCCCAGCACCACCCTTACCGGCCCAACGCCCAGTTCCAGCACGATCTCCGCCCCCGCCGCGCGCCCGAGATGGCGCAGCACCAGCGCAGTGCCCACCGTCGGATGCCCGGCAAACGGCAACTCGCCCCCCGGCGTGAAAATCCGCACATTGAAGCACCCCGGCGCGCTGCCCGGCGTCACGAACGTCGTCTCCGACAGGTTGAACTCCTTCGCAATCGCCTGCATCTGCGCATCGCTCAGCCCCATCGCCTCCGGCAACACCGCCAGCGGATTGCCGCCATACGGCCGGTCCGTGAACACATCACAGAGCACATACGAAAACATCGGCATTGCCCGCCTCTCCCACGACACCTATCAGCCCCGCACCATGCCCAACGAACTCTCCGAAGTCGAACGCCGCTACGCCGTCCGCATCACGCCCGCGATGCAGGCGCTGATCCAGCACGCCGACGACCCGATCGGCCTGCAATTCCTCCCGAGCCCCGCGGAACTCACAACCGCCCCGCACGAAAGCCCCGACCCGATCGGCGACGACGCACTCTCCCCGGTCAAAGGCATCGTGCACCGCTACGCCGACCGCGCTTTGCTCAAGCCCCTGCTGATCTGCCCGGTCTATTGCCGCTTCTGCTTCCGCCGCGAACATGTCGGCCCCGATGGCGGCCTGCTCACCGACTCCGAACTGCAAACCGCGCTCGACTGGCTCGCCACCCACCCGGACATCACCGAAGTGATCCTCACCGGTGGCGACCCGCTGATGCTCTCGCCGCGCCGTCTCTCCCACATTATCAAAGCCTTGGATGCCATTCCTCACATCCAGACCATCCGCCTACACACCCGCGTCCCCACCGCCGAGCCCAGCCGCCTCACCGAAGACCTCGCCGACGCGCTCACCGCCGAAACCCCGGTCTGGCTCGCCATCCACGCCAACCACGCCAGCGAATTCACCGCCGAATCCCGCGCCGCGCTCCGCCGCGTTCAGCTTCGCGGCATCCCCGTGCTCGGCCAGTCCGTCCTGCTGCGCGGCGTGAACGACACCGCCGAAGCCCTTGAATCCCTGTTCCGCGCCATGCTCGCCGCCCGCGTCAAACCCTATTATCTGCACCAGCTCGACCCCGCCCCGGGCACCGCCCGGTTTCACGTCCCGATCGCCGAGGGCCAGCGCCTGCTCGCCAGCCTGCGCGGCCGCGTCACCGGGCTCGCCTGGCCGACCTACGTGCTCGACATCCCCGGCGGCCACGGCAAAGTCCCGCTGATGCCCAGCTATGCGGCAAACGGCGAGGTGCGCGACCCCTCCGGCACCCCGCACCGCCTTGCCGGGCCGGACGCAACCGTCTAGACACCCGCCTCCGCTCATTAAATTTTCCCGATCGAGAGAGACATGAAGCAGCAGGCGAACCTCATCCGCGCCGGCCAGGTGATCGAGCACGACGGCAACCGCTGGACCGTGCTGAAACAGCAGATCATCACCCCCGGCAAAGGCGGCGCCTTCATCCAGGTGGAGATGCGCAACCTCAAGACCGGCAACAAGACCAACGAGCGCTGGCGCACCGCCGACACCGTCGAGCGCCTGCAGACCGAGGACAAGGAGTTCACCTACTCCTACACCGACGGCGAAAACCTCGTCCTGATGGACCCGGAAACCTTCGAACAGACCATGGTCCCCGCCACCATCCTCGGCGAGCAGGCCCCGTTCCTGCAAGACAACATGACCGTCACCGTCGACCTCGTCGAAGGCGACCCGGTCGGCATCCACCTGCCGCCCACCGTCGTGCTCGAAATTGTCGAGGCCGACCCGGTGGTGAAGGGGCAAACCGCCGCCTCCTCCTACAAACCGGCCTTGCTCTCCAACGGCGTCAAAACCTCCGTCCCGCCCTTCATCGAGTCCGGCGAACGCATCGTCGTGCGCACCGAGGATGCGAGTTATGTGGAACGGTTCAAGGGGTAGGGAAGACAAGGCCATGGCTCTGCCCTGGACCCGCCAGGGGACAGGGGTCCCCTTGACCCCATTACCCAAGGGGTATCGGTCTCATCAGAGAGGGGC
>CAIRTN010000392.1 GCA_903881515.1 uncultured Rhodospirillales bacterium | reverse complement strand
GCTGCGCGGCGGCAGCCGGCCGAGCTTGGCGGGGCCGGCGTGCAGCAATTGCGACAGCCGCGGCCGTGTCTCGATCTGCGCCTTGGGCACCAGGCGGTTGAGCAGCGGGCGGATGGTCTCGGCGCCGAGGAACATGGTCTCGACCATGCCGCGGGCATGCAGTAGGCGGTCGGTGAAGATATGGCCGCGATCGGGATCGGCGCAGAGCTGGATTTCGTCCACCGCGACGAACTCGGCATGCCGGTCCAGCGGCATGGCCTCCACTGTACAGGAATACCAGCGCGCGCCGGCGGGAACGATCTTTTCCTCGCCTGTGATCAGCGCGACGTTCTTCGCGCCCTTGGCGGCGACCATGCGGTCATAATTCTCCCGCGCCAGCAGGCGCAGCGGGAAGCCGATGATGCCCGACGAATGCGCGAGCATCCGGGTGATCGCGAGATGGGTCTTGCCGGTGTTGGTGGGGCCCAACACCGCCTTTACCCGTCCGGTCTGCGCGGCGAATCCGGTCATGCAAAGATGGTCGGGTGTTGCACTGCGCAATTCAAGGGCAATGTGAAGGGTGGGCTGCAAGCTTCACCGAACTGACCGGATTGAAATCCGGGCGCATCGAGCGCACATCGGCGGCGCCAAGACGGAGGACGCAATGAACGACACCGCACATTTGGAAGAACATGGATTTGGCGCCGAGGTTGGCCGTTTGCTCGACCTGGTGGTGCACTCGCTCTATTCGGAGCGGGAGATCTTTCTGCGCGAACTGGTGGCCAATGCCGCCGACGCGACGGACCGGCGGCGGTTCGAGGCGCTGACCCATCCCGCGCTCGCCCTGCCGGAAGGCGCCAAGGTGCGCATCGTGCCCGACAAGCCCGCGCGCACCCTGACCATCGCCGATGAGGGCATCGGCATGGCGCGCGAGGACCTGATTTCGCATCTGGGCACCATTGCCCGCTCGGGCACGCGCGCCTTCGGCGCCAGCCTGGAGAGCGCCAAGCCGGAGGAACGGCCGAGCCTGATCGGTCAGTTCGGCGTCGGCTTCTATTCGGCGTTCATGGTCGCCGACCGCGTCGAGGTCACCTCGCGCCGGGCGGGCACCGAGGAGGCTTGGGTATGGGCCTCGGAGGGCCGCGGCACCTACACGATCGGGCCGGCCACGCGCGAGACCGCGGGCACCGATATCGTGCTGCATATCAAGTCCGATGCCGACGAGTTCCTGGAGCCGCAGCGCCTGGAAGCCATCGTGCGCAAATGGGCCGACCATGTGACGATTCCGGTGACCATCGCACAGGACGGCAAGGACGAGCCGGCCAACGAGGGCACCGCGCTGTGGCGCAAGGCGAAAAACGAGGTCAGCGAATCCGACGCGGCCGATTTCTTCCGCCATCTCGGCCATTTCTTCGGCAAGCCGGCGGCGACCTTGCACTGGCGCGCGGAGGGGGCGGTGGAGTTCCACGCCATGCTGTTCATCCCCGACAGCAAGCCGTTCGAGCCGCTGGGCGAGCAGGAGCGCAAGAGCAAGGTGCGGCTGCATGTGAAGCGGATGTTCATCACCGATGACGCCGAGTTGCTGCCGGCCTGGCTGCGCTTCGTCTCCGGCGTGGTGGATACCGAGGACCTGCCGCTGAACGTCTCGCGCGAGATGCTGCAATCCACCCCGGTGCTGGCGCGGATTCGCCGCGCGGTGACCAACCGGGTGATCACCGAGCTGAAATCTCAGGCCAAGGAGCCTGAGGGCTACCAGAAGATATGGGAGAATTTCGGCCCGGTGCTGAAGGAAGGCATCTGGGAGGATGGCGAGCACCGCAAGGATCTCGCGCCGCTGCTGCGTTTCCAGTCGACGACGCAAGAGGGCTGGGTGTCGCTGGCCGAGTATGTCGGGCAGATGAAGGAGGGTCAGGAGGCGATCTATTTCCTGGCGGGCGACAGCCTGGACGCGCTCAAGAAATCGCCGCAGCTCGAAGGATTCCGCGCCCGCGGCGTGGAAGTGCTGCTGCTGACCGACAGTATCGACGCGTTCTGGCCCGACCGGATGACCGATTTCGAGGACAAGCCGATCCGCAGCGTGACGCAGGGGGCGGCCGATCTGGCCAAGCTCGCCGGCGAGGAAGAGGCGGCGCCGGATATTTCGAACCTGGCGGTGGCGCTGAAGACGGCGCTGGGCGATGCGGTGACCGATGTGCGGGCAACCGATCGGCTGGTCGACAGCGCGGTGGTGCTGGCGGCCGGGACGGGGGGACCTGACCTGCAGATGCAACGGCTGCTGCGCCGTGCCGGCCGGTCCGGGTTCCAGCCGGCACCGGTGCTGGAGCTCAATCCGCGTCACGCGCTGGTCACGGCGCTGGCGAAGCGTCACGACTCGGGGGGCGACCTTTCGGTGCAGGCGTCCGTGCTGCTGGACCTCGCACGTGTGCAGGATGGCGATCTGCCCCGCGATCCCGGGGCGTTCGCGCGTGCGGTGGAGCAGGGTTTGGTCGCGCTGCTTGACAGCAACCCTGCGGCAGGTGTCGTGCAAGGATGACATGAAGCAGGCCCAGGCAGTCCAAATCCAATCCATTTGCCGATAAGAGCTACGTTTTATTGAAAAATGGAAACCAAAAATGATGGACTGCCTGGAGCCACCGTATTTGACGAGCACCGTAAAGTTGAAGCAACGGCGGTGACGGCCTTGCGGATGTTGCGGATGATTTTGAGGCGTTCGTTGGTCGTTCAATTTGAATCGTGGATGGATGAGACTCTTGAGTATTAATATTATTGGGTTTTTTTTGAAGATTTACATATAGTTGCAAATTATTAAAAAATAATAATCATTGAATGCGGATGCACATCAACAGAGGGATTGTGTGTATGTATTGACATGTCTACTCAATTGATAGCTGGGCTATACCCAGCGCGCATGGTGGCAAAATCTTTTGTCGTCCATGAGTAGGTTAAATTTCAGCAAGGCCATGGTCCGTTGCCAGAATAATATTGTATTTTCGACCGCGAAATGGCATCGATTGTCGACCGGCTGGCTTATCGCAGGGCCGGTTCGTGTTGAATTGCAGCGCCTGACGGCCTGCCCGGAACGGACGTTATGAACGATCAAAAGCTGCCTTTGGTTGCGGCTGATACGGCTGCGTTGCCGATCCACATTCTCCGCCCTGCGGGACTGTCGGGTTGGCTTGCGAGCATCGATCCCGCGCAGGCGGCGTTCGTGACTGGGGCTGGCTTTGCTGCCGCGGCACAGGAACTCGTGTTGCTGCCTGGCGCTGCCGGCGTCGCGGGGGCGGTGCTTGGTCTGGGCACTTCGGTGGGACCGAATGGCTTTGGGGGGCTGGCTGACCGGTTGCCATCCGGTGCGTGGCAGATGATGCCGGGCGAATATTCTGACGGCGATGCGGTGCTGGGTTTTTGCCTCGGAGCCTATCGCTATCGCGGGTTCAAGGCCGCGAAGAAGCCGGGGGCGCAGCTTGTCGCCCCCGCCGGCACCGAGGCGGCACAGTCGCAGGCCCGTGCGATCTATATGGTGCGTGACCTGATCAACACGCCGGCCAATCTGCTGGGGCCGTCGGAACTCGGCGATGCCGCGGTCGCGCTGGCGCGGCGCCACGGGGCGGTGTGGAGCCGACTCGAGGGTGAGAAGCTGACCGCGGGTTATCCGACCGTTGCCGCCGTTGGCGCCGGGTCCGACCGCCCGCCGGTTGTGGTGGCGTTTCGCTGGCGTGGCAGCCGGGCCGGGGATAGTGCGCCGCTGATCTCGCTGTGCGGCAAGGGCGTGATTTTCGATTCCGGTGGCTACGATCTGAAGCCTTCATCGGGCATGTTGCGGATGAAGAAGGACATGGGCGGCGCGGCCACCGTGCTGGGCATCGCCCGGGCGATGATGGAGGCCGATCTGCCGATCCGGCTGGCGGTGCGGATCGGCTGCGTGGAGAATTCGGTGTCCGGGCACGCGATGCGGCCGTTGGATGTGATCCGCACGCGGCGCGGGCTATCGGTGGAGATTGGTAATACCGATGCGGAAGGCCGGCTCGTCTTGTGCGATCTGCTGGCGGAGGCGTCGGACGAGGCGCCGGATCTGTTGATTGACTGTGCCACCCTGACCGGGGCGGCGCGGGTGGCGCTGGGGCCTGAGTTGCCGGCGCTGTTCTGCAATGACGAGGCCTGGGCGGAGACGCTGCTGCGGGCCGGAACGGCGACGTCGGACCCGATGTGGCGGTTGCCGCTTTGGGATGGTTACGATTCCTGGCTCGACAGTCCGATTGCTGACCTCAACAACGTCAGCAGCAAGCCGATGGCCGGCGCGGTGACTGCCGCGTTGTATCTGCGCCGTTTCGTCGCACCCGGGACAGCCTGGGCGCATTTCGACCTCTATGCCTGGAACGACGCAACCCGTCCTGGCCGCCCGGAAGGCGGTGAGGCGATGGCGTTGCGAGCGATCTGTGCCGCAGTGCAGGCACGGCTGGAGGAAACCGCGGCCGCGGCGTCGTGAGACGTCTGGCCGTATCAACGCCTACCTGACTTGAAAGGAATTCACATGCCTAACTCCTCCGCAAACGACGCCTTGGTGGGCATCCTGCGTGATACCGTGGTCGCCCTGGTGCGCCGCGACGGACCCGATCTTTCGGCCCGGCAACTGGGCGTTTTCCTGACCTGCTATCTGCAGGACGGGGCGCACACCGTGCGTGGCCTGGCTGCCGAGTTGAACGTGTCCAAGCCGGCGATTACCCGGGCACTGGACCGCCTGGGTGAACTGGATCTGGCACGCCGTAAGGTCGATCCGATGGACCGGCGCTCGGTGCTGGTGCAGCGGACGCTGAAGGGCACCGCGTTCCTGCGCGATCTGCGCGGGATCATGTCCGAGGCGCAGACCGTGGTTGCCGAAGCTCCGGCCGCGAAAAAAGCCGGCTGAAGCTTTTTTTGAGCACGTGATTCGGACCTCCGGTGATTCCACCTCCGGTCATCACGCGCTAGCCTTGCCCGATGCCGCGGTAGAGTAGCCCGGCATCGCGCATGGCTTGCGGGTCGTAGATGTTGCGCAGGTCGATGACCAGCGTGCCGGCCATTGCGCTGCGCAGGTCGGCGGGGCTGAGATCGCGGAATTCCTGCCACTCCGTTACCACCACCACCGCGTCCACACCGGCGCAGGCTTCGCGCGCGTTCTGACACCAGGCGAGGTTGTCGGGCAGCAGCGGGCGGGCTTGTTCCATGCCTTCGGGGTCGTAGACCTGGAGTTTCGCGCCGTCCTCGGCGAGGCGGGCGACGATGGGAATAGCGGGACTGTCACGCATGTCGTCGGTGTCGGCCTTGTAGGTGAGACCGAGGATGGCGATTTTCCGGCCGCGCACGGAGCCGCCGAGCGCGGTGACGATGCGGCCGGCCATGCCGGCTTTACGGGCGTCGTTCACGGCGACCACCGCCTCGATCAGCCGCGAGGGGGCGGCGGCTTCCTGGGCGATGCGGACCAGGGCCAGGGTGTCTTTCGGGAAGCAGGAGCCGCCGAAACCGGGGCCGGGCTGCAGGAAGCGCGGGCCGATGCGGGCGTCGAGCCCGATGCTGTGTGCGACCTCGCGCACATCGGCGCCGAGGCGTTCGCAGAGATCGGCCATTTCGTTGATGAAGGTGACCTTCATCGCCAGGAACGAGTTGGCGGCGTATTTGATCAGCTCGGCGGTTTCGATGCCGGTGAACACCACCGGGGCGGGCAGGGCCTCGATCGGGGCGTAGAGCCGGGCCAGCACATCGCGGGCGCGTTCGCTTTCGCAGCCGATGACGACGCGGTCGGGGCGCATGAAATCGCCGATCGCGCTGCCTTCGCGCAGGAATTCCGGGTTGGAGGCGACGTCGAAGGCGAGCTCGGGGCGGAGTTCGCGCACGATGGCGGCGATGCGCCGGCCAGTGCCGACGGGGACGGTGGATTTGGTGACGATCACCGCGTAGTCGCCGAGCACCTGGGCGATCTGCTGCACGGCGGCGTAGACATAGGTGAGATCGGCATGGCCGTCGCCGCGGCGGGTGGGGGTGCCGACGGCGATGAACACCGCTTCGGCGCCTTGCACGGCTGCGGCGATATCGTCGCCGAAGCTGAGCAGGCCGTCGGCAGTGCCCTTGGCGATCAGTTCGTCGAGCCCCGGCTCATAGATCGGCATGCGGCCGGCGCGGAGTGCCGCGAGCTTCGGCGGGTCGGCTTCCACCACAGCGACCTCGGCGCCGAAGGCCGCGAAGCAGGCGGCCGAGACCAGGCCGACATAGCCGCCGCCGATCATCGCAATACGCATGGTGTCGTCTCCACTGCCGGAGCGCTCAGTATCGCGGAACGGCGGTTTTGCACATAGCCGAGCGGTGTGATTTATGGGGCGGGTTGCGGAAGGCGGGACGATGAGCGGGATCAAGAAACGCGTGCTGGTGACCGGGGGGGCGGGGTTCCTGGGCTCGCATCTGTGCGAGCGGCTGGTGGCCGAGGGCAACGACGTGCTGTGCGTCGACAACTATTTCACCGGGCGCAAGGACAACATCGCGCATCTGCTGAGCAACCCGAATTTCGAGGCGCTGCGGCACGACATCACCTATCCGCTGCATGTCGAGGTGGATGAGATCTATAATCTGGCCTGCCCGGCGTCGCCGGTGCATTACCAGTTCGACCCGGTGCAGACGACGAAGACCTCGGTGATGGGGGCGATCAATGTGCTGGGCATCGCCAAGCGGGTGGGGGCGAAGGTGTTTCAGGCCTCGACCTCGGAGGTGTATGGCGATCCGACAGTGCATCCGCAGGATGAGAGCTATCGCGGCAATGTGAACCCGATCGGGCCGCGCGCCTGTTACGACGAGGGCAAGCGCTGCGCCGAGACGCTGTTCTTCGATTACCTGCGCCAGCACCAGACCCGGATCAAGGTGGTGCGGATTTTCAATACCTATGGACCGCGGATGCATCCGAACGATGGGCGGGTGGTTTCGAACTTCATCGTGCAGGCGCTGCGCGGCGAGGACATCACGATCTATGGCGATGGCATGCAGACCCGGGCGTTTTGTTTTGTTGACGACCTGATTGAGGGGTTCGTGCGGATGATGGGCACGCCGGACGATGTGGTGGGGCCGATCAACCTGGGCAATCCGGTGGAGATCCCGGTGCGCGGGCTGGCGGAGCGGGTGTTGAGCCTGACCGGCGGGACGTCGAAGCTGGTGTTCAAGCCGTTGCCGGTGGATGACCCGATCCAGCGTTGCCCGGATATTTCGAAAGCGCGCGCGGTGCTGGGCTGGGAGCCGCATGTGGATCTGGATGCCGGGCTGGGACGGACGATCGCGTATTTCAGGGCTTTGCTGGTATAAATCAGGATATTGTTCCGATATCGTAACAATATTGGCGTGCGTCGACATCGGGCGAAAATGTCGCATTTTTGAGACTGACGCAGGTTGGGCCGTGTACGGCGTGGCCGGGGCGGCGCAGGGTGCGGCCGGCGGGATTCCCGGGGATTGGCGGATCGGGCGGCGCGGCGGTTTGAACCTGTGCGCGGGCGGGGATTCGGGGCGCAGGCCGGCTACGGCGCGGGCGCGCCACGGGCGTACGGTTCTGCGGCGGTTGCTGGGCCCGGACGGGGGCGGCTTCAGGGGGCGCCGGAGGGGCGGGCGGCAGCGTGCCGGCCTGCCAGGCGGTGAACAGGGTTTCCAGGCATTGGGTGAGCCGGCGCAGGTGCAGCCAGAGCATGAACATGGCAGGCCAGTCGCGGAACGGAGTCCGGGCCAGGGTGATTTTAAGCTCAGAGAGGAGTTGTGCCCATATGTTCATGTTGGATTAAATAACTATTAAACTTGCATCTGTCAAGCGGTGAATGGGAAAAAATTTCGAAGTTGTGGAAATTTCGTGTTGGAAGCGGGTGGGGGTGCGCAGTTCACTTCCTGCGACCGCGAAATCCCGCTATCGGACCGCGATGGTTCCTGACGTGCTGAGCGACGTGGCAGACGGAGACGACGGACGATGACCGGCCCAACCGGCGACCGCATGCGGGCGGCTTTGCTCAGGACTCACCTGCGTGAGGCCGGGTTCGACCCCGACCATGTCATGTACGCGGATGATTTTCTGCGTGTGTTCTCGGAGTTGGAATTTCCGTTCCCCGATGCGGCTGCGCAGGCGGCGGATGGACCCATCACGGTATGGCTTTGCCATGCGCCGGGAGAGGCGTTCTTCTGGCGAGGTTCGACGGGCGATGTCCATATCGACGTTACGAAGTTCCTGCGCTTCAGCGGCACCGAACATATTTACGTCAATTTCGTGATCCTCGCTTTGCTGCGGTTTCACCCGAAGCTGGCATTTTCGCTCGACCTTGGCAGTGTCGATGCCTATCTGCGCGAGATCAGCGATCTGCGGATCGTGCGCTCGGTTTATAGCGCCGTCGCCTTGTTCAGCCATTTCAGCAAGATCCATACGGGTGTGGAACTGCTCGCGGTTTGTCAGTTTCCCGCCTTGTCGCTGGAGACACCGAAGCGGTTGTTTCCGCGGCTGGGGGTGGTGGAACTGCGGGCGATCCGCGCCATTTTGCAGTTCCCGGACCGGTTGGAGGAGATCTGCGAGGAGATCATCGCGAACTGGGACGACGAGGCATACATGTATGCGCAGAAGGACGCGACGGTGGACGACCTGGGCCCGGCCGTTTGCCACCTGATCACCAATGCGGGGATGTATGCCACGACGGCGCAGGGGTTGGCCGCCAGCGTGCGAGAATGGACGGAGCGCTACCTGCTTGGGATGCGGAGCGGCGAGGAACTGTTCGTCAATTGGGGCGTGACGATCCAGTCGCACCTGACGCGCGCCGTTGCCGCCGAGAGCGGGACACCGTTCGACGGGAAGCCCAGCGTGCGGTTTGGCAGCCCGCCGGATTTCTACCAGCATCTGTCCGGCCGCACCGTGCTGATGGTCAGCCCGTTCGCGCCAGCTTGCGCCTATGTCGTGGAGAGCGGCCGGGTGCGGCGGCTTTGGAAGCACATCGAGGTGCCGGAATTCCGGCTGGTGCCGCTGCGCGCCTTCATCACCACTTATCCCAATCGGCCGCATGGCTCGTGGAGCGAGACCTTCGCGCATCTATGCCGCAGCGTTGATGAGATCGTTGCGCGGGAAAATATCGACCTGGTGGTTGGCTCGTGCGGTGCCTATGGCGTGCCGCTGGTGGAATACTGCCTCAGCCGGCACGGCATATCGGGGGTGTATTACGGCAACCTGACCAACATGCTGTTCGGCGTGAAGCTGAACGATTTTGCCGGTTATTTTGCGGACGCCAATCTGGATGAATGGGTGGAGCCGTACTGGGGCTGGACCGATGCGCCGCCGGCCAATCTCGATCGCATCGATGGCGGCCGGTATGTCATCGATGCGGATGCGGCGGCCACGCCGGCGCCAGAGCAGGGCGAACCGGTGCAGGACGCAGACGCCGATGTTGCCGAGGTTGTGCCCGCGCCGGAGCCGGAGCCATCGGCGCCGGAATCGCCGGTACCGCCGGCGCCGACCCCGGCATGGGCCATGCTGAAGGCGGAGAGCGAGCCGGTTCCGTCGGTGGCCAAGCCTGCGCCCGCCGGCCTGCTGGGCAGGCTGTTCGGCCGCAAGTGAGCGGCTGTCAGCCGCCCCGGCGCACGAACACCAGGCCGGAGTGCTGGAAGTAGTTCGGCACGTCGTCCTTGGCCGCGATGCCGCGATAGTATTCCTGTGAGCGTTCCAGCATGTAGCCGCGCGATGCCAGTGCTTCGATCCAGTATTCGCTGGGCTGGCAATTGACGTGATGGTGGCCGTCCTGCCCCGGCACGGCGTGGGTCATGGCGATGATGCGGCCGTTGGCCAGGGTATCGAGGTAATGGTGGACCTTGTCGGGCGCGATGTGCTCGGCGACCTCGCAGCTCCAGGCCAGATCGACGGGCATGACGTAGGGGCCGGCGAGCAGGTCGTGCAGCGCGATCGGCACGACGGCATTGTCCACATTGGTTTGCAGACCGTCGATGCCGTGGGCGAACACGCCGTGCTTGTGGAAGAACTTCACGGCATGGCCCTCGCCGCAGCCGACATCCAGCATCGAGCGGATGGCGAAGCGATCGATCAGGTAACGCCAGAGATAGGGCGAAAAGGTGTTGGAGTCGCCGTGACGGATGTTGCCGCCGAGGTCGGGGCGGTTACTGTCGATGACTGCGCTCATGGAAGGGCTGCTCCGTGATCGGTTGGCCGGGAGACTCCGCGCGTGGTCTAGCGGAGGTCCGGCAGAAAAGGGTGCTTATGCATGATCAGCACCTCGATGGCCTCGGCGCGGATGCCGCGGGAGAGGTCGTCGATGTACAAAATCGTCGTGTGCAGGCCGGAATGGCGATCGAGATAGGCGGCGATGTCGTAGCCCCAATCGACGGTGACCAGCGAGCCATCAGCGTGGACGGGATCGCCGTGGTACTGCGGTTCCATCAGATGCTCGACGCCCTGCGCGGTGAGGCGGGCACGGCGGCGGCTGGGGGATGATTTGTTGACGATTGGCACGCTGCAGATATGCACGCCGCCCGGCCGCAAAACCCGCGCGATCTCGGCGACGTCGCGCTGGGGTTCGAAGACATGCTCGAACACGTCCTGGGTGATGAACAGGTCGAAGCTGTTGGCGGGGAAGGTGAGAGCTTCGAGGTTCTCGTTGCGCCACCCGGCCGTCGGGTGATTGACCCCGGTGGGTACGGCGGGATCGAAGAACGACCAGGAATAGCCAGGCGCTTCGCGAAACAGCTTGTTGCTGGGCCCCTGCCAGACCGGCGAGCCCTCGTGGATCTGCATCTCCCGCCAGTCGGGACAATACATCCGCAGTGCGACCATCAGCGCGCGATGGCGCGGGACCGATTGGCAGCCGAGGCATTTCAGCTCGTCGCGCAGCCAGACGCCTTCGGCGACGAAGCGCTGCTCGGACTCGCAGATCGGACAGAAGCCCTCGATGTCGATGAACGCCATGTGTCTGGTCCAACTAGGCTACGACGACCGCTGGTGGGGTTACCGGAGGTCTGAATTGCGCGATCGATGAAGGATTTAAACCGGGCGAGCGCCTGTGTCATCGCCCGTCGTGGCCCGGCGTCGCGGGGAGAGTAGAACGTTGCCTGCGGCACGGACAAGCAATCGATCTCTCATCACAGTGCGTTGTGGCTCCAAACGGGGAGATAGGCGCCGTCGACGCCGCGGGATCATGGAGGAACGATGCAAGGCATCTTGTTCAGCGGAGTGGCATTGGACAGAATGCGGCGGCTATTCTCCCCCGATACCCGGCTGCGTGGGCAACGCTGCCGCGAAAGGAATTTTCCCGCATGCACAGCCATCTGCGGCCTATCCTCGCCGCCGCGGAGGCGGCAGCGCGCACGGGCGGCGCTGAGGCCGCCCTGCGGCATTTGCGCCTGCTTGGCCTGACCGATTTTGGCGAGCTTATGTGGTCGTTGCCCGATCCTGCCTGGCCGGCGTTGTCCAATGTGCTGCCGCGGATGGCATCGCCAGAGGCACAGCAGCATTGGACCGGGGATACCGGCCAATCGCTGATGCTGGGGACCGCCACCTTCATGCGCATCCTGGCGCTGCGTTTTCGCGACCTGACCAACCGGCGCCTGCAGGGCGGCACGATTCTAGATTACG
The DNA here is from genome assembly GCA_903881515.1 of uncultured Rhodospirillales bacterium. Classification (GTDB taxonomy): domain Bacteria; phylum Pseudomonadota; class Alphaproteobacteria; order Acetobacterales; family Acetobacteraceae; genus CAIRTN01. The sequence continues at coordinate 642 of CAIRTN010000392.1, read as the reverse complement.
GCTGCGGCTATGGCCGCAATATGCGGCTGATGTACCACTACACCGATCCCGATAACATCACCGGGCTCGACGTGACTGACGAATCACTCGAACTCTGCGCGGCGTGCGGCATGCTCGGCCAATTCGCGCGAATCACGCCCTACCCGACCGATCTGCCTGTGGATGGCAAGCTGTTCGACCTGATTTTCTCCTATTCCGTGTTCACCCATATCTCGCCACGCTCGACAACGGCCGCGCTGCGGGCGATGCGCAAGGTGGTCAAACCCGACGGTATGCTGGCGATTACCACCCGCCCGCCGGGGTTCTGGCGCCAGCAAAACGGCATCCCGCCGGAACTGATCGATGGCCTGGTCCGCGCGGTGGATGAGACCGGATTCGGCTATTACCCGTTCAACAGCGCGCCGATCGACGGCGACATCGCCTATGGCGATAGCGTTATTGCGGTGGACTGGCTGATCCGCAATCTGCCGGAATGGGAATATCGCGGCTACGACCGCGGCGTTGACCCGTGGCAGGACATCCTGTTCTTCACCCCGCGCTGAGCACGCCAAAGGCCATGCGGGGTCAGCCGCGAAGCCTAGGCCGTCTGGAAAAGCCCATATTAACCGACATTTCCCATATGCCCGGCCCATCCGGACATCT
>CAIRTN010000391.1 GCA_903881515.1 uncultured Rhodospirillales bacterium | reverse complement strand
GAGGTCCTTGAGGTGGACATGGCCGGGGACGAACTGGGTGAAGGAATTGGCGATGGCGATGATCGGCTTGCCGAAATCGCCGTCCTTGACGCCGGTGGCGCGCCACAGACCGCGGGCGCCGGCCATGTTGCGGCCATGGGTGGTGGTGCGGGAACGATATGCGGGCATCTGGGCGTCTCCGGGGTGGGCTTTGGTGGGTTTTGGCCGGTTGGTGGCGTGGTGTCTATGCGAAAGACGGGTATGGCTGGGTGGCGAGGACGGGGGTCTTTTTTGAAAAAGATAACCAGTAATCAGTTTGTTTGAGAAGCCACGGAAATCAAACAAGGCAAGGCAAGGAAAGCGCTTCTTTTTTGGAAAAAAGAAGCAAAAAACTTTTACTCTCTCCGCTTGCTCAAACGCTCGTGTCTTGCGGTAGACGCTGAGGAAGGCGGAGAGAAAAGGTTTTTTGCGGAGCTTTTTTGCAAAAAAGCGACCGCTTACTTCCTCCTATAGATCAAACACACATTATTCGCCGGCATTTCCACGACTTGGGGTGCATCAAATTCCGTCGCGGCACGGCTGACATCTTCGAGGCTGCGGATGCCCCAGGCCGGGTTGCGGGCGCGGAGGTCGGCGTCGAAGGCGAGGTTTGAGGCGGCGGTTTCGATGCCCTGGCGGATATAGGGGCCGTAGAGGATGAGGGGCGCACCGGAGGGCAGGGTTGCCGCGGCGCCTTGCATCAGGCCGAGCGTCGCTTCCCAGGGGGCGATGTGGATCATGTTGCAGCAGAGGATGGCGTCGGCGGCGGCGATCGGCCAGGGGGCGGTGGTGTCGAGCGGCAGGGCTTTGGCGACGTTGGGCAGATCGCTGCACCAGGCGTCGATGCTGGCGCGGCGGTCGGCGCCGGGGTCGGTGGGCTGGATGCGCCAGGCTGGCAGGTGTTGGGCGAAGTGGGCGGCGTGCTCGCCGGTGCCGCTGGCGATTTCCAGCAGCAGGCCGCTGGGCGGCAGGTGTTCGCGCAGCACGGCGAGGATGGCGTCGCGGTTGCGTGCGGTGGCGGAGGATGTCATGCGGGGATCGGTCATGGGGCGAACATGCCCCGGTTGAGCGAAGGATGCCACACGATGTCCGCCGAAGCCGAACTGCGCCGCCTGCTGGACATCATGGTGGCGCTGCGGGCGCCGGTGGGCGGGTGTCCGTGGGATATCGCGCAGGATTTCGACAGCATCGCGCCGTATACGATCGAGGAGGCCTATGAGGTGGCCGATGCGATCGCGCGGCGGGATTTCGCGGCGTTGCCGGATGAGTTGGGCGATCTGCTGTTCCAGGTGGTGTATCACGCGCGGATGGCCGAGGAGGACGGGCGGTTCGGGTTTGCGGAGGTGGCGAAGGCGATCTCGGACAAGATGATCCGCCGGCATCCGCATGTGTTCGGCGCGGCCGCGGCGCGGGACGCGGCGATGCAGAGCGCGGCGTGGGAAGCGCAGAAGGTGCAAGAGCGGGCGGCACGGGCGGAGATCGGCGTGCTGGCGGGAATTCCGGTGGGGCTCCCTGCCCTCACCCGCGCGCAGAAGCTGACGGCGCGGGCGGCGCGGGTGGGGTTCGACTGGCCGGATGCGGCCGCGGTGCTGGATAAGCTGGAGGAGGAGGCGGCGGAGCTGCGCGCGGAGCTGGCGGTCGGCGATCGGGCGCGGCTGGCGGATGAGGTGGGGGATCTGCTGTTCGTGCTGGCCAATCTGGCGCGCAAGCTGGAGCTGGACCCGGAGCGGTGTCTGCGGGAGGCGAATTTGAAGTTTGAGCGGCGGTTCGGGGCGGTGGAGGCGGCGCTGGCTGCGGAGGGGCGGACGCCTGGGGAGGCGACGCTGGGGGAGATGGAGGCGGCGTGGGGAGCAGCGAAGGTGGCGGAGAAGGGCGTGGTTGCCGGGGATCCGTTCGCCGCGGTGCATCGGCTGCCGCGGGTGCGGCTGGCGCAGTTGCCGACGGCGCTGGAGCGGATGGACCGGCTGGGGGCGGCTGTTGGGGTGGAGAAGCTGTACGTCAAGCGCGATGACTGCACCGGGCTGGGGTTGGGCGGCAACAAGCTGCGCAAGCTGGAGTTTTGCCTGGCGGCGGCGCGGGAGGCGGGCGCGGAGGTGGTGGTGTGCGGCGGGGTGGTGCAGTCGAACACTGCGCGGCAGGTGGCGGCTTCGTGCGCGAAGCTGGGGCTGGAATGCCATCTGGGGATTATGCGCGGGCGGCTGGCGGAGACCGAGCCGGGCTATGAGGAGAGTGGGAATATCCTGCTGGACCGGCTGTTCGGGGCGGTGGTGCATGACATTGTCTGGAGCGCGGATCGCAATACGCGGCTCCGGGAGATCGCGGACGGGCTGCGGGCGGCAGGGCGGAAGGTGTATTTCGTGCCGTATGGCGCGTCGGACGCGCTGGGGGCGATGGGCTATGTGCTGGCGGCGCGCGAGATTTTGCGGGCCTGCCCGGAGGCCGGGTTCATCGTGCATGGCAGCGGCACCGGAGGGACGCAGGCCGGGCTGATCGCCGGGGTACGGGCGATGGGGCATGCGGCGCGGGTGATCGGGGTGGATGTGGATGCCGAGGCGGCGCGGGTGGCGGCCGATGTGGGCCGGGTGGGACGCGCGGTTGCGGGGATGCTCGGTACCGTGTGGGACGATGGGGATGTCGAGGTCGCCGGCGATTGGAGCGGGCCGGGCTATGGTGTGTCGGACGCTGCGACCGAGGAGGCGATCCGGCTGGCGGCGCGGCTGGAGGGGCTGGTGGTGGATCCGGTTTATGCCGGCAAGGGGTTGGCGGGGTTGATCGGGCTGGCGCGGCAGGGACGGTTTGCCGGTGCGCGGCCGGTGGTCTGGCTGCACACCGGCGGGGCGCCGGGGGTGTTCGCGTATCCCGAGACGATGCGGCGTCTGTCGGACGCTATTTGAGGGTTGTGAGGTAGGCGATCAGGTCCTTGCGCTTCTGGTCGTCCTTCAGGCCGCCATAGGCCATTTTGGTGCCGGGTACGGCGGCGCGCGGATTGACCAGGTAGCGGTCGAGGGTGGCGGCGTCCCAGGTCAGGTTCGCGCCCTTGTTGCCGTCGGAATAGTTGTAGCCTTCGACCGTGCCGGTTTTGCGGCCGGCGACGCCGAACAAAGTGGGGCCGATGCGGTTCTTGTTTGGGGCGACCTCGTGGCAGATCGAGCAGACCTGCTTGAACACCGTTTTGCCGGCCTCGGCGTCCTGCGCGTGGGCGGCGGGGATGGACAGGCAGGCCGCGAGGGCGAGGCCGATGGTGAAACGGGACATCTGGGTCACTTTCCGGCCAGCTTGAGGCGGATGAGTTCGCCGACCAGGACGCAGGCGGGTTCCTGGATTTCCATGTCGGCGACTGAGTCGGCGACGGCGTCCTGGGCGAAGTCGGCGGCGTCGGTGTCATCGACCTTCTGTGCCTCGATGCGCAGCAGGGTCATCACATCGGTGATGGCGACGTGTTCCTGGAAGATTTCTTCGCGGTTGGCCACGACCTGATCAGCCATCGCTACCGCCCATTTCATCTCGGGCGAAATCCGCCCGGCGGCGAGCGACGGGATCAACGTCAGCGGCGGCAGGATGTAGGCCAACTCGCGTTGGTGATGCTTCTTCAGCAGGTCGAGCGCTTTGGCTGCCGCGACGCCGAGGGCGCCGGCGCGATGGGAGAGCTCGGTGAGGTGGGTGATATCGGCCTGGTGGTTTGCCAGGATCGACGATGGGATGTCGGTTGGCCCCGGCAGGGGGAGGGTCTGGGCATTGACCGTGCCGGCGGCAAGCAAGGCCGCCGGCAGCAGGATCGCGAGCAGGGAGCGCATGGTTTTTACCTTGTTGAACATGGCTCAGAACGCCGTCCAGACGAAGGCGTAGAGCGTGTTGTTGCTGCTGGCGCTGCGGTTGGTGACGCCGTCATAGCCTGTGGTGCCGCCGTTGAAGCGGATGTAGCCGCTGTACTGCAGGCCTACTTTCAGGTTGGCGAGCGGGGCGGCCCAGGAGTCGTCCTTGCCGAAGGGCACCCAGTCGAGCTCGATGACATAGGCGTCGGTGCCCGGGGTGGAGTTGGCGCTGCCGGTGAAGGCGCCCGGAGCATAGAGCACCGGGTTGGCGCTGCCCCAGGTGCGCAGGTAATTCAGGCTGAGGCCGTAGGTGTTGCGATACCAGTAGGCGCCGTTCAGGCGGACCTGATCGAGGCTGTATTTGGCGCCGTAGGCGGTGCCGTTGGCGGCGTTGAAGGCGGCGGCGCTGCCGGCGAGGGACTGGTTTTCGTGAGTGTAGATGGCATCGACGGTGAAGGTGTGATCGCCCTGGCCGACGAACTGGTAGCCGGCATCGAGCGAGAGGTCGGTGTAGCTGTCATGGCCGAAGGAGGGATCGGTCTGGCGGGCGCCGGAGACGGGGCTGACCGAGGATTGCATGAACAGCGCGCCGACATGCGCTGAATTGTCGCCCCAGTTCCATTCATAGGCCCCGCGCAGATAGGGGGCGACGCCTTGGGTGCTGCCGATGCTGTAATCGTTGCCGAGGCGCTTCAGCAGCCAGCCGCTTTGGGTCTGATAGAAGCCGCCTTCGAGATAGAGGCTGCGGTCGTACCAGGCATAGGCGGTGTAGCCGATGGAGTTGGTGGCGAAGGCGCCGGCGAGCATTGGCTGGCCTGGTCAAGGTTGAGGTTGTTGTTGGTACTGTAATGGGTGGTGACCTGGTCGCGCGGGATGGCGGTGGCGGTATTGGTGAGCGAGCCCAGTGCCATCACCGAGAGCGGGATTTTCGAGCGGAGGCCGTCGCCGCCGGTCTGGGTGTAGCCGCCGATCTTGAAGGCGCGGCCGAGCGGGGTGAGTTGCGGGCCGAAGGCGCCGATATGACAGGCGGTGCAGGCTTGGCCGGTCTGGGCGGCGAAGGTGGGCAGGGCTTGGGCCGGGTGGGAGTTGGCGAGTGCGGCGGCGGTCAGGATGCCGGTTGCCAGCGCTTTTTGTACGAAACGTGACATCATGTTTCCTCCCGTAATTGTTTCGTAATGTTGTGTTACATCATAGCGGAAGGATGCGTCCCGGTTTCATTGATCTGGATCATATGTTGTGAAGTAATGTCGATTAACGGAGTGCGGCACGCCGGAACGCAGAATTTACGCGCGTCACGATAGTGCCGCTCAACATCAACACTTCCTCCAACCTCTGCCGGTCTGATCACCACGCAGACGGCGGAAGTTGGTCCCAAAAAAATGATGATCCCTTGCCGATGTGACGAACGCATGGAACGTTCAAAACAGTGGAGGGTTTCGATGACAACGAACGAGTCTTATCTGGTGCCTGGGCTGGAACAGCCCGCCGAGATCGTGGTGGATCGCTGGGGCATCCCGCATATCCGCGCGAACACCCGGCGCGATGTGTTCTTCGTGCAGGGATTCAACGCCGGGCGCGACCGGTTGTGGCAACTGGATCTGTGGCGCAAGCGCGGGTTGGGGCGGCTGGCGGCGGATTTCGGGCCGGGGTTCCTGGCGCAGGACCGGGCAGCCAGGCTGTTCCTGTTCCGCGGCGATATGGAGGTGGAATGGGCCTCCTACGGCACCGATGAGACGCGGGCGATTGTCGAGGCGTTCGTCGCCGGGCTGAACGCTTATATCGCGTTGACGGAGGCGCAGCCGGAGCTGCTGCCGCCGGAATTCGCCGCGATGGGCACGCGGCCGGAGCGCTGGACCGGCGAGGAGATGATCCGCATCCGCAGCCATGCCCTGGTGCGCAACGCGCTGTCGGAAGTGGCGCGGGCGCAGGTGATGGACCGTGCGGATGAGACGACCGATCTGGCGCGACGGTCGCTGGAGCCCGCCTGGTCGGCGATCGTGCCGGAGGGGCTGGATTTCGCCGATATCACCCCTGACGTGCTCGACGTGTTCAAGCTGGCCAGCGTGGCGCCGGATTTCTCGCCGGAGCGGATGGCGGCGAAGCTGCAGGACGCGTGGAAATGGAGCAAGGTCAGCGATCTTGGGGATGTCTATACCCAGGGCTCGAACAACTGGGCGGTGTCGGGCACGCGCACCGCGACAGGGCGACCGATCCTGGGCAGCGATCCGCATCGGGCGCATGCGCTGCCGGGGCTGCGTTATATCGTGCATCTGAGCGGACCAGGGATCGATGCGATCGGCTGCGGCGAGCCGGCGGTGCCGGGCATTTCCTTTGGCCATAACGGGCATTCGGCATTCGCGCTGACCATCTTCCCGATGGATCAGGAGGATCTGTATGTCTACGAGATGCATCCTGAGGATGCCGGTCTCTATCGCTATGGCGACGGCTGGGAGCGGATGACCGAACTGGCCGAGACAGTGCAGGTGAAGGGCGCGCCGGATCAGATCGTGCGGCTGAAATTCACCCGGCACGGGCCGGTGGTATTCGAGAACACCACGACGCGGCGCGCGTTCGCGATCCGCTCGGTGTGGGCGCAGCCGGGGACGTTCGCCTATTTCACCTCACTGGCCTGCATGCAGGCGACGACGCCGGAGCAGTATGAGGAGGCGCTGACGCATTGGGGCGCACCGTCGATCAACCATGTCTATGCCGACGTGAAGGGCAATGTGGCCTGGTACGCCTCGGGCATGGTGCCGGTGCGGCGGAACTGGGACGGGCTGCTGCCGGTGCCGGGCGATGGCCGCTATGAGTGGGAGGGGTTCCATCCCCGCTCGGCACTGCCGCAATCGGTGAACCCGGCGCGGGGTTTCGTGGCTACGGCCAACGAGATGAACCTGCCGGCGGATTACCCGATCGATGCGCAGCGCATCGGCTTCGAATGGGCGGAGCGGTCGCGGACCACGCGGATCCATGCGCAGTTGGACGCGCAGCCGAAGCATACGCTGGAGGATTCGCAGCGCCTGCAGACCGATTCGACCTCGCTGCCGGCGTTGCGGCTTTGCGCGATGCTCGCCGGCCTGACGCTGGATGGCGAGGCCGCAGCGGGCCGGGCGCTGCTGGCGGGGTGGGACGGGCAGTTGAAACGGGAGAGTGCGCCCGCGGCGCTGCATGAGGTCTGGTGGGTGAAGCATCTGCGCCCTGCCCTGCTCGACCGGGTGACGCAGGATCCGGTGGTGCGCGCGCTGCTGGTGCCGGGCGATACCACGACGCTGCTGGGCATGCTGACCGACGAGTTCGACGGGCGGGACGCGTTGCTAGCGCGCACGCTGTCCGCCGCGATGGCCGATCTGCGCGTGCGCCTGGGCGCGGAGCCGGCGGGCTGGCAGTGGGGCCGGTTGCATCACGGCTATTTCGAGCATCCGCTGACGCCGGTGCTGAGCGCGCCGGGGGCCATCCGCGATGTCGGGCCGCTGGCCAAGGGCGGATCGGGCGCCACGCCGATGGCGGCGGCCTACCGGCCGTCGGATTTCCGGCTGACCAGCGGGGCGAGCTTCCGCATGGTGCTGGATGTCGGCGCCTGGGACAATTCGACCTGCATCAACACGCCCGGACAGTCTGGCGATCCGCGCAGCAAGCATTACGACGACCTGGCGCCGCTCTGGGCGGCGGAGCAGTACGTGCCGATGCTGTACTCGCGCGAAGCGGTGGATGCGGCGGCGGAGACGGTGATCGGGCTTACGCCGGGATGATCCGGTTTGTGCTGGCGTTGATCCTGGGGAGTTTGCCGGCGATGGCCGAGACGTTGCAGGTCGCCGGGCTCAGTGCACCGGTGGAGATCGTCACCGATACGCATGGCATTCCGCATATCACCGCGGCGACGGTGGAGGACGCGTTCTTCGGCCAGGGCTATGCGGCGGCGCGGGCGCGGCTGTGGCAGATCGATATCGGCCAGCGGCGCGGCATGGGCCGGCTGGCTGAGGCGTTCGGGCCGGAGTTCCTGCGCTATGACCGGGCGGCGCGAATGATGCTGTATCGCGGTGACCTGGCGGCGGAATGGCGGCGCTACGATCCGCGGGTGCCGGGCATCGCGCGGGCCTTCGTCGCCGGGATCAATGCGCGGGTAGCCGAGGTACGGGCCGATCCGAAGCTGCTGCCGCCGGAGTTCGCCGCGCTGGATGTGCTGCCGCTGTTGTGGGACGCCGACGATCTGTTGCGGCTGCGCGGCGTTTACGGACCGAACGCGCATGCCGCGATGCGGCGTGCGATGCTGGCGTGCAAGGGCGCGCTGGCCGAGGACGCACTGATGACGCCGCTGGAGCCGGCGTGGCAGCTTCGGGTGCCGGAAGGTCTCGAGCCGTGCCGGCTGGACATGCCGCAGCTCGCGGTGCTGAACGATCTGGTGGCCCCCCTGCCCTTCGCCAAGGCGGTGCAGCGCGGCGATGTGATCCCGCGCGATGACATCGATGCGCGCAACGGCAGCAATGCCTGGGTGATCTCGGCGAAAATGAGCGCCACCGGCCGGCCGATCCTGGCCAATGATCCGCATCTGCCGTTCAGCGTGCCCGGCCCGCGTTTCATCACCCATTTGCGGGCGCCGGGGCTGGATCTGACCGGGGCGGGGTTCCCCAGCCGGCCGGGCATGCAGTTCGGCCATAATGACCGCATCGCCTTCGGGCGGACGGATTTCCAGATCGATCAGCAGGACCTGGTGGTGCTGCGGCTGAACGCGGACGGCACGGCGTATCGCGGGCCGGATGGCGAGGAGCCGATCACCCGGCTGACCGAGCGGATCGCGGTGCGCGGCGGCGCAGCGGCGGAGGTAGAATACGGTTTCACGCGGCACGGCCCGGTGATCTTCGAGGATAGGGCGAAGGGCCATGGGCTCGCGCTGCGCTCGGTGGGCTTGCAGCTGGGGGCGGCGATCGGGCTGGAGTTCATCCCCAAGGTGCTGGCGCATGACTGGGCGGAATTCCGCGCCGCGCTGCGCTATGCCGTGTGGGGCACCAACTACATGTATGCCGATATCGATGGGAATATCGGCTGGCAGTCGGCCGGTTGGGCGCCGCGGCGGCCGCACCATGACGGGCTGCTGCCGGTGCCGGCGGAGGGGCGGTTCGACTGGGATGGCATCCTGTCGCTGGATGAGATGCCGGGCGAGTTCAACCCGGCGCGCGGCTGGATCGCAAGTGCCAACCAGATGCCGTTTGCGGCCGATTTCCCCTATGCCGAGCGCAAGATCAGCTTCGAATGGATCGCCGACGATCGCTACCGGCGGATCGCCGCGGTGCTGGGCGGTCAGACCACGCACAGCATCGCCGACAGCGTGGCGTTGCAGCACGATGTGGTGACCGATCGCGCGGCGCGGCTGATGGCGCTGATCGAGCGGCTCGACGGGCCGGCGGAGGAAATGGCGTTGTTGCGGGCGTGGGACCGCAGGATGTCGGCCGACAGCGCGGCGGCGGCGCTGTATGCGTTCACCATGGCGCGGCTGAATGTCGATGTGCGGGCCAAGCTGGTGCCGGCGGAACTCGCCAGCCTGCTGACCACGGTGCATCCGCATGTGGTGCTGGCGGCGCTGGAAGCCGATGATCGCAGGCTCGGTGGACGCGATGCGATGCTGCTGGGCGCGCTGAAGGCGGCCTCGGCGGCGCTGCGGCTGCGCAGCGGTGGCGGGCCGGAGAAATGGCGCTGGGGCGAGGTGCATGCGCTCGATCTGCATCACACGCTGGCGGCACAGTTGCCGCGCGAACCCTCGCCGAATGTGCGGGTGGCCTCGGGCGGTGACGGGGCGACGGTGATGGCGCGCTGGTGGGCGTCGATCCCGGCGCCGCAGGCCTCGGGCGGGGCGATGTTTGCCGGGGTGTTCGACGTTGGCAACTGGGATGCCGCCCTGGTGATCAACGCGCCAGGGCAGGATGGCGACCCGCGCAGCCCGCATTATGCCGACCTGCTGACCGCGTGGTCGGAGGGGAAGATGTTCAACCTGCCGTTCAGTCCGGCGGCCGTCGAGGCCGCGGCGGAACAGCGCACAACGTTAAGACCAAAGGGAACGCCATGATTACGCTGACCGCGAACGATGCCAGCCTGACCCTTGCGCCCGAGATCGGCGGTGCGGTGGTGGAATGGCGGCGCAAGGGCTTGCCGATGTTCCGCCCGACCGATCCGGCGGTGCTGGCCGAGCGCAACGGTCGGATGCTGGCGAGCTACCCGCTGGTGCCGTTTTCCAACCGGATCGAGGCAAGGCGCTTCTCCTGGGCGGGCAAGACCTACGACCTGCCGGCGCAGTTCAATGGGTTTGCCATCCATGGCGTCGGCTGGCTGCGGGAATGGACGGTGACGGAGCAGACCGCGAACACGGTGACCATCGCGCTGGAACAGGGGCCATGCGCGGAGTGGCCGTATGCGCTCAAGACCTGGCAGCGCTTTGAGCTCAGCGCTGACGGGTTGGTCTCGGTGCTCGGAGTGCAGAATGCCGACAGCATCGCCTGGCCGGCAGGGATCGGGCAGCACCCGTTCTTTCCGCGCAGCCCAGGGCTGAAGCTGACATTGAACGCGCACTCGGTGTGGCTGAACGGCGGGGCGTCGAAAACGCCGACCGCGCGCGTCGCGGTGCCGCCGGAATGGGATTTCAGCGCAGGCGCCCCGGTGGGCGGCGCGTTCATCGACAATTGCTTCAACGGCTTCGACGGCGTGGCGCGGCTGGAATATGCCGATCTGGGCTATGTGCTGACGATGCGGGCGGGCAAGCCGTTCGGGCATACGGTGGTGTTTGTACCGGACGGGCAGAGCTTCTTCGCCGTCGAGCCGGTCAGCCATATGAACGATGCGATCAACCGGATGGGCACGGTGCCTGATCATGGGCTGGTGGTGTTGCAGCCGGGCGAGGCGCTTGAAGGGCGGATCGACTACATGGTTGCCGATCTATGAGCGTGCGCTACAGCTCGCTCGATGGTGCAGGGGTATTGATCAGCGGCGGCGCGTCGGGGATTGGGGCGGAGATGGTGCGCCAGTTCGCCGCTCAAGGCGCGAAGGTCAGCTTCCTGGACATCGACGATGACGCTGCCGAGGATTTGGTGGCCGAGACCGGGGCGCGCTACCTGCATTGCGACCTCACCGATATCGCCGCCCTGCGCGCGGCGGTGACCGCGGCGGATGCGGCCTGGCCGACCAAGGTGATGATCAACAACGCCGCGCGCGACAACCGCCACGCCGTCGGCGACGTTGAGCCGGAGCTGTGGCGGCGGACGCTGGCGCTGAATCTGGATCACCAGTTTTTCGGCGCGCAGGCCATTGCCAAGCCGATGGCGGCGCGCGGCGGCGGCAGCATCGTGCTGATGGGCTCGGTCTCCTGGATGCGGGCACGCCCCGGCATGGTGGGCTACACCACGGCGAAAGCGGCGATCAACGGCATGACTCGCACGTTGGCGCGGGAATGGGGCGAAGGCGGCGTGCGGGTGAACTGCATCGTGCCGGGCGCGGTGCTGACCGAGCGGCAGGCCAGCCTGTGGCGCTCGCCGGAGATCGATGCCGGCATTCAGACCGCACAGGCGCTGAAGATCGTGCTGAGCCCGCCGCATGTCGCGGCGATGGCGGTGTTCCTGGGCTCCGACGAGGCGGCGGGGTGCACCGGGCAGAACTTTGTGGTCGATGCTGGTATTTCGTTGAATTAAGGAAGGTGTTCTTTTTGTGAACAAAAAGAACCAAAAAAACTTTCTGATCTCTGGCCTTCGGCCAGCTTCTCCGCCGGACATCCGTGGTGGATAAAAGTTTTTTTGCTCCTTTTTTTACAAAAAAAGGAGTGCTTGCTTCGCCTTACCCTTGATCGCCCGCTTATTCGTGGGAACCTGGGAAGATCGGAACTGAGGGGGATGACAATGGACGCGCAGGGACAAATTGCGGAGCTGCTGGGCGGCGCCGGGATCGAGGCGGGGTTTGCCGCGATTTCGGTGCAGAGCGGGGCACAGATCGCGGTAAACGGCGCGGCGCTGTTTCCGACGGCGAGCACGTTCAAGGTGCCGGTGATGGTCGAGGTCTATGCCCAGGCCAGGGCCGGCAAGTTCGCGATCACCGACCGGCTGGCGATGACGCAGGCACAGAAGACGATGGGCTCGGGGGTGATCCAGGCGTTGGATGTCGGGCTGGCGCCGACCATTCGCGACCTGATGATGCTGATGATCATCATCAGCGACAACACCGCGACCGACATGCTGGTGGATCTGGTGGGCGCGGCGAATGTGACGGCGCGGATGCGGACGCTGGGGCTGCACGACATCCATGTGCCGCATAAGTGCCACGGGCTGTTCCTGGCCGGGTGGGATCTCCCGAAGGATGGTTCGGTGGGCTATGCCGAGATCAAGGCGGCGAGTAAGGCGCGGCCGATGCCGTTCGACTCCGCGGCGTTCGCCCGGGACGGGTCGAACAACACCGCGAGCGCGATCGACCTGGCGCGGCTGATGGTGCTGATCGCCAAGGCGGAGGCGGGCACCGCGGAGGATTGCGCCGACATGATCGCGATCATGGAGACGCAGCATTTCCAGAACCGGGTGCCGCGCTTCCTGCCCACCGGCAGCGTGGCGAACAAGACCGGCTCGCTGCGCGGGCTGCGCAACGACACCGGGCTGATCCGGCGCGGGCCGGGCGACACGATCGCGTTTGCGCTGTTCACGCTCGACACCACCGAGATGCCGCATGGCAATTCGCGGCAGTTGCAGGAGGCCAATGTGCGGATCGAGACGGTGATGGGCGAAGTTGGCCAGATCCTCTGGGACGCGTTCGCCCGCTGATGCGCATCGAGCTTGCCGGGCGGCTGGTGGTTGCCCATGCCGAGGACGCGCCGTTCGCGTTTGTCGGGCACGGCACGGCGCGGATAGAGATGCATCACGGCAATTTCGACATCTCCGACCGGCTGGAAGAGCGGGTGGCGCTGCGCCATGCCAGTTGGGTCGGCGCGGTGTTGCAGTTGCGCCGCAGTGCGGGCGGCCCGCCGGCGCTGAGCCTGCTTGTGGAGCGGGCGGCGGATCGGCTTGTGCTGCATGTCGTGCATGCCGAGGCCGGGATCAACCGGGTGTGGTTCCGCCTGCCGGCGGAGGCCGAGGAGCATGTCTGGGGATGCGGCGAGCAGATGTCGTATCTCGATCTGCGTGGCCGGCGATTTGCGCTGTGGACGTCGGAACCGGGGGTGGGGCGCGACAAGCGGACGCTGATCACCCATCTGGCTGACGCGCAGGGCCGGGCGGGCGGCAATTACGACACGACGAATTACCCGCAGCCGAGTTTCCTGACCTCGCGCCGCGTGGCGGTGCATCTGCAGACGACGGATTACTGCGTGTTCGATTTCTCGCAGGCCGGCTTCCATGAGTTGGAATGCTGGGGCGTGCCGGAGCGGCTGGAGATCTACGCGGCGGACGATCTGCCGGGGCTGGTTGGGCTGGTCTCGGCGCGGTTCGGGCGGCAGCCTGTTTTGCCGGAGTGGCTCTACAACGGCGCGGTGATCGGGCTGAAATCCGGTGCTTCGGGGTTCGACCGGCTGGAGAAATTCCTCGCCGCCGGGGTGAAGGTTGCGGCGATCTGGTGCGAGGATTGGGCCGGGGTGCGGCAGACCTCGTTCGGCACGCGGCTGTTCTGGGACTGGCAG
>CAIRTN010000390.1 GCA_903881515.1 uncultured Rhodospirillales bacterium | reverse complement strand
GAGGCCAGCGGGTCTTTGGCGTGGCGGGCCTGCCAATGCTCAAGCTCGATGGCGGAGAACAGGTATTCGGCGTTGGGGAAGGTGGGCACCCAGGCGCCGTTGTCGAGCTTGGTGTTCCAGCCGACGTGATCGACATGCAGATGGGTGCACATGACGACGTCGATATCGGCGACGGTCAGGCCGATGCCAGCGAGGTTGCGCATCCAGGTGTCGGATTTCTGCATGTGCCAGTCCGGCCGGTTCGGGCGCGGCTTGTCATTGCCGATGCAGCTATCGACCAGGATGGTGTGATGCGGGGTGCGCACGACGTAGGATTGGATGCAGAGCTTCAGGTTGTCCGCGGCGTCGAGATAGGTTGGCTGCATCCAGCCACGGTTCTCGGCGAGCACATCGTCGGTCAGCGTCGGCAGGAAGCCCTTGGCGCCGAACAGGGCGGTTTCCTGCTCGACGATGCGCTGGATGGTGATGTCGCCGAGGGAAATGATGTCAGGCATTCGGGGCTCCAGGAGCGGGGGTGACGGATTATTGCCGCGCACCGGGGCGCATGCGCCCGGCGGGCTGGGCCCAGAACAAGGTGCGGCGGCGGATGCGGCCGATGCCGGCCTGCAGCACCACACCGTAGAGCGCGAGCAGCACGAGCAGGGCAAAGGAGCCAGAGGTGTCGACGTTCATGTTCATCGCCATCAGCCAGTAGCCGATGCCCTTCTGCGCGCCGACGAACTCGCCGACCAGCGCGCCAAGCATCGCATAGATGCCGGCCAGTTCAATGCCGGCGAGGAAGAACGGCATGGCATAGGGCAGCCTGACATGGCGCAAGGTCTGCCAGCGTGAGGCATCGAGCGCGTGCATCAGTTTCAGCCGGCCGGGGTCGGCGGCGCGCAGGCCCTCGACGGCGTTGACCAGCATCGGGAAGAAAGCGAGCAGTGCCGCGAGCACGATTTTCGAGGACAGGCCAAAGCCGAACCAGATCACCACCAGCGGGGCGATGGCGACTTTCGGCATCGATTGCAGGGCGGCGAAGTAGGGGTAGAGGATGCGCTCGCAGATGCGGGATTCGGTGATCAGCACGGCGAAGAAGATGCCGAACACCACGGAGAGCGCGAAGCCGCAGACCGTCTCCAGCAGGGTAACGGCGGCGTTCTGATACAGCAGCTTGCTGGTGACGATTTCCATCAACGAGCCGACGATCGCGCTGGGCGGCGGCAGGATGTAGATCGGCACCTCGACCCAGATGATCAGCGCCTCCCACGCGGCGAGGAGAACGGCGAGCGAGAGCGGGAAGAGCACCCACGCCCAGGATTTTTCGCGTTTCAGAGACATGATGGCCTGCGTGGGTGCTGGCGGCTGAGGACTGGTGCAGTTCCGAAGGGGAACTGCACCCTACGAATGCGAGCCCCCCTTATGGATAAAAGTTTTTTGCTTCTTTTTTTCAAAAAAGAAGACTCTTCCTGCCTTCCCTTCACTCCGCATTCCCCCGAAGCCCAAGGCTCGCGCGAATACGCGCGGCGTAGGCGCCGAACGCTGGGGTGGCCATCATGGCGAGATTGCGGGGGCGGGGGAGGTCGATATCCAGTGTGTCGACGATGCGGCTGGGGCGGGGGGACATGACGATCACGCGGTCGGAGAGGAAGACGGCTTCGGAGAT
>CAIRTN010000389.1 GCA_903881515.1 uncultured Rhodospirillales bacterium | reverse complement strand
TGCAGCCGATGCTGCCGCTGCTGGAAAGCATCGTGCAGTCCGGCCGTCCGCTGGTGATCATCGCCGAAGACGTCGAGGGCGAAGCCCTGGCGACCCTCGTGGTGAACAAGCTGCGCGGCGGTCTGAAGATCGCGGCCGTGAAGGCGCCTGGCTTCGGTGATCGCCGCAAGGCGATGCTGGAAGACATCGCGATCCTCACCGGCGGCCAGGTGATCAGCGAAGATCTCGGCATCAAGCTCGAGAACGTCACGCTGAACATGCTCGGCAAGGCCAAGAAGGTGGTGATCGAGAAGGAAAACACCACCATCGTCGAAGGCTCCGGCAAGAAGGCCGACATCTCCGGCCGCTGCAACCAGATCCGCGCGCAGGTCGAGGAAACCACCTCGGACTACGACCGTGAGAAGCTGCAGGAGCGTCTGGCGAAGCTGGCTGGCGGCGTGGCCGTCATCCGCGTCGGCGGCGCGACCGAGGTCGAGGTGAAGGAGCGCAAGGACCGCGTCGACGACGCGCTGCATGCGACCCGCGCCGCGGTCGAGGAAGGCATTGTTCCGGGCGGCGGCGTCGCCCTGGCCCGCGCCTCCCTGGTCCTGGCCAAGCTGAAGGCCGAGAACGATGACCAGCGCTTCGGCATCGACATCGTCCGCAAGGCCGTCCTGACCCCGCTGCGCCAGATCGCCGAGAACGCCGGCGAAGACGGCGCGGTGATCTCCGGCAAGGTGCTGGACAAGGACGAATACAACTGGGGCTTCGACGCGCAGAGCGGCGAGTTCAAGGACATGGTCAAGGCCGGCATCATCGATCCGACCAAGGTCGTCCGTACCGCCCTGCAGGATGCCGCCTCGGTGGCCGGCCTGCTGGTGACGACGGAAGCCATGATTGCCGAGAAGCCGGAAAAGAAGGCCCCCGCTGGTGGTCCTCCGGGCGGCGGCGGCATGGGTGACATGGACTTCTAAAAAGTCCAGACCTGTACTGAAACGGAGGGGCGAACCGCAAGGTTCGCCCTTTCTGTTTTCCAGTTCTTGAACGTACTGATAAATGATTGACTCAGCCTTCGCTTTCTGCCCAAATCGTCGTGCAATCGATTTTGGCTAGGCTTGCTGCGCTTCCGACCACCGCCCCGGTTCGCCCCGGGTTTCGTCTCTCGGGTGCCTTCAAGACGACCAAAGCGCCGGTTGTCTTAACCTGCCGCGCTGCGGCCCGATTCGGAGAGACTAACAACTATGGCGACTGGTACCGTGAAGTGGTTCAATACCACCAAGGGTTATGGCTTCGTAATGCCCCAGGATGGCGGTAAGGACGTGTTCGTCCATATCACTGCTGTCCAGGCCGCAGGTCTGCGCGGTTTGAATGAGGGGCAGAAGGTCAGCTATGACGTGACCATGGAACGCGGCAAGGCCGCGGCCGTGAATCTCAAGCTCGCCTGATTTCCCCCTCAACGACCCTCAGAAAGGAGCTCCACGCATGCCCGTCGGCACCGTGAAGTGGTTTAACGCCACAAAAGGTTATGGTTTCATCATGCCGCAGGATGGTGGGAAGGACGTGTTCGTCCATATCACCGCTGTCCAGGGCGCCGGGCTCAAGGGCCTGAACGATGGCCAGAAGGTTAGCTATGACGTGACGATGGAGCGTGGCAAGGCCGCGGCCGTCAACCTCAAGCTCGCCTAAATCGCTAGGTTCTGTTCCGGGGCGAAAGCCCCGGAACAGAATTCAAGGACACCGCGATGTTTTCGCTCGACGACCTCGAAGCATCGGCGGCGCTCGTCCACCAATATTTTCCTGCAACCCCCGCATTCGCCTGGCCCTTGTTGGCGCAAAGGGTTGGCTGCGAAGTCTGGGTCAAGCACGAGAACCACACCCCCGTCGGTGCGTTCAAGGTGCGGGGCGGTCTTGTCTTCATGGACCGCCTCAAGCGCCGCCAGCCTGACTGCCCCGGCGTGATCTCCGCCACCCGCGGCAATCACGGCCAGTCGCTGGCCTATGCCGGCGGCAAACTCGGCATCAAAGTCACCATCGTCGTCCCCGTCGGCAACAGCGCCGAAAAGAACGGCGCCATGCGTGCCCTCGGTGCCGAGCTGATCGAATACGGCGCCGATTTTGACGAAGCCCGCGGCCACGCCGAAGCCCTCGCCGCCGAACGCGGCCTGCTCTTCGCCCCCTCCTATCACCCCGATCTCGTCGAAGGCGTCGCTACCTGGGCGCTGGAACTCTTCCGCGCTGCCCCGAAGCTCGATGTGCTCTACGCCCCGATCGGCCTCGGCTCCGGCATCGCCGGCGCCATCCGCGCCCGCGACCTGCTTGGCCTCGACACTGAAATCATCGGCGTGCAAAGCACCGAAGCCCCGTCCTACGCTTTGTCCTACGCCGCCGGTCACGTGGTGCAGACCAACAGCGCCAACACCAACGCCGATGGCCTGGCCACCCGCCAACCCTCCGCCGCCGCGCTCGACGTGATCCGCGCCGGCGCCTCCGGCATCGTCACCGTCAACGACACCGAAATCGCCGAAACCGTCCGCGCTTACTGGACCGACACCCACAACCTCGCCGAAGGCGCCGGCGCCGCCCCCCTCGCAGCCCTGCTGCAGCAACGCGACCGCTGGGCCGGCAAGCGGGCAGGGGTCGTCCTGTCCGGTGGCAACATCGACCTCGCTTTGTTCCGCGACTGGATCCTAGCCTAGCAGCGGCCCGGTACTCGCCCGCACCAGCAACTCCACCGGCATCCGCACCCGCGCCGTCGACGGATGTCCCCCCATCGCCTCCACCAGCAACCGCGCGCCCTCATTCCCCAACGCCCGTCGCGGCTGGCGGAACGTCGTCAACATCGGCTCGACGTAATCGGCAAACGCAATCCCATCGAACCCGACAATCGAAAGCGCCTCGGGCACCGCGATCCCTGCCGCGCGCACGGTTTTTAAAAACCCAATCGCCATCTCATCATTGGCCGCAAACACCGCCGTCGGCCGCTCCGCCGCACGCAGGAACTCCTCAGCCGCGGCTCCACCCGCGGCAAAGGTGAAATCCCCCCGATATCGTGCAACCGGCCCGGCAATTCCGGCGGCTGCCAGGCCCTCGCAGAACCCCCCAAACCGCTCAGCCTCCAGAATATTGCCCGCTGGCCCGCTAAGATAAGCCACCCGCCTGTGCCCCAGGCCGATCAACAACTCGGCCGCCTGCCGCGCCGCCTCGCGGTTCTGCACTTCCACCTGCGGAAACGTCACCCCCGGGATCGCCTCGCAGATCGCCACCAGCGGCACATCCATCCGGTCCAGCGACCGCTCCGCATCGCGCGGCACGTTGCCGTTCAGCAGCAACACCCCATCCACCTGCCCGGCCTGCACAATATCCAACACCTGCGCCGGCTTATGTGCCCCCGGCCCCAGATTACCGATCAGCAGCCCATACCCCGCCGCCGACAACGCCTCCTCCACCCCGCGCAAGACGTCGGCAAAGAACGGATTACCGATATCCGGCACCACCACCAGAACCACCATACTGCGCCGCGCGCGCAGGCTGCGCGCCGCCAGGTTCGGGGTGTACCCGGTGCGGCGAACCGCTTCCTCCACCAGCGCCAGGGTCTTCGGCCGCAGCTTCCCCGGATCGGTCAACGCACGGCTGACCGTGGCAGTCGACACCCCGGCCAGCTTGGCGACCTCGGCGATGCGCAGGGTCCGGCGTATGGGGCGGTCGTCGGCCATTCTTCCTCCGGCAATAACGCCGTACTTGACACGACGGCATCGTTCGTTGAAATATCCGCTACGATGTAATCGATTACAAGCACCTTAAACACAAATCGAACCAGGGAAAACGTCATGATCCGTCGTACTGCAGCAGGGCTCGCACTCGCATGCGCGCTTGGTGGCGCCGCCCAGGCCCAGGACCTGAAGGCCGAAGTCATCCATTGGTGGACCTCCGGCGGCGAATCCGCTGCCGTGCGCGTGTTCGCTGAGCAGTACACCAAGGCCGGCGGCACCTGGGTCGACTCCGCCATCGCCGGCGGTGCGAACGCCCGTACCGCCGCGATCAACCGCACCGTCGGTGGCAACCCGCCGACTGCGATGCAGTTCAATACCGGCAAGCAGTTCGACGACCTTGTGGAGGCCGACCTGCTGGCCTCGATCGATCAGGTCGCGGCTGAGGGCAAGTGGAAAGACATCATGCCGGCGGCGATCACCGCCGCGGTCACCCGCAACGGCCATGTCTATGCAGTGCCGGTGAACATCCACGGCCAGGGCTGGCTGTTCGCCTCCAACGCCGCGCTGGCCAAGGCTGGCGCGACGATGCCGAAGAACTGGGACGAACTGTTCGTGGCGCTGGACAAGCTGAAGGCCGCAGGCCTTGTGCCTTTGGCATTCGGCGACCAGAAGACCTGGGAGCGCGGGCTGTTCAACGCCACCCTCGCCGGGCGCGGTGGTGCGGCGATGTTCGAAGGCTTCTGGGGCAGGCGTGACGTCGCCCTGGTGAAGAGCCCCGAGTTCAAGGCTGTCGCCGAGTCCTTCCGCCGCCTGCGCAGCTACACCGACGCTGGTGCGCCGGGCCGCAACTGGAACGACGCCACCACCATGGTGATCCAGGGCAAGGCCGGCTTCCAGTTCATGGGCGACTGGGCGAAGGGCGAATTCACCGCCGCCAATCAGGTCGCCGGCAAGGACTACGACTGCACTGTGCTGGGCGACAAGGGCACCCCCTACATCCTCGGCGGCGACGTGTTCGCCTTTCCGAAGAACAAGAATGCCGTCGCCGCGCAGACCCTGCTGGCCAAGACCATGCTGGACCCGGTGACGCAGATCGAGTTCGCCAAGAAGAAGGGCTCGATCCCGGTGCGCCTCGACCTTGACGTCTCCTCGCTCGATGCCTGCGCGCAGAAGGCGACGAAGTGGTTGGCCGACAAGTCGACCCAGGTGCCGGCGAACGAACTGCTGTCGCCGCCGGCCCTGACCGGTGCGATGGAAGACGTCGTATCGCAATACTGGAACGACACTACCGTGACGACGGACGCGTTCGTGGCCAAGGTTGTGGCCACGCTCAGCGCCCAGTACTAAACCCAGACAGGAATGGCCGGGGAATTTCGGTTCCCCGGCCCATCCCATGAAAAGCTCGCACATCAACGCCCAAATCGCACTTCTCCCCGCGATCCTGATCGCGCTGGTGGTGTATTGCGGCACCACGGGCTGGACGATCTGGATCTCCTTCACCAACTCGCGGATGCTGCCAAGCTCGGTGATGGTGGGCTGGCGCAACTACCTCAGCCTTATCGGCAATGAGCGCTGGGTCGTCTCGGTCACCAACCTCTTCGTGTTCGGGGCGCTGTTCATCAGTGCAGCCCTGGTGCTGGGCTTCCTGCTAGCCGCGATGATCGACCGGCATGTGCGCGCCGAAAGCCTGTTCCGCTCTGTGTTTCTCTACCCGTTCTCGATGTCGTTCATCGTCACCGGTCTTGCCTGGCGCTGGCTGCTGGACCCGACTTTGGGCATCGAAAAGCTGGCGCATGCGATCGGCTTCAGCTGGTTCCATTTCGACTGGCTGGTACGTCCGGACCGGGTGATCTACACCCTTGTGCTGGCCGCCGTCTGGCACGCCGCCGGTCTGGTGATGGCGATTCTGCTGGCGGGCCTGCGCGGCATCGATGGCGAGATCTGGAAGGCCGCGCGCGTTGATGGTCTGCCGGTCTGGCGCACCTATATCTCCGTGATCCTGCCGATGCTAACCGGCAGTTTCGCCACCGCGACCCTGTTGCTTGCCACCTCCGTCGTGCGGCTCTACGACCTCAGTGTGGCGATGACCAATGGTGGTCCGGGCGTGGCCTCCGAGGTGCCGGCGAAGTTCGTGATGGATCATCTGTTCGAACGCGCCAATGTCGGCCTCGCCACCGCCGCGGCCTCGACCATGCTGGTGACGATCGTCGCGGTCGCCGCTCCGTGGCTTTATTACCAGCAGCGGGGGCGCCGCACATGAGCACCGAGCCACGTGGCAAGCGCCCGGGGCGGCCATCCATCGGGAGTGGCAACGAACCAAGTGGTCGCCGCCCGCAGAAAATGACCACCGGCCGCTTTGGCCTCTACGCATTCCTCGTGATCACCGCTGCATTTTTCCTCACGCCGCTCTACGTAATGCTGGCGACGTCGCTGAAGTCGATGCCGGAAATCCGCGAGGGCAACCTGCTGTCCTGGCCGATCGCGCCGACGGTGGCGGCCTGGGTCAAGGCGTGGTCGACCGCCTGCACCGGATTGAACTGCACCGGGCTGCAGGTCGGCTTCATGAACTCCGTCCGCATCCTGGTGCCGAGCGTGCTGCTGTCGATCTCGGTCGGCGCGGTTACCGGCTATACGCTGTCGTTCTGGCGGCCGCGCGGGGCGGAGATTCTGTTCGGCGCGCTGATGATGGTGGCGTTTGTGCCGTATCAGGTCTTCATCTATCCGCTGGTGCGCATCTTCTCCTATGCCGGGCTGAACAACTCGCTGGCCGGCATCGTCGTCGTGCACACAATCTTCGGCCTGCCGACGATGACGCTGATTTTCCGCAATCACTTCGCCGCCCTGCCGAACGAATTGTTCCGCGCCGCGCGTGTCGATGGCGCCGGGTTCTGGCGCATCTTCGGGCAGATCATGCTGCCGATGGCGGTGCCGATCATCGTGGTGGCGATGATCCTGCAGGTCACCGGCATCTGGAACGACTTCATCTTCGGCCTGGTGTTCGCCGGGCGCGAGAACCTGCCGATGACGGTGCAGCTCAACAACATCGTCAACTCCACCCAGGGCGAGCGCGAGTACAACGTGGACATGGCGGCAACCATGCTGACCGCACTTGTGCCGCTTGCCGTCTACTTTTTTTCCGGACGTTGGTTCGTGCGCGGCATTGCGGCCGGCGCGGTGAAAGGCTGAATGATGCCCGCGCGCAGCGATGTGTCGATCCGTGGCGTAGAGATTTCCTACGGCCCGGTGCGGGTGCTGGAACGGCTCGATCTGGAGATCGCGCAGTCCGAATTCCTGGTGCTGCTCGGCCCGTCCGGCTGCGGCAAGTCCACCCTGCTGAACGCCATCGCCGGATTGACCGATGTCGATGACGGGCAGATCTGGATTGGCGGTACCAACGTCACCTGGCACGAGCCGAAGGATCGCGGCATTGCCATGGTGTTCCAGTCCTACGCGCTGTATCCGCGGATGACGGTGCGCGGCAACATGTCGTTCGGCCTGCGCGTCGCCGGCGCGCCGAAAGCCGATATCGAACGCCGCGTGCGCGAGGCGGCCGAGATGCTGCGCATCACCGATCTGCTGGAGCGCAAACCGTCGGAACTGTCGGGCGGCCAGCGTCAGCGCGTGGCGATCGGCCGCGCCCTGGTGCGCGATGCCGGTGTGTTCCTGCTCGATGAGCCGCTGTCCAACCTCGACGCGCAGCTGCGCGCGGAATTGCGTGTCGAGATCAAGCGACTTCATCAGCGGCTCGGCGCCACGATGATCTACGTGACGCATGATCAGATCGAGGCGCTGACTTTGGCTGACCGCATCGCGGTGATGAAGGACCGCCGCATCCAGCAGCTTGGCTCGCCCGACGATGTCTACCTGCGTCCGGCCAACAAATTCGTCGCCACCTTCGTCGGCTCGCCGGCGATGGGCTTCCTGCTGGGCAAGCTCGGCACCGATCCGAGCGCGCCCATGTTCGAAGCGCCAGGTGTGAAAGTCCCGCTTACGGGCTACGCTTTTGCTGAACGCCCCGTCGCCGGCCAGGGCGTCGAACTCGGTATCCGGCCCGAACACGTACTGCACGGCGACGGCGATATCGCCGCCGATGTCGAGATGGTGGAGCCGATGGGCAGCGACAAGCTTGCCTGGCTGCGCATCGGCGAACAGCCGCTGTCGATCCGCTTGCCGGCCGAGACGCCGGTGGCGCGCGGCGATCGGCTGCACCTGAAACTTCCGGCTCACCGTCTTAATCTTTTCGATGCTGCCTCCGGGCAGCGCCTCTGAAGGGACCCGTCATGGTCGCGATCTCCTACCAGCTTTACTCCTCCCGCAACTTCCCCGACGTCGCCCGCCAGGCGGCGATGCTCGCGGGCATCGGCTACAAGCATGTCGAGCCGTTCGGCGGGCAGTTCGGCGATGTGCCGACGCTGAAGGCGACGCTGGATGCGCACGGGCTGACCGCTCCCACCGCGCATATCGGCATCCCCGCTTTGCGCCAAGATTTCGCCGGCACGATGGCAAAGGTGAAGGCGCTGGGCGTGCAGATCGCCATCGTGCCCGCCGTGCCGCCCGATGAACGCACCAACGACCTCGCCGGCTGGAAGAAGCTCGGCGCCGAGCTGGCAGGCTATGCCGATCGCGCCAACGACCTCGGCCTGCGCTTCGGCTGGCACAACCACCATTTCGAATTTGCCCAGTTACCGGATGGGTCTTTCCCGATGGAGTGGGTGCTGGGCGAGAAGCAGAACCTGCTGTGGCAGGTCGATCTGGCCTGGGTGATGCGCGGCAAGCAGGACCCGATCACATGGACCAAGCGCTACGCCAGCCGGGTGATCGGCTTCCACGTGAAGGACCTCGCGCCGGAAGGCACCTGCGTCGATGAGGACGGCTGGGCCGATCCCGGCTACGGCATTCTGGACTGGCAGGCGCTGCTGCCGGTGATGCGCGCCACGCCGGCGGAAGTCTGGACGCTGGAGCACGACAACCCCAATGACGACGCCCGCTTCGCGCGTCGGGGCTTCGCCACCGTGGCCGGCTGGTGAGCACGATGAAAACCTTGGGTGTGGGGATCGTCGGCTGCGGCGTGATCTCCGGTGTTTACATGCAGAATATGCCGATGTTCGCCGGCATCGAACTGCGCGGCTGCGCCGATGTGCGCCCCGAAGCGGCGCAGGCGGCGGCGGCGAAGTTCGGCATTCCGGCTTACAGCGTCGATGAATTGCTGAAGCGCGATGACATCGATGTCATCGTTAACCTCACCATTCCGGCGACGCATTTCGCCGTCAGCCACGCCGCGCTCACCGCGGGCAAGCACGTGTTCTCCGAAAAGCCGCTCTGTGTCTCCGTCGAGGACGGGCGGCGTCTGGTCGCCGAGGCCGAAGCGCGCGGGCTGTCGCTGGGCTGTGCGCCGGACACCTTCCTCGGCGCCGGCGGGCGCCTGGCGCGGCGGATGATCGACGAAGGCCGGATCGGAAAGGTGCTGTCCGGCACTGCGATCCTGCTGTCGCATGGGATGGAGCACTGGCACCCCGATCCGGAATTCTTCTTCAAGCCGGGTGGCGGACCGATCCTGGACCTGGGCCCCTACTATATCGGCGCGCTGGTGAACCTGCTCGGCCCGATCGCTCGCGTGCAGGCGCAGACCGCGATCGGTTTTGCCGAACGCATCGTCACCGCCAAGGGCCCGCGCACTGGCGATGCCATCCGCGTCGAAGTGCCCACCACCGTCTCCGCCCTGCTCGACTTCCAGGCCGGCGCACAGGTGACGCTGATGATGAGCTGGGACGTGTGGAAGCACGGCCACCCGCCGATCGAACTCTACGGCACCGAGGGCTCGATGCGGGTGCCTGATCCGAACTTCTTCGGCGGCAACATCGAGTTCTCGGAGCGCGACCAGGATTGGCAGATCGCCGATCCCTCTGCCCTGCCGTTCGGCCAGCCGAACTGGCGCTCGCCGAACTGGCCGGCGACCCGTCCGGCGCAGGCCAACTACCGCTGCCTCGGCCTCGCCGAACTCGCCCGCGCCGCCACCCAGGGCACGGCGCATCGCAGCTCCGGCAAGCTGGCGCTGCACGTGCTGGAGGCGATGTTTGCCATCCTTGAAGCCGGCGAAACCCGCCGCGTCGTCCAGGTCGGCACCCAGATCGATCGCCCGCTGGCCCTGCCGGATGCCGAAGCGCTCGCCCTGTTGAAGGGAGCCTGATCATGCCCGCAACAATGAAGGGGCCCGGCATCTTCCTGGCGCAGTTCGCTGGCGATGTCGCGCCGTTCAACACGTTCGACGGCATCTGCGGCTGGGCCGCCGGGCACGGCTATCTCGGCGTGCAGGTGCCGACATTCGATCCGCGGATGATCGACCTGAAGCTGGCGGCTGATTCGCAGGCCTATTGCGACGACCTGCGCGGCACCGCGGCCCGCCACGGCCTCGAGATCACCGAGCTGTCGACCCATCTGCAAGGCCAGCTCGTCGCCGCCCACCCGGCCTATGACGAAGCCTTTGACGCCTTCGCCCCCGAAGCGCTGCGCGGCGCGCCGAAGGCACGCCAGGAATGGGCGGTGCAGCAGATGCTGCTCGCCGCCAAGGCCTCCCGCCGCCTCGGCCTCAACGCCTCGGTCAGCTTCCCCGGCGCGCTCGCCTGGCCGTTCCTCTACCCCTGGCCGCAACGCCCGGCCGGCCTGATCGAGACCGCGTTCGACGAACTCGCCCGCCGCTGGCGCCCGATTTTCGACGCCTACGAGACCGAAGGCGTCGATGTCTGCTTCGAACTGCACCCCGGCGAAGACCTGTTCGACGGCGCGACGTTCGAGATGTTCCTCGAACGCGTCGACAACCATCCGCGCTGCATGATCAACTACGACCCCTCGCATTTCCTGTTGCAGCAGCTCGACTATCTCGACTTCATCGACATCTACGCCAGCCGCATCGGCGCCTTCCACGTCAAGGACGCCGAGTTCAACCCCACCGGCCGGCAGGGCGTCTATTCCGGCTTCCAACCCTGGCTCAACCGCGCCGGCCGCTTCCGCTCGCTCGGCGACGGACAGGTGGATTTCTCCGGGATATTCTCCCGCCTCGCCGCCATCGGCTACGACCGCTGGGCCGTGCTGGAATGGGAATGCTGCCTGAAACACCCCGAAGACGGCGCGCGCGAAGGCGCCGATTTCATCCGCAATTCGATCATTCACACCACTGACCGCGCCTTCGACGATTTCGCCGGCGCCGCCGCAGACCCGGCCCGCAACCGGCGCCTGCTCGGGCTCTGAACACGCGGCTGTGGGTTGCCGAAGGGGGCGACTCAGGCTACGCTGAGCGCCCCCGACGGAGAGTCCCCCAATGAAACGCATAGCCTGCGGAGTCCTGGTCGCTGCATCCCTCGCCGCGGGCAGCGCCCACGCCGAGATCACGCAGGCCGACGCCACCGCGCTGCACGATAAGCTCGCCGCCTGGTTCGCCACCTGGTCGTTCGGCCTGCTCGACGCCGCCACCACGCGTCTGACCGCGGTGCCCGAGGGCGACCACCTGCTGTTGCAATTCCCCTTCGGCGGCACGCCCCCCGGCAGCAAGCCGAGCATCACCGCCGGCACCGCCGCGGTCCGGCTGCAACCGCTGGACGGCGGTCGCTGGAACATCCAATCCGCCAGCCTGCCCCCCAGCGTCACGGTCGCCTGGCCCGGCGAGGGCAAAGCGAAAGGCGGCAGCACCACACTCACCCTCGGCAAGCTGACCATGGCCGGCGTGTTCGACCCGACGCTCGCCACCGAATCGAAAATCGATGGCGGCCTCGACGATTACGGCATCAAGATCGTGCAGCCACAGGGCACGCAAACCACCCACATCACCAAAATCACTAGTCACGCCCTATGGACTCCCGTCTCCGCCGGCCGCGTTTCGATGACCAGCGATACGGCGATGGACGGCTACAGCGTCACCAGCACCGGCGAAGCCGCGATGCGCATGAACGTCCGGCGTATTGCCGGCCGCGCCCTGCTCGACGATGTCGATTTCGCGAGCCTCGGCGACGGCCTGCGCATCCTCTCCATCGCCAAGGACAATGACCGCGCACAATCCGGCCCCGCCAAACCAATGACCGCCGAACAGCGCAAAACCGCCCACGCCGCGATCAACGCGCTTACCGGCGTGCTCGGCGGCATGGATGTCCAGCAAACCTGGGAAGGCATTCAGTTCACCGTCGCCGACCAATCCGGCACCGTGAAAAAGGCCAGCTCCGGCTTCTCCGCCAGCGCCCCCGGCGGCAAGCTTCTGCTGAAGCTGCCGATGGCGCTTGAAGGTTTCGACTCGCCCGCCATCACCGACAAGGCGATGCGAGACCTGATGCCGCACGCCATCGCCTTCACGCCCCGCCTCTCCGGCCTCTCGCGTCAGGCCCTGCTCGACGCCCTGCACCGCGCCGTCGACGCCCAGCCGGAAAAGCCCGACTTCGACACCGAAATGGAAACCGTGCTCGCCGCCGGCAAGGCTGTTGTCGGCATCGACAATATCGCGCTCGATATCGGCCCGATGCAGTTGAAAGGCGGCGGCGAGATCGCCATCGCCGGCATGGCCGATTTCACCGGCGCCGCCGAACTCCGCGCCACCGGGCTTGACGCGCTGATCCGTCGCGTCAATGCCACGCCCTCGCTGAAACAGGCCGCCCCCGTCCTGATCTTCCTCAAAGGCATCGGCGAACAGGAAGGCGCCGACCTGGTCTGGAAAATCACCGCGCAGGACGGCGCCATCGAAGTCAACGGCACCAGCCTGTCCGACCTCGGCTTCCCCGGAAAATAACCGCTACGCCGGAGCGTGATGACCGTAGGTGGAATCACCGGAGGTCTGAATCACGCGATCAAACAAAGAGCCCGGGGATAATGAGCGATTCTATCATCGCTCATTATCCCCGGGCGTGCCCCAGGTACATCTCCACAATCCGCTGGTCGGCGGCCAGCATCTGCGTGTCGCCCTCCAGCGTGATGCTGCCGGTCTCCAGCACATAGCCGCGATCGGCAACCTGCAACGCCGCCCGCGCATTCTGCTCCACCAGCAAGATCGCCACCCCGGTCTGCCGCAATTCCACAATGGTGCGAAAAATATCGCGCACAACAAGCGGCGCCAGCCCCAGGCTCGGCTCATCCAGCATCAACAGCCGCGGCCGCGCCATCAGCGCCCGGCCCATCGCCAGCATCTGCCGCTCGCCCCCTGACAAAGTCGCCGCCGCCTGCCGCGCCCGCTCGCCCAGCCGCGGAAACAGCGCATACACCCTCTCCCGCTCCCGCCGCAGCGCCGCCACCCCGCCACTGCGAAACCGGAACCCGCCCAACAGCAGATTGTCCTCCACGCTCATCGTGCCGAACAACTCGCGCTTCTCCGGCACCAGGCTGATCCCCCGCGCCACCCGCGCCTCGATCCCCGGCGGCAGCGCCTGCCCCTCGAACCGCACCGACCCGCTGCCCCGCAACACCCCCATCACCGCGTTCAGCAGCGTGCTCTTCCCCGCCCCGTTCGGCCCGATCACGGTGACGATGCTGCCCGCCTCCACCCGCAGCGACGCCCCGCTCAGCGCGGGTATCCCGCCATACGCCACACTGAGCCCATCGATCTCCAACACCGCGCTCATGCCACCGATCCCAGATACGCCTCGATCACCGCCGGATCCCCGCGCACCTCCGCCGGCGTGCCCTCCGCCAGCTTCGCGCCGAAATTCATCACCACCAACCGGTCCGCCAGCGTCATCACGAAATCCATGTCGTGCTCAACCAGCAGGATCGCCACCCCCGCATCGCGCAACTGCCGCAACAGCGCCGCCAGCGCCTGCTTCTCGCCATGCCGCAACCCCGCCGCCGGCTCGTCCAGCAACAGCAGCACCGGGTCCAGACACAGCGCCCGCGCAATCTCCACAATCCGCTGCTGCCCCAGCGCCAGGCTGGTTGCCGGCCGCTCCGCCAATTCCGCCAGCCCCACCCGCGCCAACTGCCGCGCCGCCTCGGCGAACAGCCGCGCCTCCTCCGCCCGGTCCAGCCGCAGCACGCCCTGCACCGCCCCCGCCGCCCCGCGCAGATGCGCCCCGATCGCCACGTTCTCGATCACGCTCATCCCCGCCACCAGCTTCACATGCTGGAACGTCCGCGCCAGCCCGACCCGCGCCACCGCCCGCGCCGCCCAACCCGCGATATCCCGCCCCAGGAACCGCACCGCCCCGCCGCTCGGCCGGTCCACCCCGGTGATCAGGTTGAAAATCGTCGTCTTCCCCGCCCCGTTCGGCCCGATCAGCCCGACAATCTCCCCGGCCCCTACGCTGAAATCGATGTCATCCACCGCCACCAGCCCACCGAAATTGCGCCGCAGCCGCACAACCTCCAGCACCGTCGTCCCCACCTCCGGCAACCCCCGCCGCACCAACGCCGGCGCATCCCCCCGCACCCGATGCCGCACCGTCCGCAACCGCGCCAGATGCGGCCACAACCCCTCCGGCGCCGTCTGCAACACCAGCACCAGCAACGCCCCGAACACGATCGTCTCGTAATTGCCGTCCGCCCCCAGCAACCGCGGCAGCCAGTCCTGCAACCAGTCATTGCTCAGCGTCACCACCGCCGCGCCCAGAATCGCGCCGCCGACATGCCCCGCCCCGCCAACCACCGCCATCAGCAGATATTCGATACTGGCATTCACCCCGAACGGCGTCGGGTTCACCGCGCGCTGCAAATGCGCATACAGCCACCCCGCCACGGCGGCCAACACCGCCGCATACACAAACGCCAAGGTCCTGGTCCGCGGCGTATCCACCC
Organism: uncultured Rhodospirillales bacterium; assembly: GCA_903881515.1. Lineage (GTDB taxonomy): Bacteria > Pseudomonadota > Alphaproteobacteria > Acetobacterales > Acetobacteraceae > CAIRTN01. Next base: position 712 of record CAIRTN010000389.1, on the reverse strand, counting down.
CGAAACTCGCCGCCGCCACCGCCCCGCCCCGCAACGCCCGGATCGCCCGCCCCGCCCTACTATCCAGCAGATTCGCCGTCCCCAGCACCGCCAGCACCACGCTGCACCAGATCACCCCGCACGACGCCCGCCCATCGATCAGCTGATACCCAAACAGCTCCAGCGGCGGGATCGCCCGAATCCCGTCATTGCGCCCAAACACCTCCAGATTCGCGAACGTGTAGTAAAGCGCCACGCTCCACGCCAACGTCCCCAGCGCCAGATAATGCCCCGACAGCCGCAACGTGATCGCCCCGATCGGCCATGCCACCGCCGCCGTCACCAACACCGCCGCCGGCAACGTCAGCCACGGCGAAACCCCCGCCTGCGTCGTCAAAATTGCCGTCGTATACGCCCCAAACCCCAGGAAACTGGCCTGCCCGAACGAGGTCATCCCCCCAACCCCGGTCAACACCACCAACCCGATCACCAACACCGCGGCCACGCCGATATAGTTCGCCAACGTCACCCAGAACGCCGGCAACACCGGCAGCCATGGCAAAGCCACACACAGCAGCAGCGCGGGGATCGTCCATCGCCGTGCGGTCATCGCAAGGGTAATTACCCACCCCCATTTTGAAGCGTGATTTTCCGCGCTGGGGCGCGCCGGGCGATTGTCAGGCCAGCGTGGCGACGATGACGTCGAAGGGGTTCGCGCCCTTGAGCCTGGCGG
>CAIRTN010000388.1 GCA_903881515.1 uncultured Rhodospirillales bacterium | reverse complement strand
GGGCGCGGAGCATCTCGGCATTCATGGCGCGGTTATCCCTCGCCGGGGGGCAACTCGCCAAGCGGGAAGAATGTCCCGCTGCTCCACACGCCCAGCATCCGCCGGCCATGCACCATGCCGGGTTCGGCCAGCGCGACCAGTTCGTAATACACCGCCCGGCCGATCCGCGCCTCCACCGGGTAGTGCCCGGCGCCGTTGCGTACCCGCACATACGGCGTCGGCTCGCAGGTCAACAGATCGTGCGCCACCCGGATCGGATGCTCCGGCCCGGCGGCGATGATCTCGTCCACATTGGTGCGGAAGCTCAGCACCTGCTCGTGCCCGATGCCGCTCCAGCACAGCTCGACGGCGACGAACGGCACATCTTCGACCTCGATCCGCCCGCGCTCGGCCGGGGTTTCCAGGAAATACGTGCCGCAGGCTTCCCGCTTCAGCACCGAGGCGAACAGACAGACCAGTTCCTTGCGGCCGATCGGGCTGCCCCGGTACATCCAGGTGCCGTCGCGCTTGATCAGGAACGGCAGATCGCCGCACTCCACCGGCCGGCGCGCGGGGGTTCCGTCACGCAATCCCTGCGCGATCATGGCTTCGATACTCTGCCGACTGGCCTGGTTCACTGAACGCCGACTCCGCACGCGCGTGTTCAGTCCCATATATGGAGGGATCGACACGGTTCAAAGTGGCACTGTGCGATGAAAGCCCGATAGTATCCTCCGCGACACTCCAGGAGCCGTAGCCTGATGCCCGATACGACCGCGCCGGACAGCATCCTCGACGAGATCGATCAGCTTGGCATTCGCATGGCGCGGGTGCGCGAACAGATCGGCCGCGCCATCCTCGGGCAGGAGGAGGTGGTGGATCAGGTACTGATCACCCTGCTGTCCGGCGGGCACGCATTGCTGGTCGGCGTGCCGGGACTGGGCAAGAGCAAGCTGGTGGAAACGCTGGCGATCGTGCTCGGCCTCGCCTCGAAGCGGGTGCAGTTCACCCCCGACCTGATGCCCGGCGACATTCTGGGCAGCGAGGTGCTGGACCAGACCGACGAGGGCCGGCGCGCTTTCCGCTTCGTGCCCGGGCCGGTGTTCTGCCAGTTGCTGATGGCCGACGAGATCAACCGCGCCAGCCCGCGCACCCAGTCCGCCCTGTTGCAGGCGATGCAGGAGCAGCGCGTGGCGATCGGCGGGGTGGAGCATCCCTTGCCACGGCCGTTCCATGTGCTGGCGACGCAGAACCCGATCGAGCAGGAAGGCACCTATCCGCTGCCGGAAGCGCAGTTGGACCGCTTCCTGCTGGAGGTGCAGGTCACCTATCCCGAATTGGATGCCGAGCGCGCGATGCTGTTGGCCACCACCGGCGGCGGCGAGGCGGTGCCGGAACAGGCGCTGACGGCCGACGAACTGATGGCGGCCCAGGCGCTGATCCGCTGGGTGCCGGTGGGCGAGCGGGTGTTGGAGGCGATCCTGGCCCTGGTGCGCGGCGGCCGGCCGGAGACCAGCGACGAGCCTTTGGTGCGCGATTTCATCGCCTGGGGCCCCGGCCCGCGCGCGGCGCAGGCGCTGATGCTGGCCTGCCGCGCCCGCGCTTTGCTCGACGGGCGGCTGGCGCCGAGCGTGGACGACATCGCCGCCCTGGCGCCGCCGGTGCTGCGCCATCGCATGAGCCTGAACTACGAGGCGCGCGCCCGCGGCGTGACCCTGGCGCAGGTGATCGAACGCCTGATGGAGCGCATGGGTTGACCGCGCCGCGATGAAGGTCACCAGCCACCGCGCCGAGGCGCTGGGCGCCGCATTGCCGCCTTTGCTGGTGGCCGCCGATCGCGTCGCCGCGACGGTGTGGCAGGGCGTGCATGGCCGCAGGCGGGTAGGGCAGGGGGATAGTTTCTGGCAGTTCCGCCCCTTCGTCGCCGGCGACGAGGCGACGCGGATCGACTGGCGGCAATCTGCCCGCAGCGACCGGCATTTCGTGCGCGAGACCGAGTGGGAGGCGGCGCAGACCGTGGCGCTGTGGCGCGATGCCGGCCCGGCGATGGCCTGGCGGTCGCGCGAGGCGCCGATGGAGAAGCTGGAACGGGCGGAGCTGTTGCTGATGGCGCTGGCCGCCTTGCTGTTGCGTGGCGGCGAGCGGGTGCGGCTGATCGCGCCGCCCGGCACGCTGGCGGCGCGGCCGGTGGCGGGGCGGGGCGGGCTGGAACGGCTACTGGAGAGCCTGCCTGAAACCGGGGCCAGCGGGCTGCCGGATTATGCCGGGCTGCCACGTCATGCCCGCGTGGTGCTGATTTCCGACATGCTGGCGCCGCTGGAGCAGATCCAGGCGATGGTGCGCGGCTTCTCCGGCGCCGGGCTGCGCGGCCATGTGCTGCAGGTGTTGGATCCCGCCGAGGCGGCGTTGCCGTATGAGGGGCGGGTGCGCTTTGTGTTCGACCGCACCGGGGCGCAGGCACTGATCCCCAGAGTCGAGGGCATCCGTGGCGCCTATGCCGCCCGGCTGCGCGAACAGCAGGAGGGCTTGCGCGATATCTGCACCGCCGCCGGCTGGGGCTTTGGCGTGCACCATACCGATCACGCGCCGGAGGCGGCGCTGCTGGGGCTGTTCATGGCGCTGGCGCCGGAGGGCGCGCGCTGATGCTGGCCGGGCTGACCTTTGCTTCGCCCTGGGTGCTGGCGGCGCTGGCCGGGCTGCCGGTGCTGTGGTTCCTGCTGCGGATCACCCCGCCGGCGCCGCGCACCGAAACCTTTCCGGCGATCCGGCTGCTGCTGGGCCTGAATGCCAGCGAGAGCACGCCGGCGCGCACGCCGTGGTGGCTGCTGCTGTTGCGGATGACGGCCGCGGCGCTGGTGATCCTGGGGCTGGCCCGCCCGGTGCTGGATGCCGGGGCGCAACTGGCCGGCAGCGGGCCGTTGCTGCTGGTGATCGACGATGGCTGGGCGTCGGCATCGGGCTGGGCGAAGCGGATGACCGCGGCATCAAGCGTGCTGGACCGCGCCGAGCGCGCCGGCCGGCCGGTGGCGCTGCTGGCCACCGCGCCGGACGAAGCCGCCGCGGCGCCTGCCACCACCGTGCCGATGCCGGCCGCCGAATTGCGCATCCGCCTCGCGGCGCTGAAGCCGAAGCCCTGGGCGCCCGATCGCGCGGCGGCGGCGGTGGCGCTAAACGCCTTCTCGTCGCGCGGCGCGGGGGTGGTCTATATCGCCGACGGGCTGACCGACGGGACGGGCTGGAACGATTTCGCCAAGGCGTTCGCTGGGTTCGCCGCGGTGCGGGTGGTGGCCGACGAGCAGCCGGCGCGGCTGCTGCTGCCGCCGACCTCCGAGGCCGAGGCACTGGTGGCGCATGTCGCTGCGGTGCCGCAACCGCTGGCCAATGTCGCCACCGTGCTGGCGCAAGGCGGCGACGGGCGCACCCTGGCGCGGGTGGAGGCGAAGTTCGCCGAGGGCGCGAGCCAGGCCGATGCCGCCATCACTTTGCCGCCGGAACTGCGCAACCGGTTGACCCGGCTGGTGCTGGACGGGCCGGCCGGGGCGGGCAACGTGGTATTGCTGGACGAGCGCTGGCGACGCCGGCCGGTGGGGCTGATCGGCGGCGATCCGGCGGCCGATACGCCGCTGTCGGGTAGCCTGTTTTATCTGCGCCGGGCGCTGGAGCCGTTCGTGGAGGTGCGCGAGGGCAGCATCGAGGGGCTGCTGGGGCGCGAGCTTTCCGTGCTGGTGCTGGCCGATCGCAGCATCGCCGAAGGGCCGGAACGCGACGCGATCGCGCGCTGGGTGGACAAGGGCGGGCTGCTGCTGCGCTTCGCCGGCACGCAGACCGCCGAGCACCCGGACGGGCTGCTGCCGGTGAAGCTGCTGGCGACCGACCGGCAGTTGGGCGGGGCGATGTCGTGGAACCAGCCGGGGCAGCTGGCCGCGTTTGCCGCCACTTCGCCGTTTGCCGGGCTGAGCGTGCCGCCCGAGGTGCATGTGCAGCGGCAGGTGCTGGCCGAGCCCGGGCCGGCGCTGGCGGCGGCGACCTGGGCAGGCCTGGTGGATGGCACGCCGCTGGTGACCCAGGCGGTGCGCGGAGCCGGGCGGATCGTGCTGTTCCATATCACCGCCAATGCCGACTGGTCCGACCTGCCGCTGTCCGGCCTGTTCGTCGATATGCTGCGCCGCACGGTGGATCTGTCGGTGGGCGTGGCCGGCGGCGAGGAGGAGGCGGGGCGGCGGCTGGCCCCGGTGGAGATGCTGGACGGGTTCGGCCAGCCTTCGCGCCCGCCCAGCGCGGCGCAGGCGGTGGAGGCCGGGCAGATCGGCACGCTGGCGGCCGGGCCGCGGCATCCGGCCGGGTTCTATGGGCCGGAGGCCGGGCGGCGGGCGCTCAATCTGGCGACCAAGCTGCCGCTGCCGGAGGCGGCACCGGCGATCCCGGGCGCCGAGATCGAACCACTGGCCGGGGCGGCGCCGGAGCGGGTGCTGGCGCCGTGGCTGCTGGCGCTGGCGCTGGCGTTGCTTGCGGGCGACCTGATTATCTCGCTGGGGTTGCGCGGGCTGTGGCGTGGGGCGATCGCCTTGCTGCTGCTGTGCGGCCCGGTGCAGGCGCAGACAGCGCAGCAGGCGGCGCTGGCGACGCGGCTGGGCTATGTGCTGACCGGCGATGCGCAGATCGATGCGATCAGCAAAGCCGGGCTGGGCGGACTGTCGGATTTCGTCAATCTGCGCACGGCCGCCGCTTTGGCCGAGCCGGCCGCGGTGCGGCCGGGGCAGGACGATCTCAGCTTTTTCCCGCTGCTCTACTGGCCGGTGGCGCCCGATGCGGGGGCGCCGGACAGCGCGATGACGGTGGCGCTGAACGATTACATGGTGCATGGCGGCATCATCCTGATTGATACCCGCAACGGCGGCAGCGGCGAGGGCTATGCCCAGGGCGCAGAGGCCGCGCTGGAGCGGATCGCGCATGGCCTGAGCGTTCCCGCGCTGGCGCCGCTGACGGCGGGGCATGTGTTGGCGCGCGCATTCTATTTGTTACAGGAATTCCCTGGCCGCTTCGCCGGCGACACCGTGTGGGTGCAGCGCGACCAGGACCGCAGCAATGACAGCGTCAGCCCGGTGATCATCGGCGGGCATGACTGGGCGGCGGCCTGGGCAATCGATGCGCAGGGGCGCAACCCCTATGCCACCGTCCCCGGCGGCGCGCGGCAGCGCACGCTGGCCTATCGCTTCGGGGTCAATCTGGTGATGTACGCGCTGACCGGTAACTACAAAGGCGACCAGGTGCATGTGCCGGCGATCCTGGAGCGACTGGGGCAATGAAGCTGGAACATGCCATCGCTGCTTTGCGGTTTGATCCCGGGTTGCCGGTTTGGCTGCTGGGTGGGCTGGCTGCGCTGTGCGCTGTTGCGCTGGGGCTCGCGCTGTGGCGGCGGGCGCGCGGCGTGGTCTGGCGCTTCGCGGCGTTCGCGGTACTGCTGCTGTGGCTGTCCGGGCCCCGGTTGGTGGAGGAGACGCGCGAGCCGTTGAACGATATCGGCCTGCTGGTGGTGGATCAGTCCGCCAGCATGCAGGTCGGCGACAGGGCGGCGATGACCGAGGCGGCGCGGCAGAAGATCGAGGCCGAGGCGCGCGGGCTGAAGGATCTGGAACTGCGCACCATCACCGTGCCGGAGGCCGGGCGCGAGGGCACGCAACTCTTCGCGGCGATCGGCCGGGCGCTGGCCGACATTCCCGCGGCAAGGCTGGCCGGGGTGGTGGCGATTACCGACGGGCAGGTGCATGACATCCCCAGCCCCGAGGCCAGCCCGCTGGCCGGGGCGCCGCTGCATCTGGTGATCCCCGCCGCGGCCGAGGAAGTTGACCGGCGGCTCAACCTGATCGAGGCGCCGGGCTGGGGGATTGTCGGCAAGTCGGTCATCCTGCGCACCATTATCGAGGATCTGGGGACGCCGGCGAACGGGCTGGTGAGCGGCAACGCGGCGAAGCTGACGCTGCGGCGCGATGGCGAGCCGGCGGAGGTCGAGCGGGTGCCGGTGGGCGTCGCGCACGATGTGGAGATCCCGATCACCCGTGGCGGGCCGACGGTGGTGGAGCTTTCGGTCGAGTCGTTGCCGGGCGAGGTCAGCACCGTCAACAATCGCGTGGTGGTGACGATCAATGGCGTGCGCGACCGGTTGCGGGTGCTGCTGGTCTCGGGCGAACCGCATGTCGGCGAGCGGACCTGGCGGCGGCTGCTTAAGGCCGATCCGGCGGTGGATCTGGTGCATTTCACCATTCTGCGGCCGCCGGAGAAGGAGGATTTCACCCCGACCAACGAGCTGTCGTTGATCCCGTTTCCGGTGCGCGAGCTGTTCCAGGTGAAGATCCGCGAGTTCGACCTGATCATTCTCGACCGCTTCGCCAACCGCAACGTGCTGCCGCCGGCCTATCTGCGCAACATCGCCGACTATGTGCGCGCCGGCGGCGCGCTGCTGATGAGCGCGGGGCCGGAGTTTACCACCACCGCGTCCCTGGCCGCCTCGCCGCTGGGCGCGATCCTGCCGGCGCGGCCGGTGATGGGACCGCTTGGGGTGATCGAGGGCGCGTTCCGGCCGGGGGTGACGAAGCTGGGGCAGCGCCATCCGGTCACCGCCGGGTTGGCAGGCCGGGCGACCTGGGGACAGTGGTACCGGCATCTGGCCGCCGCGGCGCCGAAGGGCGAGCAGTTGCTGGAGGCGGATGGCACGCCGCTGCTGCTGCTCGACCGGGTGGAGGAAGGGCGCACCGCATTGCTGCTGTCCGACCAGATCTGGCTGTGGTCGCGCGGGCATCAAGGCGGCGGGCCGCAGGCGGAACTGCTGCGCCGCATCGCGCACTGGCTGATGAAGGAGCCGGAGCTGGAGGAGAACGCGCTGACCGCGCGC
>CAIRTN010000387.1 GCA_903881515.1 uncultured Rhodospirillales bacterium | reverse complement strand
GTTCAACGCCTCGACCCGGTCCACCACGGTAGCCGCCAATTCGCCGGAATGTGCCTGACGTAGCAGCGCCGGCCCCGCGGCCAGCATCTTGCTCAGCGCCTCCGAACGCATCCGCCGCCGCGCCGAGGCTCCGGCCGCAAACGCCAAGTGCTCGGCAGCCATCCCGAAACCGGCCCGCAGCACCGCAAGCCCGGCGAACACCGCAAGTGCCAGCAACGGCAAACCGCGCCCGGCCAACCCGTCATGCAGCACCCAGGCGGCACAGAACGCCTGGGCAATGCCCAGCACCGTGCCCGCCAGCCCCGCGGCAACAACGGGACCGACGGCACGCCGCGCGGCGCGGGTCTGGATGCGCAGCCAACCGGCCGCGAGGCGGGGAGAAATTTCAGTCACAATCCCGATTTACGCCGCCTTGGCATCCATCTCAATGCATGATGTCGCCGCCATTGGGCGACAGCGTTGCACCGACATAGTACCCGCCATGTGGCCCGGCCAGCAGCAACGCGGTCGCCGCGATCTCCTCGGGCTGGCCGAAGCGGCCCGCCGGCAGCCTGGCCTCGAAGGCGGCGCGCCATTCCGCGCTGTTCCTGCGCACCAGATCGGTATCGATCGGGCCGGGCGCGATGGCGTTGACACGGATGCCAAGCGGCGCCGCCTCCCACGCCAAAGCGCGGGTAAATCCGCCGATGCCGGCCTTGGCCGAACAATAGGGCGACAGATTCGGCCCCCCCTTGATCCCCAACTGGCTCGCCACATTGATGATGCAGCCCCGCCCCCGCGCCTTCATCGCCGGCCAGACCGCCTGCGCCATGAAGAACATGCCCTTGAGGTGCACATCGAGAATCCGGTCGAAATCCGCCTCGGTGACATCCTCGAAGGCTTTGCGGATATTGATCCCGGCATTGTTGAATAGGATATCCACCGTCCCCAGCGTCGCGGCGACACTGTCCGCGAACCGCTTGCCGGCGGCGATATCGGCGACATCGACGCTGGCATGCATCACCCGTCGCCCCATCGCCGCGATTTCGGCGGCCACCGCATCGGCCGCCTCGGCGTCGTCCAGATGGCAAAAACCGATATCCGCGCCTTCGCGCGCAAACGCCAATGCGGTTGCCCGCCCGATCCCGCGCGACCCGCCGGTGACGAGCGCCACCTGTCCCAGCAATTGCATCAAGCTCTCCCCATGTTGGCGATACGGCGGAGTATGGCATGCTGGGCGCGATTGAGGAGACCATGATGGGTGAATGGCTCAGCGTCGCCGTCGGTGGCGCGGTTGGCAGCATGTTGCGCTACGGCACCGGCATCCTGGTCGCCCGCTGGCTGGGTGCGGCGTTCCCCTGGGGCACGCTGATCATCAACATCGCCGGCAGCATGATCATCGGCTGGTTCGCCGCCGCCACCTTGCCCGAAGGGCCGCTGGCGGCACATAACGATATGCGCCTACTGGTGATGACCGGCTTTTGCGGCGGCTTCACCACGTTTTCCGCCTTCAGCCTGCAAACGCTGGGGCTGCTGCAGGAAGGCGCGCCGGTGGCGGCGCTGGTGAATATCGGCTTGTCGGTGGGCCTGTGCCTGGCCGCGGTGGCGCTGGGATGGATGATCGGGGAGCGCGCATGGATTTTCGGCTGACACGACGGGCCCTGCTGTTCGCCGCCCTGCCCGGCACCGCTTTCGCCCAGATCGCCCGCCTGGCCCCGGACGGGCCGGCGCTGCGCTGGGAGGGCAAGGCCGGACAGGTCACACTGCCGCGCTGGAGCCCCCGCACCATGGCGATGCTGCTGGCCGACGACGAAAGCGTCTCCGCCGTGGCCATCACCGATCAGTCACCGGACAGCCAGTTGGAAGTGCTGCTGGTAGCGCATCATGACGGCACGCTGCCGCGCATCCTGGCGCTCGAACCGCTGCAATGGCAGTCCCCTTACGGCAAGATGACCACCCGGCTGGTGATCGACCCCGACCGCAACATGCTGATATTCGACCGCAATTGCGCAGTACGGCGCTCCGGACAGCCGATCCGGCGCGAAATGTGGCGCGATTTCCTCGCCTGGAGCGGCACCAAGCTGGTCGACAAGCCGGTCCGCCCGGCGCCGCCCGGCACCCAGCAGGCGCTGCTGACCGCGATCCGCGCCAAGGCCCTGGCCTGGCTCGCCAGCCCACGACAATCGGTCACCGCACAGGACCTCGCCTCATTCGGCATGGACGCCGCCAGCTTCGACCTGCGCGAGCGCTAAGGCCGCACCGCCGGGGTTTCCACCACCAGCCCGGCGGCGCGGGCGCCGAGAAAGAACTCCAGATCGGCCAATTCCCGCGAACCATCGGCCCACGGCACGGCCCTGACGCCGACCACGCATTGCCGCAACCGCCGCTCCAGGCTGCCCAGCGCCTGCCACTCCAGCCGGTAGATCGGATAGCCGTTCGGGTGCCCCTCCGGGATCACCGCTCCGCCTAGATGCCGCCCGGCCAAGTCATCGTGACAGTTGGCGCAGGCTAGGTTCAACTGCCCCTGCCGGCGATGAAACAGCGCTTTGCCCGCCTCATAGGACGGGCGCGCCGGGCCGGAAATATCGATCGCAAGCGGCAATCCGCGCGATTGCAGGCCGATCACCGCCAGCAAAGCCAGCATGTCCTCACTGTCCGGCACGGCGCGATGCGTGGCGATACGCCGCGCCAGGCTCACCGGACGGCCGAGGACGGCATCGTATTTCGGGTAACGCGCCGCAACCCCGCGCATCGTGGCGACATCGCCATGGCAACCGCCACAACCCAGGCTGCCCCACAGCACCTTGCCCTGCTCAACCCAAAGAAAGGCCGGGTTGGCGGTGTCGTCATCCTGCATCGCGCGGCTGTCCGGCCCGGCATCGAGGTAACCGGACCGTGGCTGCGCCTGGGCCGGGCTGACCAGCAACAGCAGCAACAGCCAGATCATGCCGACACGGTAACCTCGACGCGCTCGGTCTGCACCGTGCCGTGATCGTCGGTCCAGGTCATCACAATGCTGCCGGTCTCGGTCGCAACAGCCCAGAACGACAGATACGGATTGGCGGAAATCGCCGGAAACAACGTCGCCTCCAGCACCAGCATGTCGTTATACGTGCATGAAAACCGGTTGATGATGTCACGCGCAATCACCTGCCCGTTGCTGTCCCGGCGCTGGCCGCTTTCCATCGGGTGCGCAATCAGCAAGCGGATCTCGAACGCCTCGCCGCGCGTCAGGGTCTTTTTCACGTTGATCAAGGTGCGGGCCATGGCGATCAGTCCAGACAGGCCGCGAGGGTCACCAGCAGATCGACGCTGTCGCGGCGGAAACTGCCGTCGGACAGTTTGGCCAGCGCGATCACGCTCTGCGAGGTCGCCAGCCGGATGCGGGTGGCAATACGCGGACGGGCTGCGGCGGGGCCAAAGCGCACGTGCAACACCTCGGGCAGCGGGTTGGCTTCGGCAAACACATGCAGGCTCTCGACATGTTGGCCCGGCGGCGGATCGTCAACGGTGATGCTCATCGCGACGACATTGCCGTTCTCCACCAGCAGCGGCAGGTCGAGCTTCATGCCGCCCTCAACCACCCTGGCGCCTTCCGTCAACGCGGCGATCAGGCGGGCGACCTCCGCTGGCGTCGCACGGGCCTCAACGCTGACCGCCACCAGTGCGGCGCCAGACAGCAGAAACGCGCGCCGGTTCATGGCGTGGTCAGGGTGGCGAGCCACGCCACCACGTCCTCAATCTGTGCATCGCTCAGGATCGGGCGATTGGAAGCGGCATTCACCAGCCCGTCGGTGCGGCGATAGGACGGCATGATGCTGTCCGGCGGCGATGCGATCAGACGTTGCCGCAACTGATCGGCATCGAGCCGGGCACCGGCGCCGCGCAGATCGGGGGCGATATCGGCCGGAATGCGCTCACCGGCGAACGGACCGGGATGACACAGGGTGCAAGCCCCGAGCTGGCGATTGGACGCAATAGCGTAGCCGCGCGCCGGATCGCCCGCCAGCGCCGGCGCCGCCAGCAGCACAGCGCTAAAGAAAACTGGCGCGGGTCGCATCGTCGAACCAGGTCTGCGCGAAATTCCCCTCGGCTTCCCGCTGCACCGGCGTGGCATCAAGCCTGCTGGTGGACGGCAACGGCACCTCGACATAGGAGCCATCCTGCTGGTGATAGCCATTGGCGATCCTGAAGCCCCAATCGGGGGCGGCGAGCGAAACGCAGGTGCTGGCCAGTTCCGCCGGCGCTGCCACCGGGCCGCCCAGGGCACGCGCAACCACCCCAGCCACAAGCTGCGCCTGCGTCGCCGCCGCGAACGCGGACTTGCCGACCTGCCCGGCATAGGCCGCATCGCCGATGACATGGATCGCCGGATGCAGCCGGGATTCGAAGCTGTCCAGATCCACCGGGCACCACCCGGTGCGATCGGCGACCGACGCGGCGATCCCGGCGGCGCGCTGTGGCGGGATGATGTTTGCAATATCGGGTTTGAACGTGTCGAAATCGGTGGAGACAGTGCCCGCCCCGGCATCGACCTCGGTCACCTGCCCGCCATCGGACAGGCCGACCCACTCGATCAGCCCCGGATACAGCGACGCCCAGGCCTGACGGAACTGCGCCGATTGCGAGAAGCTGTCCTTGCTGTCGAGCAGCATGATCTTGGCCGAGGGGTTCCGCGCCTTCAGCACATGCGCGATCAGGCTGGCCCGTTCGTAGGGGGCGGGCGGGCAACGATACGGCGTCGGCGGCGCCGCGATCACCACCAGGCCGCCTTGCCGCAGCGCGGCGAGCTGCCGGCGCAGCAACAACGTGCCGGCACTGTCCTGCCAGGCATGCGGCATAGTGTCGGCCGCACGCTGGTCATAGCCACGCACTGCGCCCCATACCGGATCGATACCCGGGGCCATGATCAACCGGTCATAGCCCAGCGCCGTCGGATTGCCCGCCAGCCGCACCAGCCGCG
>CAIRTN010000386.1 GCA_903881515.1 uncultured Rhodospirillales bacterium | reverse complement strand
TGAATTCCTGCAGGCGGCCGTCGGAGAGGTGGAGGACCTTCGAGATGGCGCGGTCGAGGAGCTTGAGGTCGTGGCTGATGACGAGGAGTGCGCCGGTGAACTGCTCGAGCTCCTCCATCAGCCAGCGCTTGGCCGGCAGGTCGAGATGGTTGGTGGGTTCGTCGAGGATCAGCATCTGCGGCGCGTCGCGGGTTGCCAGTGCCAGCAGCAGCCGGGCTTTCTCGCCGCCCGACAGCGCCGAAATCCTTGTATCCGCCCGATCGGAATCGAGGCCGAACCGCGCGAGCTGGCTGCGCACCTGCGTGGGATTGGCGCGTGGCAGGGCGCGGGCCATGTGATCGACCGGGGTTTCCGACAGCACCAGTTCGTCGGTCTGACGCTGCGCGAAATAGCCCACTTTCAGCTTCGGCCCGCGCTTCATCTCACCCGAGAGCGGCTGCAGCCGGCCGGCGATCAGCTTGGCCAGGGTGGATTTGCCGTTGCCGTTGGCGCCGAGCAGGGCGATGCGGTCATCCATGTCGACCCGCAGGGTCATGCCCCGCAGCACGGGCTTGCCGTCGTAACCCGCCGACACGCGGTCCAGCGCGATGACCGGCGGGGCGATCTGTTGCGGCTGCGGGAAGTTGAACCGGCTTGGCGCGTCCTCGAGCACGCTGTCGATCATCGGCAGCTTGGCGATGGCTTTCAGCCGCGCCTGCGCCTGCCGGGCCTTGCTGGCCTTGTAGCGGAAGCGGTCAACGAATTCCTGCATATGCGCGCGCTGTGCGGCGATCTTGGTGGCCGCCGCCGCCTGTTGCGCCGCGCGCTCGGTGCGGATGCGCACGAACTCGTCATAGCCGCCCGGCGTCAGGCTCAGCTTGCCGCGATCCAGATGGGCGATGCTGTCGACGCAGCGGTCCAGCAAGCCGCGGTCATGCGAGACCACCAAAGCCGCGCCGGAAAACTTGGCGAGCCAGGTTTCCAGCCACAGCGTCGCCTCAAGATCCAGATGGTTCGTCGGCTCATCCAGCAGCAGCATGTCGGGCGCCGAAAACAACGCGGTGGCCAGCGCCACGCGCATCCGCCAGCCGCCGGAGAAACTGCCCACCGGCCGCGCCTGCGCCGCGGCATCGAAGCCCAGACCGGCCAGAATCGCCGCTGCCCGCGCCGGCGCGCTGTCGGCGCCGATTGTCACCAAACGATCATGGATCGCCGCCAGCCACTCCGGCGGCGCCGTCTCGGTCTCCGCCAGCAACGCCAGCCGTTCGGGATCGCCGCGCAGCACGATTTCCACCAGCGAGGCATCGCCCTCCGGCGCTTCCTGCGCCACGGTGCCGAGCTTGGCGCGCTGCGCCAACCGGATTTCCCCGCCATCGATATGCAGATCGCCGGCGATCGCCTTCAGCAGCGTGGATTTCCCCGCGCCGTTGCGCCCGACCAGACCGATGCGCCGGCCAGCCTCCACCGTCAGGCTGGCCTGGTCGAGCAGCACACGCCCGCCGAGGCGGATCGTCACGTCGGAGATCACTAAAAGACTCATGGGACAGGGTTTAGCGCGGGGCGCCCCAGCAAGGGTAGGGGTTGCCCGCCGCGCGGCCCTGCTCTAATCCCCCGCCGGACCGAACAACCCCCAAGAGGCCGACCAACATGGCGATCGAACGCACCTTCTCCATCATCAAGCCAGACGCCACGCGCCGCAACCTGACCGGCAAGGTCAACGCCAAGCTCGAAGCCGCCGGGCTGCGCATCGTCGCCCAGCGCCGCATCCAGATGACCACGGCACAGGCCGAGGCGTTCTACGGCGTGCACTCCGCCCGCCCGTTCTTCCGCGATCTGGTGACCTTCATGACCTCCGGCCCCGTCGTGGTCCAGGTGCTGGAAGGCGAGAACGCTGTTGCCGCCAATCGCGAAGTGATGGGCGCCACCAACCCGGCCAACGCCGCCGAGGGCACCATCCGCAAGGAATTCGCCGAAAGCATCGAAGCCAACTCCGTGCACGGTTCCGACAGCGCCGAGAACGCCGCGATTGAAATTGCTTATTTCTTCGCCGGCACCGACATCGTCGGCTAATCTACGTGCCCACCCCCGCCCCGCAAGGGGTGGGGTCCACGACCAGCGATCGCGCGAGGTAACATGAAGTTCCTGTGGTTCCTCATGCTGTTTGCGTTCATCGCGATCATCCCGCTGGTGATCGAGAAGACGCCCAATCACTGCATCGCCCTCGAACGCCTGGCGATGCACAAAATCCTCGACACGCAAGACCCGAAACTGAAACTCGACCCCACCACCGAACGCCGCGTCCGCCGCGCGTTCCGCGAAGGCCAGGTCCCCGTCGTCATCGTCGCACGCAATTACGACCTGAAAGCCGGCGTCGGCTGCCCGCTGATGTACTGGCAGGGGCTGTTCGATACCGCGTCGTTGCGCGATCCCGTGCTGGCGATGCAGTGAGAGACGTTTTGATAATTGTACTCCGGCGGTCATCCGACGCGCGAGGGGCGACAGAAAACAAGTAGATTGACCACAGAGGCACAGAGAACACAGAGAAGAGAAGTAAAGGAGGTTTTCAGAACACTCCTCTTACTTGCTTCCTCTGTGTCCTCGTAATTACCCACCCCCATTTTGAAGCGTGATTTTCCGCGCTGGGGCGCGCCGGGCGATTGTCAGGCCAGCGTGGCGACGATGACGTCGAAGGGGTTCGCGCCCTTGAGCCTGGCGG
>CAIRTN010000385.1 GCA_903881515.1 uncultured Rhodospirillales bacterium | reverse complement strand
CGTGTGCTCTTCCGATCTAGCATTGGTTCAACACCGAGGAAATCGGTGATCGCTTCCAGCGTGCGCACCGGTGCGGCCTCGATCTCCTCCAGGAACGCGACATGCATCTGCCGCCTCGGGAACACTGCCAGCCAGCGGCGCATGATCGACACGTAATCGCCTGAACTCAGCGTGTAGTCATCGATCAGGTTGCGCAGCATCGCCGCAAGCGGCAACTCGGCAACGCTGTCCACCATAGGCGCCGTATCGGCAAAATTCGCCTCGCCATGCCGGAAGGTGTGCTTGAGGTGCGACCACGCCCGCGCGATGGGGTCGCGCAGCAGCACGATCAGCTTCATCTCGGGCTTCAGCCGGCCGATATGGGCAATCGCAGTTGACGGCAGCAGCGCGTAGCCGGGCGTGACATCGCCCGCGATCTGCCCGGGGGCGGCCGGGAAGCGCGCGCAATACCAGCCCAGCCCCTGCGAGCGCCAATGCCGGTCGAAATACCGCACTTCCTTTTCCGGCGGCACCAGCACCGCCGGATGACGCGAAAGTTGCGCGGCCAGCCAGGTGGTGCCGGTCTTCGGCGGCGCCACCACCAGAAAATCCGGCAACCGCCCATCCGTCAGCCCAACGCGCGCGGCATAATCCGCCCAGTCATCACATCGTCGCGGGCTTTCTGCCCCCGAGGCCGGCTGCATGCGACTCTGACCTCCGGCCTGCATTGCGTGGGCATCCTACCCACACAATGCAGCCGACATCAGTCACGAAAGGTTAACCTCGGTGAATTTCTCGTAATGCTGCGTTCAGCTTCCCCAGGCCGGCTGGGTGCCGATGCCGCGCATGAAGTGCGAGCGGATCTGCACAGGGTCGCGGGTGGTCTGGATCTTCGGCTTTTCCGCATCCAGCCGCACAGCGATCAGCCAAGGGCCGGGCTCGGCCAGTGCCTGATCGGCCATTTCCTCGAAATGGCCTTCGTCGGCGGCCCAGGCGGCCTGCGACAGGCCGGCGCCCTTGGCGATGGCGACGATATCCGCGCCCAGCCCGGTCGCCGTCGGCTGGCCACCGGTGATCTGATAGGTGCCGTTATCCATCACCACGATCAGCAGGTTCTTCGGTGCGCGCGACGCCACGGTGGCGAGCGAGCCCAACTGCATCAGGATCGACCCGTCGCCCTCCAGCGCGATCACCCCGCGTTCCGGCTGCGCAATGGCGAGCCCAAGCGCGATCGGCACCGCGAGGCCCATGCTGCCCAGCATGTAGAAATTCTCCGCACGGCGGCCGGAGGCCCACAGGTCGAAATTGGTATTGCCGATGCCGCCGATCACCGCCTCGTGCTTGTGCAGCTTGGCCACCAGCCGCTTGGTGAGATCGAGGCGCGACATAATCTTGACGCTGTCGCGGGTTTGCGGACGGTTGGAAAACGCGGTCACAGCACTTTGCCCCCGGTGAGTTGCGGCGAAAGAATCAGGCAGCCCGGCTGCTGCGTCGCCACCGCCTGCTTGATGGTGCGATCGGTGATGAAATCGACCTCGTCGAGCCGCGCCAGCGTGTGATGCTCGATCGCCAGCGCGTCCAGCACCGGGCGCATGGTCTTGGCCACCAAAGCCTGGCCGATGTTGAACTCGCCCAGCGTGCCGCGCTCGGAGACCAGCATCACGATCGGGATCTGGAACGGCACCGACAGACTGGCCAGTGCGTTCGGCAGGGTGGCGAAGCCGGACGTCTGCATCAGGATCAGGCTGCGCATCCCGCCCATCCAGGCGCCGGCGGCGATGCCAACCGCTTCCTCTTCGCGGGTGCAGGTGAAGGCGGTGAAGAACGGATCCTCGTTGATCGCCTTGATCAGCGGTGTCAGCACATTATCCGGCACATAGGGCACCAGCCGGATGTTGTTGCGCTTCAATACGTCGACAATGATCTCTGCCCAGGTCACCGGCGCATCTCCAGATCCTGCAGTTCGGGAATGATCCAGCTCGGCCGCTGGCCACGGGCGACGCGCAGCACGTTGTCATAGGCGTTGCGGAAGCGCTTGGAGCGGTTCTCCCAGGTCGGGCCGGCCATGTGCGCGGTCAGCACCACGTTGTCCATGGTGAAAAGCGGGTTGTCGGCCGGCGGCGGCTCCTGCTCGAATACATCGAGCCCGGCGCCGGCAATCGAGCCATCGGCGAGCGCGCTGGCCAGCGCCGGCTCGTCCACCACCGGACCGCGGCAGGTGTTGATCAGGAACGCTTCCGGCTTCATCCGGACAAGCTCGCGGGTGGAGATCATGTGCCGCGTCGTCGGCAGCAGCGGCACGTGCAGGCTGACGATGTCGGACTGCTCCAGCACCTCGCTCATCAGCCGGAACCGGGCGCCGACCGCGTCCTCCTCGGCTTCGGACAGGCGCAGGATGTCGAAATAGATCACGTTCATCGAGAAGGCGCGCGCGAGGCGGGCGACCTTCTTGCCGATGGTGCCGAGCCCGATGATGCCGAGGGTTTTGCCCTCCAGCTCGAACACGTGCTTCTCCTGCCAGTCATTGCCGCGCCAGCGGCCGGACGAGACGTTCTTGTGCTGCCAGACTAGCCGGCGGCTGACCGCGAGCATCAGCAGCAAAGCATGCTCAGCCACCGCCACCGAGTTGGCGCCGCCATTGTTGCAGATCGGCACCCCAGCGCGGCGGGCGGATTCGATATCGCATTTGTCGTAGCCGGCGCTGAGCAGCTGCACCAGTTTCAGCTTCTTCGCCTTGGCATAGAACGCATCGTTCATCGTGCGGTCGCCGAGGCCGATCAGGTAGTCGGTCTCGGCGATGGCGTCGGCGAATTCCGGACTGCCGGCGGCGGCCTCGATCAGTTCGAAGCCGGGCGGGCAAAGTCCCTCGGCAAACTGGATGTCGGGCGCGCCGACGGGAACAAACAAGATGCGCGGCATGGGCGATTCCTCGGCATTTTCAGGAAGTCTAGGCGGTGCTCAGCGGCCCCGGAAGACCGGCCGGCGCTTTTCCATGAAGGCGCGGCGGCCCTCGATATAGTCCTCGCTGTCGAAGCAGGCCTTCACAGCGGCCTCGCAGCGTGCGTGGTCGACCTCGGTCGAGGCGCGGGACATTTCCTCCACCGCGATCTTGATCGCGCGCATGGTCAGCGGCGCGTTGTCGGCGATGGTGGCGCAGTAGGCCGCCACATCGGCCTCCAGCCCCTCGGCCGGCACTACGCGGTTCACTAGGCCCATCGCCAGCGCCTCGGCCGAGGAGAAATGCCGCGCGGTGTAGAAGATCTCCTTGGTGAAGGCGGGGCCCACCAAATCCATCAGCTTCTTCACCCCCGAGGCGCCGTAGCCCAGGCCGAGCCGCGTCGCCGGCACGCCGAATTTCGAGCCCTCGGCGGCGATGCGCATGTCGCAGCCGATGGCGATGCCCATGCCGCCGCCGATGCAGTAGCCGCGGATCATCGCGATCGTCGGCTTGCCGATCGACTGCAGGCGGCGCTGCGCCTCGCCGGCCACCGCGTCATAGGCGGCGATCGCCTCCGGCGTGGAACGCTGCTTTTCGAACTGGCTGATATCGGCGCCGGAGACGAAGGCCTGCTCGCCGGCACCGGTCAGCACGATCACCCGTACGGTCTCGTCTTCCTCGAAGCGCTTGAGGATGCGGCTCATGCCGTCCCACATTTCCAGCGACACGGCATTGCGGCGCTCGGGGTTGTTGAACACCATCCAGCCGACGCCATTCTCGATGCGGCCGATCATCTTGTTGGTCGGCAAGTCGAGCGTGATGCTGTCTGCCATGGCGCGGTCCCCCGTGTTGCGGCAGCATGGAAGCGCGTTGCAGCTTGGAGGGCAAATCGACATGACACGGCTCAGGGACCTCGGACTCAGCACCGGCCAGTTGCCAACCGGCCCGCTCAACGCGATCACCGATGTGCCCGGCGTCGAGGTCGGCTACGCCACCCTGATCGAAGACCACCCGCACATCGTGCGCACCGGCGTCACCGCGATCTGGCCGCGGGCCCGCGACCGGATCTGGTCCGATTACTGCTTCGCCGGCTGCCACAGCTTCAACGGCAATGGCGAGATGACCGGCATGGTCTGGATCGCCGAACAGGGGCTGCTCGGCGCGCCGATCTGCATCACCAACACCTGGTCGGTCGGCACGGTGCGCGATGCGATCAGCGCGGTGGCGCTGCGGGACGGGGCGACGCAGGCATTTCACCTGCCGGTTGCCGCCGAGACCTATGACGGCTGGCTGTCGGAAAGCGAGCGGTTTCCGGTCACCACCGAACTGGCGATCGCGGCGATGGATGCCGCCCGGCCCGGCGCGATCGCCGAGGGTTGCGTCGGCGGCGGCACCGGGATGATCGCGCATGAGTTCAAGGGCGGCACCGGTACTGCCTCGCGCGTGGTGGTTGAGTCCGGCGAAAGCTACACCGTCGGCGTGCTGGTGCAGGCGAATTACGGGGCGCGGGACCTGTTCCGCGTCGATGGCGTGCCGGTCGGCCGCGAGATCGGGCCGGATGTGGTGCCCAGCCACCGCACCATGCCGCGGGAGGCGGGGTCGATCATCGTGGTGGTAGCCACCGACGCGCCGCTGTTGCCGATCCAGTGCCAGCGCCTGGCGCGCCGCGCGACGACGGGGCTGGCCTGGGTGGGGGGTATCGGCAGCAATGGGTCGGGCGATATCTTCATCGCGTTTTCGACGGGCAATACGCCCTGCGCGGGGGAGGCCATCAGCACGGTGCGGATGCTGGCGCCGGTGGCGATGACCTCGTTGTTTCAGGCCGCGGCCGAGGCGACGGAGGAGGCGATCCTGAACGCCATGGTCGCGGCGACCACCACCACCGGGCGCGAGGGCCGGGTGGTGCATGCGTTGCCGCATGACCGGTTGCAGGAGGTCATGCGGCGGTATCGGCGGATCTAGGCCACCGGCATCGGCCCGAAATTGGCGGAGACGGTGAAGTCGGCCTCGGTGATGGCGCGGATATTATCAACCGTCAGGCCGGGGTAGGCCTCGCGCAACACGAGGCCTTCGGCGGTGACGTCGAACACGGCGTGATCGGTGATGATCACCTTGACGCAGCGTTTGCCAGTCAACGGCAGATCCGTGCGTTTGCGAATTTTGCTGTGGCCGTGTTTGTCGGTGTGCTGCAGGGCTGCGATGATGCGGGGGACGCCGTAGCAGAGATCCATGCCGCCGCCGATGCCGGGCCACCATTTGCCGTGGCGCTTATAGGCCCAGTTGGCAAGGTTGCCTTCCTGGTCGACTTCGAGGCCGCCGAGCACCGAGGTGGCGATATAGCCGTTGCGCATGGCGCCGAGCGAGGTGGCGAGGTCCATGATCGCGGCACCTGGCAGCAGGGTCACCGGTTCGGTGCTGGCGTTGCTCATATCGCTGTCGGCACCGAGCGTGGCGGGCTTCGGGCCGAAGCCGAAGCAGCCGTTTTCGGAATGGAAGATCACGTTGATGCCGGGGGGCAGGTAGTTCGCCGTCATCGTCGGAATGCCGATGCCGAGATTGACCACCTCGCCGTCGCGCAGTTCCAGCGCGCAACGGCGGGCGATGATCACCCGCGGGTCCTGGTGCGGCTTCATACGGCGTCCACGGGCGGCAGGCGGCCGAGCTTGATCCATTGGTCGCGGTAGAGCTTGTGCTGCTCGGCGAGCGAATAGCCCTGCACCACGGCGTTGACGAAGGGGCCGGGGCAGCCGACGCGTTCGGGGGGGATCGTGCCCACCGGGACGATCTCGCTGACTTCGGCGATGGTGAATTTGCCGGCCATCGCGATGTCTTTCTGGTTCTGCGTCGAGGTATAGCGGAACTCGACATTGCCCAGCGGATCGGCGCGCCAGCCGCGGATGATGGAGACTTCGGCGGTGAGTGCGGGTTCGACGAAATAGGTTTTGCCGTTGATGTCGATGGTGCGCTTCGGCGCGTCCATGTCGGGGAACAGGCCGGGGGCGTCAAGGATGCCGACGCCGACCGGGACCAGGGCGCCGCCGAGGCCCATGCCGCCGGCGCGGACCATCTCGGCCCAGGTGCCCATCGGATAGATCTGTTTCACCAGCATCTGCCCGGAGAGATAGGCGTCGGACGCTTCGTTGGAGGTGGCGACATGGGTGCCGATGTATTCGGCGATCAGGCCTGCGGCGAACAGCTTGCCCATCAGGAAGTCGCCGCGCAGGCCGGAGGTGACCGCCAGCAGGGTCAGCCGGTCGATGCGGTGTTCCAGCAGCCATTCGATGCAACGGGCCGGTTCGCCGGCGCCGACGAATTCGCCCATCATCAGGCGCGTGCCGGGGGGAACGCGGGACATCGCGGCATCGATGTCCATCACCTTGCCATGATGCGTGCTCACGCGGCGATCTTGTCCTTGAAGTCCTTGATGTCGCGGAAGGTCAGGTCCGGATTATGCTCGGCGGTGCGGCGCATCATGAAGTTGGAGGTGGCGAGGTAGACCGGGTCGCCATCGACATCGTCGGCGATTGAGCTGGTGTTGGCCTCGACGAAACGGTCGACCTTCAGCCGATCGCCGGAGATCCAGCGGGCGAGCTGGTAGGGGCTTTCCTCGAAGCCGATGCCGACGGTGTATTCGGCTTTCAGACGGGCCTTCAGCACGTCCAGCTGCAGGGTGCCGACGACGCCGACCATGGGTTGCGAGCCGTCGCGCGGGCGGAACAGCTGAACGACGCCTTCCTCGGCGAGTTCCTGCAGCGCCTGGCGGAGCTTCTTGGCCTTCATCGCGTCATCGAGGCGGACGCGGCGGAGGATTTCCGGGGCGAAATAGGGCACGCCGACGAAATTGAGGTCTTCGGATTCGCTCAGCGTGTCGCCAATGCGCAGAGTGCCGTGATTGGGGATGCCGACGACGTCGCCGGCATAGGCTTCGTCGGCGATCTGGCGGTCGCGGGCGAAGAAGAATTGCGGGGCGTGCAGCGGGATCAGCTTGCCGGTGCGGACCTGTTTGAGGCGCATGCCCCGCATCAGCTTGCCGGAGCAGACGCGGGCGAAGGCGATACGGTCGCGGTGGTTGGGGTCCATGTTGGCCTGGATCTTGAACACCAGGGCGGTCAGGTTCGGCTCGTTGGCCTCGACGACGCGGGTATCGGCAAGCTGGGCGCGGGGGCGGGGGCCGTATTCGGCGAGGCCGTCGAGCAGGTCGGCGACGCCGATTTCGCGGATCGCCGAGCCGAAGAACACCGGGGTGAGATGGCCGGCGGCGAAGGAGGCTTCGTCGAATTCCGGCAGGGCGGAGCGGACCAGTTCCATCTCCTGATCGACCTGGATCATGCGGGGATCGGACTGGCCGAGTTCGGCGGTGAGCCGGTAGGTGCGTTTGCGGACGTCGTAGGTGCCGACGAACTCCGAGGCGCGGCCGACCGGCCAGGTGACGGGCGCGGTATCCAGCGCCAGGGCGGAGGAAACCTCGTCGAGCAGGGCGAACGGGTCCTGCGCCTCGCGGTCCATCTTGTTGATGAAGGTGATGATCGGGATGTCGCGCAGGCGGCAGATTTCGAACAGTTTGCGGGTGCGGGCCTCGATGCCCTTGGCCGCGTCGATCACCATCACCGCGGCGTCGACCGCGGTGAGGGTACGGTAGGTGTCTTCGGAGAAGTCTTCGTGGCCGGGGGTGTCGAGCAGGTTGTAGACGCAGTTGTTGTGCTCGAAGGTCATCACCGAGGTGACGACCGAGATGCCGCGTTCGCGTTCGATGCTCATCCAGTCCGAGCGGGTGCGGCGCCGCTCGCCCTTGGCGCGGACGTTGCCGGCGAGCTGGATCGCGCCGCCGGCGCGCAGCAAGCGCTCGGTGAGCGTGGTTTTGCCGGCGTCGGGGTGCGAGATGATCGCGAAGGTGCGCCGCCGGGCGATTTCCATCGCGGCGTCAGAGATGAGCGTGTCCATGGGGCGGCTTATAGCAAAGCCGGAAGGCGGGGGAACTATTTCCCCAGCCATTTCGACCTCATGAAACGCGGTTGAGCATAGACAAAACTGCCGCCGGTGCCGGGGGCGTAGTCCCCTCCGCCCAATCCGACGTTGCGGACCGATGGGTATTTGGCGATTTCGGACTCGACGATGTCGACGCCGAGGCCGGGAGTGTTGGGCACCGCGATGTGGCCATCGACGGTTTTGGGCACCGGGGTGATGACGTCGTTGCGGCCGGGCCAGTCGATTTCGATGCGTTCCAGCATCAGCGCGTTCGGGATGGACGCCATCAGATGCAGGGCGGCGTATTCGGCGATCGGGCCGAGGGAGCCGGAATGCGGGGCGAACATGATGCCGTGCGCCTCGGCCATGGCGGCGATCTTCTTCATCTGGGTGATGCCGCCGGCACGGCCGGTATCGGGCTGCACCACGTCGACCAGACCCTGTTCGATCAGCGGACGCAGGCCCCAGATGGTGGCGGCGCGTTCGCCGGCGGCGAGCGGGATGGCGACGGCGTCGCGGATGCGGGCGTAGCCGTCGGCCTGTTCGGGGGGGATCGGGTCTTCCATGAACAGCAGGTCGAGCGGCTCCAGCCGGCGGCCGAGGGCGATGGCGTCAGCGGTGGTCAGCCATGGCGGGCCGTGGCAGTCGATCATCAGATCCATGTCGGAACCCACGGCGGCGCGGAGTTTCTCCATCATCTCCACCGGATCGGCCATGCCGCCGGCTTTCACCGCGGTGATGCCCTGGGCTTTCAGTTCGAGGGCCATGTCAGGGGTTTTGGCGTGGGCGTAGATGCGGATGCTGTCGCGCAGCTTGCCGCCGAGCAGGTTCCAGACCGGGGTGTTGAGCGCCTTGCCCTTGATATCCCACAGCGCCATGTCGATGCCGGTCATCGCGCCGCCGCCGACTACGCCGGTCATGCCGTGGCCCATGATGGCGACCTGCATCTTCTGCCACAGCTTCTCGATGTGCATCGGGTCTTCGCCGACGAGAATGCTGGCGAGGTCGGTAACGGCGGTTTCGATCACCCGCGGCCAGCCGGAGCATTCGCCGACGCCGGTGATGCCTTCGTCGGTATAGACTTTGACGAACAGCCAGTTGCGCCAGCCGGAATTGATGGTGTCGTAGTTCGCGGCCCAGGCCTTGGAGTTCGGCGGCGAGCCGGCCTGCATGAGAAAGGTCTTGATCCCGGTTATTTTCATCGTGTCCTCCCGATGCGGGGGATGGTATCGCCGGGATGGGCGAGCGTCCATCGACCGGGAGAGTGGGAATTGAGCGAAGCCAGGCCGCATCTGTTTATCGCCGGCACCGGGCGGGCCGGGACATCGTTCCTGGTGCGGCTGCTGGGCGAGTTGGGGTTGCAGACGCATGTGCAGAAGCATGGCGACGGGCAGTGGTTCGAGGGGGCGAATGCCGGGTTCGAGGATCTGCCGCTGCCGGGCCTGGCGGTGCATCTGCCGTATGTGGTGAAATCACCGTGGCTGTACCAGGTGATCGACAGCGTGCTGGCGGACTCGGAGATCCGCATCGAGGCGGTGATCATGCCGGTGCGGCGGCTGGAGGATGCGGCGGCGAGCCGGATCGTGGTGCAGCGGCAGGCGATGCATGCGCAGGCGCCGCGGCTGACCATGCTGAAGCGGCCGTGGGATTCGTGGGGAGCGGCGCCGGGGGGCGTGGTGTATTCGCTGGAGGCGCTGGACCAGGCCCGCGTGCTGGCGGTGGGGTTCCATACGCTGATCGAGCGGCTGGTGGCCGCCGAGATCCCGATGGTGTTTCTGGACTTCCCGCGGCTGGCGCGGGACCCGGT